>WFLY01000157.1 GCA_009177215.1 Bacillota bacterium
CGGCAGGCTCCACACCCTCCTCATTTGCTTTCTTGATAATTTTATCGTCCACATCGGTAAAATTGGAAACATAATTTACCTCGTAGCCTTTATGCTCCATATAACGGCGCACCGTGTCAAACACAATCATCGGGCGGGCGTTGCCGATGTGAATCAAATTATATACTGTAGGACCGCACACATACATTTTTACTTTTCCCGGCTCTAAGGGTACGAATTCTTCTTTTCTCTTTGAAAGTGTGTTATAAATCTGCATATTTTTCCTTCCTTTCTCTATTTATCTATCACTCTTTTCACTGCTTTTTAATCCCGGACTGCTATTCCTTACCTTCCTCGACCAGCTGCCTCTTTAGCTTTTTCAGTTCCTCCTCCAACTCAAGCAGCCGGTTGGTCATCTCCGTGTCCGCCTTTTGCAGACAGCTGATGTCCTCTCTCACCGGATCCGGCAAATCCGTCTGGTTCATAGTCTCCTGTGGCAACGCCATGCTGCCTCTCTTTACCACTCTCCCCGGAACGCCCACCACCGTGGAATTGGGCGGTACTTCGCTGAGTACCACGCTCCCCGCGCCGATTTTGGAATTATCTCCGATAGCAAAAGACCCCAACACCTTGGCGCCGGCACTTATCATTACATTATTACCGATGGTAGGATGACGCTTGCCATGTTCCTTACCGGTTCCTCCCAGAGTCACTCCCTGATACAATGTCACATTATCCCCGATAACGGTAGTCTCTCCCACAATCACTCCGTTTCCGTGATCTATAAATAAACCTTTCCCTATCCGGGCACCCGGATGGATTTCAATACCTGTTTTCCTCACTCCCCTCTGGGAAATATATCTAGNCAGAAAAAAGTGNTNNTTCTGATNCAGNTTATGCGCAAGCCTNTAATNCAGCANCACCTTNAAGNNGGGNTAAAGAAGTACCTCCATGGAAGAATGAATTGCCGGATCCCGCTCTCTGATAATTTTAATTTCCTCTTTGATATTTTGGATAAACCCCATATCCGCCTCCACAAAAAAACGCGGTAAATCCCTCCCTAGAGACGAATTTATCCGCGGTTCCACTCTAATTAAAGGCTCATAAAGCCTTTCACTCCTTTGCGTTTAACGCACGCCTACGGACATAAATACCATGCTTGACGTAGTTAAAGCCGTCAAACACTTCCTTATGCCTGCTCACGAATGCACTTCCTTTTCCCCAAATGGGCGCTGCTTCCAGCCACTTACAGCCCCTCTCTGACATCCGGCGTGAAAAGTACTCTCCTCGCTCTTTGCATTTCTTATTCTACCTAATTAACAGAATATGCAAAAAGCCCGATTTTGTCAAGGATTTGAGAAAGATTTTCACCAAATATCTCTTTTGCCTTCATCGGTTTTACTCTACATAGCGTTTTCATTCGTATCTTTTGATACCTCAATCCTTACCTTCCTCGTGACAAACACTGCAATACCGATAACAACTATAAATAAGGAGATAAACTGGGAAGTAGATAAAATACCCACCTCTCCTCTGTAATCATTGCGTAAAAATTCCACGCCAAAACGTCCGATGCTATAAAGAATCAGGTACAAAGCTCCTGTCCTTCCCGGTCTTGTGGATTTTTTCAGATAAAGGAACAGAATTCCTGCTATCATAAACATGCCCGCGCTGGAAATCAGCTGCGTGGGTATCAGCTTCACCCCGTTTGGGGCAAAGCCGGAGGAGGTAAATTCAATGCCGAAAACAGAATCCGTCTCCCGCCCGTAGCAGCAGCCTGCCAGAAAACAGCCGATTCTTCCGAATCCCTGCGCCACAGCCACACAGGGCAACACAATATCAAAATAATCAATAAAGCTCAGCTTTTTTATACGGCAATATATATACGCCGCAAGAATTCCGCCGATAATACCGCCGTAAACTACAAATCCGTTACCGGCAAGCACGCNCATGGGGTCTTCCAGCANATTTTTAAATTCAATAATGCNAAATAAAACCTNTGCACTGGCAAAACCNAAAAAAGCNCATANAAATGTCAATGAAAAGATTGCGTCGGGATTTAANCCACGTTTTCTTGCCGTAGCTTCGCCTATAAGAAGCGCCACTATCACTCCAATCGCAATCATAAGCCCATAGCCGTGTACCGTAAACGGACCAATTGAAATAATATCATTATACATAGTTTACCTCATTCCTGCGCTGCTTTATGCGCATCACAAGTATGTGAATGCAACACAGACATAAATAAGCACCTACTGGCATTATAACACGTTCATCGGCAATGAGCAATTTTCTTTCTTTATTTATGCGTTTTTACTGTTGATATAGGAACAAATCACATTTGCACACTGCTCGCTGCCGATAGAACTGTCAACACAAAGGTCATAGTTATGAGGATTGCCCCAGTTCAAACCGGAAATATTCTTATAGTAAGAAGCCCTTGCATCATCGGAACGCTTAATACTGCTTTCGGCTTCCTGCCTGCTGTCGCCATACATTTCCATTACCTTGCCCACACGATAATCCTTCGGAGCATAAATGAAAATTTTTACCACATTATCATATTCACGGAGAACATAGTCCACGGCACGACCTATTAAAACACACGACCCGGCATCGGCAATCATTTTTATTGCTTTATCCTGTGCTGTGATTGCCTGTTGAACCGCTGCGGTACTCAAGTACAATTCTTTCATTATCGCATTGTCATTTGAGTTGATTTCGGAAATAAATTCCTTTGCTATACCGCTTTCCTTTGCGGCAATGGCAACCATTTCTTTATAATAACAGGGAATTTCCAGCTTTTTGGCCACAAGCTGACCGATACGCTTGCCTGCCGAACCATGCTCACGGGAAATTGCAATAATAACTCCCTTTCCGGAGGGTTTGAGCACGGCTTCCGCATCACCCACAGGAGGCACTTCTTTTTCTTCACGGCACAACTGCCTCCAAAGGCGTATCATAACAACCGCTGTAATGGCAATCGCTAAAATATCCGCAATGGGAGCCGCCCAGAAAATACCCGTAACGCCCCATACCATGGGCGCAAGCAGAGATACAATAATCAAAAATACATCCCTCAAAATAGAAAGAGGCGCTGCCGTCTTTGCATGTCCGATAGACTGAAGGAAGATAGAGCAAACCTTTTGCAAACAGGTAAAGACGATGAGCGACAAATATATACGCAGACACAGCGAAGCAAATTGCGTATACAGCTCGCTGTCTGTACCAAATAATTTAATAAACAGCGTAGGAACAAGCTCAAACATTGCTGTACAGATAAGGCACACCGCCGCAGTCGAAATGAGTATCAGTTTCAGCAGCTTCTTTACTCTATCGTACTTTTTCGCCCCGTAGTTATATCCCACAATAGGCTGGGCGCCGGCGGCAATACCGATTGCAATATTCAGCACAATCTGGAACAGCTTCATGATAACAACGAAAGCGGCAAGCGGGATATCCGCGCCATACTCCGATAATGCACCGTATTTAACAAGAAGAATATTGTTGATCACGGTGATAACAACAATGGATAACTGGGTCAGAAAGCTGGAGGTTCCCAGCGACATAACCCGCTTAAGCAGCTTAAAATCAAGACGGAAGCTGTTAAGAGACAGCTTAAAGCTCTTGCTTTTCTTAAGATATAGCACACAAATCAAGAAGCTGACAAACTGACCCAAAATCGTTGCATATGCTGCACCTCTAATACCTAAATCCAGAACAAAAATAGCGATTGGGTCTCCGATAATATTCAGCACCGCACCCACAAGCATGGCACCCATAGCATATTTGGGGCTGCCGTCCGCACGAATAATGGAGGCANGCGNGTTTTGGACAANAGCTANCGGCATCATTGCATAAATAATGAAACCATNAGCTTCTGCAAGTTCAATATTGGCNTCGGTAGCACCAATCAAGCGAANCAGACTATCTCCGCCCAGATATGCAATCGCAATGATCACAACGCCTGANAGAAACNAGANCAAAATACTGTTNCCTACACTGCNNTGAATATTTTCGGTTTCATTCCGCCCAAGAGAAACGCTGAGTGCAGCAGCCGCGCCGTCTCCGAAAAAGAGCGAAGCCCCCCAGCCTACTACCGTAATCGGAAAGATAACGCCGGTAGCCGCATTTCCCAAGTATCCCACACCGTTGCCGACAAATATCTGGTCAACGATATTATACAGACAGGAAATGATAAGTGAGAAAATACATGGTATGGCAAATTGCCTTAGCAGCCTGCCCACCTTTTCTGTACCTAAATAAGTATTGTTTTGCATAATAACCTCCATTCTGCCAACGACCTGCAAATTGGGGCGTCAGCACAAAATTGTGATTACAAAATAAACCATAAAGCTTATTTTGCAATCTAAGCCTCATGTTTTTCCGACAATAAAAAAACACATGCGAAAGCATNTGCCTGTAAGCCCATCGATTGACACATGNCTGAATCCGTANCGTAATCAGATTTACGCACGTAAGTGCCACATGTNNCGTTNATTGTCTCTATTTATTTACCTNTAATACTATAACATAAAATCACTTATAAATCAAACTTTTTCCACCCATAAAAATCAACAAAAATAAGCTACTGACGTTTCAGCATTTTTACTATGCCTCCGGCCGTTCACTTAGTTTCTCTTCCATGCCTTAATTGCCTCCAGCCGTTCCTTCACCTGCTTTTCCTCTCCCATGGTAGTGGGGCGGTAATAGCTTCTGTCCTTTAGCGACTGGGGCAGGCACTCCATTTTGGTAAGCTTCTCCTGAGTGTTATGAGCGTACTGATAGCCCTCTCCGTAGCGCAGCTCCTTCATAAGCCCCGTAGGAGCATTTCGCAGCTGCATGGGAACCGGCTCGGCACGTCTCTCCTTTACGTCCTTTTTGCATTCCTCACATGCCACATAAAGCGCATTGGACTTGGGCGCCATGGAAAGATAGGTGACTGCATGGGTAAGATGGACATCGCACTCCGGCATTCCCAGAAAATGACACGCCTGATAAGCCGCCACGGCAACCTGCAGCGCGTGAGAATCCGCCATTCCTATATCCTCGCTGGCAAAGCGAATCAGTCTTCTTGCAATATACAGAGGATTTTCTCCGCCCTCCAGCATACGGCACATCCAGTAAATTGCCGCGTCAGGATCCGAATTTCGCATGGATTTATGCAATGCCGAAATAATATTGTAATGCTCCTCGCCGGTCTTGTCATAAAGCAGTGACTTCCTGCTGATACACTGCTCCATCCCTTCATCGGTAATGAAAATACTGCCGTCCGGCTGTATACTTCCGTTTAACACGGCAATCTCCAGCGTATTCAGTGCGGTTCTGGCGTCTCCGTTGGCAAATGCCGCTATAGCGGCAATCTGCTTATCCGTCATATGCACTGTCTGTCTGCCAAAGCCCTCCGGCGCCTTCAATGCGCGGTCAAGCAGCTTCACTAAATCCCGTTCCTCCAGCGCCTTTAATACAAAGACCTTACAACGTGACAGAAGCGCCGCATTAATCTCGAAGGAAGGATTCTCTGTGGTAGCGCCAATCAACACAATACTGCCCTTCTCCACAAAAGGCAGAAAGGCATCCTGCTGCGCCTTGTTAAAGCGGTGTATCTCGTCCACAAAAAGCACGGTCCGCATTCCCATCCTGCGGCTCTCCTCCGCCCTCTGCATAACTTCCTTTATCTCTTTAATACCGCTGGTGACAGCGCTGAAATTAATAAAATTTGACCTTGTGCGCCCTGCGATAATGCTGGCAAGGGTCGTCTTGCCCACACCGGGCGGTCCCCAGAAAATCATGGAGGAAATCTGGTCTCGCTCAATTAGCTGGCGGAGCATTTTACCTTCGCCCAGCAAATGCTCCTGACCCACAAATTCCTCTAATCCTACAGGTCTCAATCGGCTTGCAAGAGGAGTGCTCTTCTCTTTTTTATTATCTTCCATCTCAAACAAAGACATCTGCTCCATAGGATACCTCTTTCACAAAACCAGACTCTACCCACACTGCGCTTCCCTTTTTTGCTTCCTCTGTCCACACTGTCATTTCCTCTTTTGCCGCAGCTTCCTCTTCTCAAGCTCCCGTTTCCGCTGCGGCTTCTTTTCCCTTATTGACATTTTTCTTTCCCTTTAGCGCCGTTTGCCGTTTATTGCCGTTTCGTTTTCCCCGCTTTGTTTACCCCTGCCTGCTGCAGCCGCCGCAACCGCCACATTCACCTGAAACAGGCTGCGCCGTCAAATCAAAAGGACTTGTGAGCATACAGATTGCCTGAGAGGAAATTCCCTGCCCCAGACCGGTAAAGCCTAATCCCTCTTCAGTGGTTGCCTTTACATTTACCTGCTTCGGCTCTATGGAGAGTGCCTTTGCTATATTCTCACGCATGGCATCGATGTGGGGGCGCATCTTAGGCGCCTGCGCAATAATAGTAGCATCTATATTTTCAATTAAAAATTTATGCTCCTCTAAAAGCTCTCCTACCCTTTTAAGCAACTCTATTGAAGAAATCCCCTTGTAAGCCGGATCAGTATCCGGAAAATGCTTTCCGATATCCCCCAATGCCGCCGCCCCAAGCAATGCATCCATAATAGCATGTAACAATACATCCGCATCGGAATGTCCAAGCAGCCCCTTCTCATAAGGTATCTTCACGCCTCCTATAATTAAATCCCTGTTTTCCACTAATTTATGAACATCGTAACCCATACCAATTCTCATAGCAGTCATTCTCCCTTGATGATATTTCTTTCCCTCTCACTTCTTACCCACCGTTAATTGCGCAGCACACTTGAAATCGCAGGTGGCAAAGTAAAACTTTTACACATTGTGCACTAATTTATTTCTCGTACTGCTTTTTTCGTTTGGGCAGGGAAAATGCAATTCCCTGTCCTTCTCTGCGGCGCTCCTTCCGCTCCGTTCTGTTACCTCTGGAGGAATCCGTCTCGGTCTTCCTGCGCCTGCTGCCGCCACGCTCCTCCGAGCGCTGCCCTCTTCCTCTATTATCGTCCTTTTCATAACCGTTTCTTCCGTACTGCTTTTCTCTGGAAGAATCCTCCCTGAAGCTGCCTGACCTCCTTCTGCGGAAACCGCCACTGCGGTCGTCTCCTTTAAACCTTCCGCTTCTGGCACTGCCGTCACCTCGCTTGGAACGGCGGTTCACATAATCATCGGCTTCAATCTCCTGTCCTTTATCACCCACCTGATATTTCAGCATCACTGCGGCAAGCTCTAAAGCATCACAATCCTCCTCTTCCATTTTCCTTTGTAAAAATTCCTTCATCAGCTCTATATCCTCATGCTCATGGAGCTCCCAAGCCTGATTCAGATACTTATCCGCCTTTGCCTTCATCACCTTAGCGGCACCGGGCAGCTTTTTCTCCTTAACCGTGGTACGGCAGATTCTTTCAATCTCCCGAATCTTAAAAACCTCGCGCCCGCTCACAAAGGTAAAAGAACGGCCTTTCCTGCCGGCACGCCCGGTTCTTCCGATGCGATGTACATAATATTCTATATCCTGGGGCACATCATAATTGATTACCGCCTCCACATCATCCACATCAATGCCTCTTGCCGCCACATCTGTAGCTATCAGNATATNTGTACTTCCGTTGCGGAAGCGANTCATNGCCACATCTCGCTGATGCTGCGACATATNTCCGTGCNGCCCCTCCGCCTGATAGCCGTGCTGCTTCAACACCTCCGCCACCTCATCTACTTTTTTCTTGGTATTGCAGAAAATCAGACAAAGCTTAGGCTGATAATACTCCAAAAGGCGCACGCATGCCGCGTCCTTGTCCTGACTTTTCACACGATAATATTTCTGGGAAACCAGCGGTATTGTCAGCTCCTTTGCCGCCACCTTTATCATTTTTGCATTATTTTGGAACTGATTGGTAATCTCTAAAATAGGCTGAGGCATGGTAGCAGAAAACAATGCTGTCTGATGCTCACCCGGAATCTGACCCAAAATCAGTTCCATATCCTCCCGAAAGCCCATGTTCAGCATTTCGTCCGCTTCGTCCAGCACTACCATCGTCACCTCATCCAGCTTAATGGTATGACGGCGCATATGATCCATCACACGCCCCGGCGTACCAACAATAATCTGCACGCCCCTAAGCGCACTAATCTGCCTGCCGATCTCTTGTCCCCCGTAAATGGGCAGAATCTTAACCCCATGCATATATTTTGCCAGCTTACGCAGCTCCTCTGCCGCCTGAATTGCCAGCTCCCTTGTAGGACATAAAATAATTGCCTGAAGCTTACGATTATCGGGATCTACCTTTTGAATCAAAGGGATTCCGAAAGCAGCCGTTTTACCCGTTCCGGTCTGCGCCTGTCCAATAATATCCTCACCCTTCAGCAAAAAGGGAATCGCCTGTTCCTGTATGGGAGAAAGCTTTTCAAATCCCATATCTTCAATTGCGCGTAAAATACGCTTGTCCAACAAATGCTCTATCGCCGCTAATCCGTTGTCCTCCTGTATGGTTTCTTCTAATACTTCCAGTTCTTCTAATCTACTCACTCGTTTTTCCTCTTCTCTAAGTTATACAAATATTCAAAATATTCGCTGCATCAGTGTCATGTTTTCCTTTGCCATCACTTTTTGTACACAACCCAACGATTATAACATATTAATATACTTACAAACAATATTTATTTTTACCTATTTTTGCTTTTCAAGACATGTTTATCTCATTTCTCTGACTTTTGAATCCTTTTTCTTTACTATAGCCTCATACATCTTATAGCACTCTCCGGCTTCTTCCTGTGAAATATTTTCCTGAGAATATGCTGCGCGCCGAAACACCTCAAAATATTTCTCCCATTCCTTCCCTTCTATTTCAGGAAAAGCTTCCTTTAACGCCGCCAAATACTCTGCATCCNAAAGCTTCCTTAAACTTCTGCGCTTTTTTTGCACCAGCATACGATATAAGCGTCTGTTAATCATCATAACGGCTTTCTGTGTGTAACCATAACGGATATAACCTGCAAGCTGCTTTTCTTTCCTCTTTCCCTGTTTATTCACATAGCCATATCCCGCATAAATCAGCAAAAGTACTAAGAGAACTCCTCCACAGTCTAACAGGATAATCCACATCTTATTTCTTTCCGCTGAGAGGGCGCCTGCATTTCCGTATGCCGTTCCCGACACTGCTTGGGAATCTGTACCTTGCCTATCTTTTTGAGGAGCATTGATATCTCCCTCAATTATCTCTCCACTATTTTCGTTTACCGTATCCTGTAACTGCTCTCCGCCGGTTCCGTCATCCTCTCCTTCATCTGTTTCGTCCTGCTCCTTTGGCGGCTCTTCCGTTCCTTGCTCCTCTTCCCTCACATCGGAAATTCCCTCAGTGCCGCCAAAATTTTCCGTTCCTCTATCACGATACCCCGATGTGACCTCCACCGGCACCCAGCCATAATTATCAAGGTAAATTTCAACCCATGCATGGGCGTACGAATCCAACACACTTGCGGAGAACGCTCCATTTGTACTCTGCAGCCTGTCCTTACTTACGAAATATCCCGAAACATATCTTGCAGGCACTCCCAACTCCCGCAACATCAACNCNCCCGNCGAAGCAAAGTGGACACAAAAGCCTTTTTGACCTTTTGACAAGAAATATTCCACGGCATCCTCCCCCGCCGGAAGCTTATTCAGCTCCAGACTGTAAGTTGCCATATTCTTTAGCTTATCTGCCACCATATTCGCCAACAGCCACCTTGCCGCATTAATTGTCTCCATTCCGTGGAGGTCTGCATCCAACATGTCCACACATTCCCTGCACTGCAATTCCGTTTTCATGTTTTTTACAAGCTTCTTTACGCTCTCCTGATTTGCCGGCACATCTAAATAATTATCTCTTACAAACTCATTATACCAATCAAAAAATACGTTATCTTCTTCCGACAATGTGCCATAGCTCCCCCTAAGCACCATCGCATAATCCGTCTGCTTCCATCCAAAAACCTGATATTGTTCTTCACTTTTGCTTTTTTCCACCAGATAATCTCCGGAAAAGCTGTAATCCTTTATATCTCCTTCCAAAGCCACTGCATAAGGAAGATAACAGTATTCACTGTTCATTCCGGTATAAGTCAATTGATACTGAATTCTACTGTTGGACGAACCTGACGCGGCATTATAGCGCAGCTGTAAAAGCTTTTTTGCTCCTTCCTCCTCACTGATTCCCTGCTTCCTACAGCTTTTTTGAAAACTCTTTTCGTCCTTCTTCCATGCTCCATTGACATAATCGCCGCAATGATAGCCTCGTAGATAAATATTGTCCTGCGGCATCTCATTCACCATCAATCTAATAACTTCTTCGTTTTTATAAGACGGCGCCTGATTATTTACAACATCACCGGAAGACAACAGACTTTTCAAGTCGATATTCTTTATAGTGTTCTCCAAACCCTGTTGAAATTCCAGCCAATCCCCATTCAGAGTATACACGCTGTCGGCAGCTTTTCCGAATAGCTTTCCCGACAAAAATACCGTAAGCACCGCCACCAATGTAAGCAGTAATGCCCGCTTAACGCACAGCTCTCTGTTGAAGTCCACATACAACGCCAGCATTCCTCCCACAAACATGAATGAAAGTGCCAGCCACCCCGGCGTCAGCCCCACCAATAACTCCATGCAAAGGACGCCCATAGGAAGCGCCAGCATTACACTTTTCTTCCTGCTAAAAGCAGACAGCCACTGAAAAATTACTCCAAACATAAGCAGCAAGCACTCAGCACCAAGCATCTGATAAGCTGCATTTCCCGGCGATACATGAATTGTTGTGCCAAAGTGATAATTCCACCATCTTACATATAGCTCCGTAAGGGCATCTAATCCTTCCACAAAATGATTGCCCAGCAAATCAGGAACAGGAATGTAGAGAAAAATAAAAAGAATCACCAGATTACCCACCACGCCGATTATTCTTTTTCTCCAAAGAAAAATCCATTCATTCCAGAGGTTCATTATCAGCACTGCTGCGGCAAGATACCAAACACAATAATATTTATCGATAGCTTCTCCCCAGGGTTCGAAGGCATCTATAAAGATTATCATCGCAGCACACATAAGCAGTGCGCTTATGATACCGGCAAACAACGTTCTAATAAGCATCTGCCCTATGGCTTTTTTCTTATGCCTTTTTATNACTTTTATTTTTTCCTGNTNNCAATANATACTTTTATTCGTCACACCCTACACATNCCTAATACATNTCCTCNGTCTATAATAATAGCTCTGTTTCGGCAAGTGAATTTTCTAAATTCTTTGCCTCAAGCTGTGCCAACAGCATATCCTTCTCATAAATTCTTAGATTCTGCTTCAATAGCAGCCTATGTAAAAGTATCTCGGCGCGATATTTTTCCTGATAACGCTCTAAAACAAATACTTTATCCGTTCCGTCATAATCCTGTAGCAGATAAACNAACAGCCCGTAAAAACTCTCTTCATCTGTCACCCGCATACGCACCACATCCTGAAAACGCCGGCTGTACCATGCCNCATAATGGGGGCATTCCATNTCCATCATGGAAAAGGAAAGACTTGTCGCTGCTCTGATATAAGCGTCCGCTCTCTGCGCCTTATTCCCTCGTTTTCCACCGTTTCTACTGTCCAATAACAGTACGGTGGAACACGCTCTTGGCATACTGCTCTCCTTTACCATCAGCTCCCCTGCCTTGGCACTGAGCTTCCAGTGAATGTTTTTCAGCTTATCTCCTTCCTTAAAAGCTCGAAGTTTCAGTATTTCGCTGGCATCATCACCGCACCTCACCGTGTCATAAACCTCGGCTTCTCCCGCAAAATTACGGACAGCCTCCGAAAGCCTGATGTTCACCGGATAAAGCTCAGGAAGCACTACTACCGATGCCGCTTCTTTACTTTTTCGAGACAAATAAAATAATCCCGATATATCATAGATACGCATCTTTCGAATACTGATTTCATAGTTTCCCGCATTATCCATAATCAGGTGAAAAGAATTCTGCGAATCGCAGCTTATAGTCTGCCAAATACATTTTTTATCGGTAAAGCAGGTATTTCGTATCATAAGCTGCACTCTGAGCTTACCTCCCCAATGTTTTCCCCTCATTTCCTTACTCAAAAGCACCTTCACCTGCTGCCCCTGCTGCGTCATTGAGATAGGAACCTTCAAGGTACATTTCACGCCTGCCCTTTCCACTATTGTTCCTCCCAGCGAAAGCAACGCAAAAATTACCTCCGCAAAGCTAAACAACGCCAGCGCAGGGCTTCCGTAAATAGATGCAATATAAAAAGTTACTCCTGCCAGAAGTATTACTCTGATATAACTAATCACGATAATCCGCTCTCTTCATATAAGATGTTGGCTGCTTCACATCTCCCAAAATCTGCTCTAAAACAGCTTCCTCCCTCACATGGGAAACCCTCGCCTTGGTATTCAGCACAATCCTATGCCTTGCAATATCCTGATAAATATCAGTCACATCCTCAGGAATCACATAATTTCTGCCCTGCGTAAATGCCCTCGCTCTGGCCATTCTGGTACAGGCAATCGTTCCTCTGGGACTAATCCCAAGCTCAATATAAGGATTGTCTCTGGTGGCACTCACTAGCTTTGCTATATACTTATACACATTGTCATGAATATAAATATTCTCCACCAGATTCTGCAGCTCCACCAATTCCTTTGCCTCCAAAATGCCTGTTATTTGCTGAGAGCTTATCCTCATACTCTTTCCCTTAGCAATTTCGATTTCGTCTGCCAAATCAGGATAGCCCATACTCATGCTTATCATAAAGCGATCCAGCTGGGATTCCGGCAAAAGCTGGGTTCCCGCGCTTCCCTTCGGATTTTGGGTAGCTATAACAATAAAGGGGTTCGGAACCCTGTGGCTGGTTCCGTCCACCGTCACAATCCCTTCCTCCATGACCTCCAAAAGAGCCGACTGTGTCTTCGGTGAGGTACGGTTAATCTCGTCAGCAAGAAATAAATTGCAAAGAACCGGACCCGGCTTATAAGAAAAAGTATCCGTTTCCTTATGATACATGGAAAAGCCCAGCAAATCGGAGGGCTGTACATCCGGCGTAAACTGGACTCTATGGTTGTCCAAGGCAAGCGCTTTGGAAAAAGCCACCGCAAGGGTGGTCTTTCCCACTCCCGGAACATCCTCGATCAAAATATGTCCTCCCGCCAATATAGCAGAAAATGCTTTTTCCACACAACCGTCCTTGCCGTGAACTACCTTTTTTACCTCTGAAAGCACTTTCTGTGCTTTCAGATAGGCTTCTTTGTAATTCCTTATGAAATCCATTTCCTACCCCCTGATAAAACGCTCTATTTCTCCCGTAAGCTGCATCTGCTCCAACAGCCCCCGATAAAAATTTTCATGCAGCTTCATCTGTTCCAGCCACATTTTCTTTGCCGCATATGTACCGCAAATGCGATTGCGTGAGCTTTCCGCCAGCTCCAGCCTTTTACGGCAGATTTCTATGATTTCTTCCGCCGACCGCTCCCCGATATCATGATATCCCCAGATACACATGCGCATCACATCAGAGCGGTCAATATCATCCGCATCCCGTACACTCAATTCAAAGGGCGTTGCCCAATCCGGTAAATCCTCCACCTTATCATGAATTAATATCGCCTTACAGATACTGTCCGCCATAGACTGCTCAAAATGTATCTTCTGCAAATACTGCCCTGCAATTTCTGCACTGATTGCAGGATGACGATTCAATTCCTCCATATTTCTGCACTCGGGATATCCCACATCATGAAGCATACATGCTATCATCAGGGGAATCTCCGGCAATGCCTCTTCCCTCGCTATCTTCTGTCCGATTGCCGTTACCCTCAAGCTATGCTCATACCGATACAGCATATCATACCGCCCCGAATCAGGATCCAAAACCTGTCTTAGGAATTCTAAAGTCTGCCCAAGCACGTTTTCTTGGGGTTTTTGCCCTTCTATTATATTCTTTACACGCTCCGATAGCCAAACTGTCATATTACCTTTCTCCAATCGACTTACATGTATAAATTATAACATCTGTTTGTATTCACTGCAATAAAATACCCAAAGGATGCTTTGTATCCCTTTAGGCACAGCACTTAGCTCATTGTTCTCGGGAACAAAAGAAGCGGAAACGCTGTAAAATCAACGCTTCCGCCCTTAATTCCATAATAGCGAGAGGGGGACTTGAACCCTCGACACTACGGGTATGAACCGTATGCTCTAGCCAGCTGAGCTATCTCGCCGTTTATGACCAACTTTCGTTGGAATGGAACCTATAGGGCTCGAACCTATGACCCTCTGCTTGTAAGGCAGATGCTCTCCCAGCTGAGCTAAGATTCCATTTGTCGGCTGCCTACGCAACCGACTTTGTTAGTATACAATGCAAATCTACTTTTGTCAACAGTTTTTTTACATTCTTTCCGGTGCGCCAAAGCCCAATACGTCAATGCAGGTTTCCAGCACATCTCTGGTGAGCATTAAAAGCGCAATCCAACCGGATTTTTTCGCCTCGTCCGCCTCCGTGAGGATTATCGTCTCATGATAGAAATGGTTAAAAGCATTTGCCAAATCATAAATATAGGCACATACCTTGTGGGGGGCAATCTCCTCACAGGCATTCTGCATCATAGCGTTAAATTGCGAAAGCTGCATCATGAGCGCTTTCTCGGACTCATTTACTGCCTCCTGCAAGGCTGCAACCTCCGGACATCCGCCCTGCTCCTTATATTTTGCCAAAATAGACTTGATACGCACAATGGTATATAAAATGTAAGGACCCGTATCTCCCTCAAAAGAAGTAAAACGGTCAATATCAAACACATAATCCTTAGAAGCCTGATTGGATAAATCACCGTACTTTAAGGCAGATACCGCTACGGTTTCGGCAACCTGCCTTGCTTCCTCCTCCGACATATCACGGCCCTCGCGAATCTTTTGGTACATCTCTTCCTTAGTCTCGCTAATTAAGTTCTCCAGACGCATAACTCCGCCGTCTCTTGTCTTGAAAGGCTTGCCGTCCTTGCCGTTCATAGTGCCGAACCCCAGCCACACAAGCTTAGTCTCCGGCGTTACCAGCTTGGTCTTCCTTGCGCAGCGAAATACCTGTTCAAAATATAAATCCTGTCTTTTATCCGTCAGATAAATAATCTCATCCGGGTGATACAGCTTCATGCGCTCCATAATGGTTGCCAAATCCGTAGTGTTATATAAAGAAGCGCCGTCCGATTTTAAAATCATACAGGGGGGAACTTCCTTGGTGTCCGTCTCCTCCTTTACATCTACCACCAATGCACCGTCGCTGATGTAAGCGTAACCCTCATCCTTCATGTATTTTACCATCTGGGGAATCAGGTCGTGTACGTCACTCTCACCCTTCCAAAGGTCAAACTCCACATTCAGGCTGCCGTAATTTTTCTTCAAATCCGTAACCGAAACCTGTAAAATATGCTTCCACAGGGCACGATACCCTCTCACTCCGTTTTGCAGCTTATAGGTTGCCTCCATGGCGCGCGCTTTATACTGAGGGTCTTCCTTGGACTTGGCGCTTGCCGCAGGATAAATCTCCTCTAACTCCGAAATGGTAAAGGGCGCCTCTGCAGGATATTCTCCCTGAAAGCTCTCGTCAAAATAAACCAAATCCGGCTGCCTGTCCTGCACGCCGGTAATTACCAGCCCCATCTGCAAACCCCAGTCTCCCAAATGCACGTCGCCGATTACCTCATGCCCTGCATAGCGGTAAATACGCTTAATACTCTCACCGATAACAGCAGAACGTATATGCCCCACATGCAGGGGTTTTGCCACATTGGCCCCACCGTAATCAATCATCACCTTCTTGGGTTTATCCGGTGTGTCCAGTCCGAATTTAGGGGCAGTCTTCATTCCCTTAATATATTCCGCCAAAAAGCTCTCCGCAATTTTCAGGTTTAAGAAGCCGGGAGCCACTGCAACCGCCTCTTTAAAAACCTTACTGTCCGCAAGCTTTTCGGCTACATCCCCCGCAATTATAATAGGAGCCTTTTTATACTGCTTTGCCCCCGCCATGGCGCCGTTACACTGATACTCGCATAAATCGGGGCGGTTGGACAGACTCACCTTTCCCAATTCTCTATCATAACCTGCCGCTTCAAATGCCCGCTGCATTTCTTCGGTCAGCATATCTAATAGCTTTTCCATCTCTAACCATACCTTTCCGCATTCTTCCAACTGCTACCAAATTACTATAACTTATTTTGTCAAATATCGCAATATGTAAATCGCCGTCATTTACGGAATCATGCCGACGGCGGTAACAGCTCAGCCATGCGGAAATGCTTATCAGTTTGACATCATTCCCATTGGCCGGACGCCCCACATGAAATAAATCGGAAGCAAAACGATTGCCTCGCCTTACTCCAGCATGATTTCTTTCAGGGAAAGCTTACCCATCCGAATTGTATAGCAATGCATCACCAGTTCATAAACCGCCGCAAACGCTGCCAGCGTTATCAGAAACGCCTGCACGTCAAAATTGTACTCCGGCACGTTTTCAATATCACGAAATACCACGGAAACCATAATTTTTAATAGGGCATACTGGTAGATTGTTCCGATTCCGAAGCCTATATACGCAATCGGTCTGTACCCTCCCAGTATGGAGCGGCTGCATTCTTTTCTTGAATACCCGAATACCCGCAGCATGGCAATCGTCTTTGTATTCGCCCGAATCACCGTTGTAACCGCAAGAAACAAAGTGACACACGCCAAGATAATACCGATTGCCACCACCATGACAGCACACATAATGCTTGCCAGCTCCTTCATACTAAACGACATCTGCATCATAGCCGAAAAACAAAACGAGGCAAATGCCGTGAAAAACACAAGAACCGCCCTCTGCCTTACGGTACTTTTCCGCAGCTCCGTTAAAAACGGTTGATAGGGTTCCGTTTGAAGCTGCCTGCTATCTGCCGTTTGTATGCCACTTTCCCTTCCGTTTTCTTTCCGACTACCGCCGTTGTACCTGCTGCTTGCCTTCCCGGCAGCTTTCCCCCTGCCTCTTTCCCGTCTGCTGCCTTTTTGAACCTCTCCCTTAAGCAGTGCCAAAACAGGCAGCTTCAGCTTCCAATAGCTGTATGACACCGCCAGCAATGCAAATAAAACTGTGGGAAGAATTACTAAATAAAATGCCAATACAGGATGAAAGGATATCCCGTACTCCGGCAATATTTTTTCTTCATTCTGCATCCTGTAAAAGCCGGGCATCAGGAGAAAGGAACCTGCAAAGCCTGCTGCCGTACCCAAAAACACACTCAGCCCGAACACCCAGAAGCCTCCCGCTATTTTCAGGTTGGAATATCCCAATGCCTTTAATATCCCAAGCTCTTTTCCGTGGACATCAATATAATGCTTGATATAAAAAATAAGCATAATCACGGAGGTAATAAGCAGACAGCCTCCGCTCACCGCGCTTACGACCTTTCCCGTCATAACCTGCGCATTGTAAAACAACATCACCGGCTCCGCTGTAATCTGCTCCTTCACAGCCACAATATCCATGTTAAAATTCAGGAAAAGTGTACAGACAAATACCGCGCAGCAGGAAACAATAAAAATACCCGTCAGCTTAAAAATATCCTTTATACTTACTATCATGTTTGCTCCCATCTGTCCGCAGTGCCTTTACCAGACAATTAGCGGACGCCCAGATTATTACCACCCTATCTCATANGCCGTNTTCTGNNCNNGANNNTGATAGCTTTCCACAATCCTTCCACTGTTCATTTTCACAACGGTTTTTGCCATATCCGCAATATTGAGATTATGTGTNANCATCANGATGGTNAAGNCCATCTCCTCTTGCAGCCTGCATATATAATCCAACACCGAACGTCCTGTTGCCTCATCCAAGGCGCCTGTAGGCTCATCCAGAAACAAAACCTCCGGCTCCTTCGCCAATGCCCTCGCCACAGACACCCGCTGCTGCTCTCCCCCACTTAACTCACCGGGATACTTGTGAAGCTTTTCTCCCAGACCCACTGCCTCCACAATTTTCTTATAATCACGGTTGCCTTTTAAGTCGGCACCCAGCTTTACATTTTTATCCACGTTCAGATTGGGCAGAAGATAATACTGCTGAAAAATAAAGCCCACGTTTTNCTTCCGAAACCTTGTGNGACTTTCATCCGACAANNAGGTTATCTCTNCNTCNTTATAGNTAACCATACCGCTGTCAGGACGTTCCAAACCGGAAATGACATTTAACAGCGTGGATTTTCCCGAGCCGGAGGCGCCTAGTATCACCACAAAATCACCGTCATCAANAGACAGGGAAATTCCCTNTAGCACCTCAANNCGATTATCCTTACTTCCNTAGGATTTATNAATATTTTCTACCNTNATCATTGCTTACCTCNTNTCTGCGCTGCTTTATGCTCTCCTCTTTTTATTTTTTCCAACAGGCTTATAAAAACCTGCGTGAGCATTGTCTCTATTTCTTTACCTGTAAACATACATACCCTTGTGGCGCACAGGGTAGCGATTCCGTGAGTGTAAACCCACAGATGGCGGTACAGCTTTTCCGCTTCTTCCTCCTGCAGGCGATATGGTTCCCGCACGGATTTCAGAATATCCTCGTAGCTTTCATCAATCAGGTTCAGTATATGCGCCATATCACTCCCTCCCTGCCGCTGATCCATAAACAGAAGCCTGAACAGCTCCGGCTCCTTCACCGCAAATTCTATGTAGGCGGTTCCCACACCCCGAAAGGCAAGCTCCTGCTCCAGCCCCTTTTTGACATATTGCTTATACAGAGCCTTTGCGGTGCTTATTATCTCCGCATTTACCTCATCCATATTTTTAAAAACCGTAAAAATAGGACGCGCCGAGCTGTTAAGCCTGCTTCCCAATTCTCTCGCCGTCACCGCCCCGATTCCCTGCTCTCTTGTTAGCTCCAATGCCGCTGATATGATTTCTTCCCTTGTAAATTTTGCCTTAGGTGGCATACCGTCATACCTCCTCAATTTAAAACATAGGTTTTAAATCATTTGTTTTATTATAAGGCACTCTTATTTCATTGTCAACAACATCTTAAATTTAATGAAGTTTGCCCAAAACATACTTATGATGGTATAATGATTCTACTAACGCAGAAATGAAACAATATATGAAGAAAATAGAACTGACAGTGGCATGTATCCAGGACACTGTCATCGCATATACAGCTCCCGTGTGCGTAGGAATTATCTTTATGAATATCACAGGACATGGCAAGGGATATGGTTATGATTTAGGAAGCGAAAAAGATATCAGTATCATGTTTGGCGCCTTTGAGCTTATTATCTGGCTTTTACCGGTTGTTCCAAACAGCATTTTTCTTTTCCGAAAAATGCGTTCATTAGGGCATAAATACGTTCCTGTCATGCTTTGGAATATAGCTGCCTATCCGCCTTAGAGAATGCACAGCCGCAAAAGTCCTGCCTGTACAGCTCATACTGTGCCGACAGCTCCACCGAACGCTGATAGCCGCCCTTCTTCTTAAAATCAGAGGGAAGCCACGACACACCGTACTCCGCTGCAAGCGCCTGTCCGATTTCGTTTAATTTTGCGGCGTTTTTCAAGGGGCTTATGGTGAGAGTGGTTCCAAAATAATCAGCTCCTGCTTTTTGAGCCTGCAATGCCGTTTCCCTCAGGCGCAAATCAAAGCAGCGAAAGCAGCGTTCCCCTCCCTCCCTGCAATTCTCATAGCCCTTTACCGCCTCGTAAAACCGTGCCGGCTGATAGTCTCCCTCCACAATGCTGATGGGAACCCCCTTTCCTTCCCCGTTGTAAGCGGCAATCAGGCGCTTCTGCTCCGCTACGCGCTTTTGATACTCCTCTGTGGCGGAAATATTGGGATTAAAATAAAAAACTGTAATTTCAAAATAAGGGCACAAGTATTCCAATACATAGCTGCTGCAAGGAGCACAGCAGCTATGCAGAAAAAGCTCAGGTACCTTTCCCTCCGATGTATTCAATATCTTTTCCAATTCTTTTTGATAATTTATCTGCTGATTTTTCAAAACATCTGCCGCCTTCCCCTCCGCCTTGCAGACCGAAATTTATGCCGCGCCAATTGACTGGAAATAATCCCTAGCCCAACCTTACAAAAAATGCCGACCCGCCGGAAACGGTTACTTTACCTGCATTATAAGTAATCTCACCGCCAAAGCTGTAAATAACCTCTTTCAATATATACTCTCCCTCGAAGGAAGCCTCCTTCGCCCCGGGATTAATTACCACCAGAATTTCCTCTTCCCCACTGCTTCTCACATAGGCAAGCGGGTACTCGTTCTCTTTTGCATAGACAAACCGAATCTCGCCCTTACTCTGCAAAGCCTTAACGGACTGCCTGATTTCAATCAGCCTCTTAATCTCATGATACAGGGAATTCTCACAAGCCACCTGTGCCGAAACGGTTGGACAGTCAGAGGACTCATCCTGACTGATATACAGCTTTTCCTTTGCCGCAGAACTAAAGCCCGCATTGGGAGTGGAGTCCCACTGCATAGGGGAACGGGCGCCGGTCCTGTCATAACCGCCCTCCACCGACATCAAATTTTCCACATGCCGCATACCGATTTCATCGCCATAATAAATAAAAGGCGCACCCGGCATGGAAAGCAGGAAAGCAAAAGCCACCTTCAATTCGTCGCCCTGCAGGCTCCTTGCCAGTCTGTCCATATCATGATTGCCCGAAGGGATACAGATAAGCCCCTTCTTCTCGGATTTCTCGTAATTCTCTATGTACTTCCTGACAAATGCGGACACATCGCCCTTTCCCCTGCCGGAAAAGAAAGGCTCCTCACAGCGGAACAAATCATTATAATGAGAGGAACCGAAATGCAGCAGAAAATCCATATGGAAGCCGCCCTGCAGGGATTTATCCGGCTCGCCCCACTCGGAAACCATTGCCGCCTCAGGGAATTCCTTATCCAGAAATTCTCTCACATTCTGCCACAGCTTGATAGTTCCCTTACCCTCCTCGTCATTTTTCACCANAGAACCTGCNATATCCACCCTGAAGCCGTCACANNCAAGCCCCATCCAGAAGCGCATAACATCTTTCATTGACTCTAAGGTGGCTCTTGGTCCTTCTNCCTCCATAGTCTGCTGCCATGGGTGCTCTTTCTTATAGAAACCGTAATTTAGCGCCGGCTGACTGGAGAAAAAATTCACCATACAGGAACCGTCACGGTCGGATATACCCCTTATCGATCCCATATTCTGCGGAGATTCCCATATGCTGTCCGTCCAGATATACCGGTCGGTATACTCATTTTTCTCCGCTTTCATAGACTCCAGAAACCATTTATGTTCCACGGAGGTATGCCCCGGCACCAAATCCAGAAGCACATGCATACCCCGGCTGTGCGCCTCATCGAAAAGCTGCTTCAAATCCTCATTTGTACCGTATCTAGGCGCTGCCGTATAATAGTCGGACACATCATAACCCGCATCTCTAAAGGGCGACTGGAAACAGGGATTCAGCCATAACGCATTACAGCCAAGCTCCCTGATATAATCCAATCTTTTGATAATTCCCTGAAAATCNCCGATTCCGTCTGCATTGGTATCCTGAAATGATTGGGGATAAATTTCATAAAATATTGCATTGTCAAGCCATTTTGNCATATTNATAACTCCTCTCAAAGTTACTGTGTAACAGTTCAGATGCCTGTCTGAACTGTTATGTTTCTATTANTAAAAACATATCACAATTGAGAGAGAATATCTATACCCTTTTCCATTCCTTTACAGTCGCCATTAGTTTAACAATTGCAGCAGCTTTACGAGTCCGTCAACGATTATTTTTGTCTCTCTTCGTAGCGCTTCTGCGCTTTTCTCCAGTTTATCAAATCAAACCAGCCCTCCACATAGTCGGCACGGCGATTCTGGTACTGTAGATAATAGGCATGCTCCCACNCATCCACCAGAAAAATAGGGGTGTAAACCGTTAAGTNCGGNANATCNTGNTTTNCCNTCTGNACGANGNATAATTTNCNNTCTGCGTCCGACACAAGCCACGCCCAGCNGGAACCGAATTTTGACACAGCCGCTTGCTTCATCTGCTCTNTCCAATTNTTATAGGAGCCAAAATCTCTGTCGATTNCCTCCGCAAGAGTTCCGAATGCCTCCTGTCCGTCCACCCCCTTCATGGAATCAAAATAAAGCTCGTGATTATAAACGCCTCCGCCATTGTTTCGGACAGGAGTCTGTACCGCTTGCGGCAATTTGTCTATGCTTGTGAGAAGCTCCTTTAAGCTCATCTGCTGCAGCTGCGGATAATCGGACAACGCGCTATTGAGATTATCCACATAGGTTTTATAATGCTTGTCATGGTGAAAGGTGAGCGTCTCTTCATCAATCACGGGAGTAAGCGCATCATATTCATAGGGAAGTGGTCTGACCACAAAAGGATAAGTTTCTGCCTTCATAATAACCTCCGTTTCTAAATAAAAATAAGGAACCTGCAAATAGTATATGCAGATTCCCTTATTTTACTATTTAAAATTATAATTAAAGGTGTTATTTACAACTGTGCCACGTCAATCAATGTCAGCTCGTTGCTCTTATTCTCCAGACTTGTAACCAACGCCTTTGCCGTATCCATTGCAGTAATACAGTTAATGCCCGTCTCAATGGAGGTACGGCGGATTAAAAAGCCGTCTCTGGACTTGTCCCGCCCCTGTGTAGGAGTGTCAATTACAAGGTCAATCTTATGACCCAAAATCAAATCCATAACGGTAGGCGACTCTTGAGAAATTTTATTGACCTTCCTCGCCTTTACGCCCGCCTCATTTAATGCCGCAGCCGTACTTCTGGTAGCGTATATAGTGTAGCCAAGCTTCTCAAAGCGTCTGCCGATTTCGATAGCCTCGCCCTTGTCCGCATCCTTTACGGTAATAATCATATTCTTGTATTTGGGTAAATCAACTCCCGCTCCCAAAAACGCTTTATACAATGCCTCGTTAAAGTCCTTTGCAATACCCAGACACTCTCCGGTAGACTTCATTTCCGGTCCTAAGCTGATTTCCGCGCCCCGGATTTTCTCAAAGGAAAATACCGGCATCTTAATGGCAAAATACTCCGCCTCGGGCTGCAGACCCGGCTCATAGCCAAGCTCTCTGATTGTCTTTCCGATAATAACCTCCGTGGCAAGATCCACGATAGGAATACCTGTCACCTTGCTGATATAAGGCACGGTACGGGAGGAACGGGGATTTACCTCAATAACATACACATCTTCTTCGATTGCGATAAACTGGATATTGATCAATCCCTTGACATGCAACGCCTTTGCAAGCCTTCTGGTGTACTCCGCAATCTTTTCTTTTACCGCCTCGTTGATAGTGGGGGCGGGATATACGGAAATGCTGTCGCCGGAATGCACGCCGGTCCGCTCGATATGCTCCATAATACCCGGAATCAAAATATCCGTACCGTCGCACACCGCATCAACCTCTATCTCCTTGCCCTGCAAATACTTGTCAACCAAAATAGGGTGATCCTGTGCGATACGGTTTATAATCTCCATAAATTCTTCGATTTCCTCATCGGAAATGGCAATCTGCATACCCTGTCCGCCAAGAACATAGGAAGGACGCACAAGCACCGGATAGCCCAGCCTGTTTGCAACCTCCTTTGCCTCCTTAGCGGTATAGACCGTACCGCCTGCCGCACGGGGAATCTCGGTCTCCTCCAAAATCTTGTCAAACAACTCCCTGTCCTCTGCCGCATCAACATCCTCTGCCTGTGTTCCCAGAATAGGCACGCCCATCTTCATCAGGCTCTCGGTGAGCTTAATCGCCGTCTGACCGCCAAACTGTACCACGGCTCCGTCAGGCTTCTCTATATTCACAATGGACTCCACATCCTCGGGAGTAAGCGGCTCAAAATAGAGCTTATCCGCAATATCAAAATCCGTACTTACCGTCTCGGGATTGTTGTTGATAATAATGGTCTCGTAGCCTGCCTTGGAAAATGCCCAGGTTGCATGTACCGAGCAATAATCAAATTCAATACCCTGCCCAATCCGGATAGGACCGGAGCCAAGCACCAGAACCTTCTTGCGGTCTTCACTGTCTCCGAGAAGAACGCTTTCCTTGCGTTCTTCCGTGATTTCCTTCACACTGGCTTCACACTCACCGCCATATACGGAATAATAGTAAGGGGTGGACGCCGCAAACTCAGCGGCACAGGTATCTACCATCTTGTAGACCGCATTGATACCGTTATCATAACGCAGCTTCTTAATTTCACCCTCGGACTTGCCTGTAAGTCTTGCAATCACATTATCGGGGAATTCAATACGCTTTGCCTCCTTCAAAAGCTCCACGGTAAGAGGCTTCTCCTTAAGCGCCTGCTCCATTTCCACCAAGATTGCAATCTTATCGATAAACCACACGTCTATCATAGTAATGTCATGAATCTCTTCATAGCTTACACCCTTGCGGATAGCCTCCGCGATCACATAGATACGCTGGTCGTCCACTGTCTTCAGTCGCGCCTTTAATTCCTCTGCGCTCAGGTCGCTGAAATCATAGCTTAACAGACAATCCACATGCTGCTCTAAGGAGCGGATCGCCTTCATCAGGGCGCCTTCAAAATTATCGCAGATGCTCATGACCTCACCGGTTGCCTTCATCTGTGTGGTCAGAGTACGCTTTGCCGTGATAAATTTATCAAAGGGCAGGCGGGGAATTTTTACCACGCAGTAGTCCAAGGTAGGCTCGAAGCTGGCATATGTCTTCTTGGTAATGGCATTTTTAATCTCGTCCAAAGTGTAGCCCAGCGCAATCTTTGCCGCCACCTTGGCTATGGGATAACCCGTTGCCTTGGAGGCAAGCGCCGAGGAACGGCTTACTCTGGGATTTACCTCGATAACACAATATTCAAAACTGGTGGGATGCAATGCAAACTGTACATTACAGCCGCCGGTAATTTCAAGCTCATTGATGATGTTCAGCGCGGAGGTACGCAGCATTTGGTACTCCTTATCGCTCAAGGTCTGGGATGGCGCCACGACAATACTGTCGCCGGTATGTACGCCTACCGGGTCGATATTTTCCATATTACATACGGTNATACNGTNGCCTGCGCTGTCGCGCATTACCTCGTACTCGATTTCCTTCCAGCCTGCGATACAGNGCTCNACAAGNACCTGACCCACACGGGAAAGACGAAGCCCGTTCTCCAGTATCTCCTCAAGCNCCACCTGNTNGTGGGCGATACCGCCGCCGGAGCCGCCAAGGGTATACGCAGGACGGAGCACCACGGGATAGCCTATCGTATTGGTAAATGCAATACCTTCCTCTACATTCTCAACAACCTTGGATGCCGCACAGGGCTCTCCGATACGCTCCATTAAATCCTTGAACTCCTGACGCCCTTCCGCATTGCGGATGGTTGCGGCAGTGGTTCCCAAAAGCTTCACGCCGTGAGAAGCAAGAAAGCCTGATTCCTCCAGCTCCATACCAAGATTAAGGCCTGCCTGTCCGCCAAGGGTAGGCAGAATGCTGTCCGGCTTTTCTTTTTCAATAATCTGCTCCAAAACCTTTACGGTCAAAGGCTCAATATAAACCTTATCCGCAATATCCTTGTCCGTCATAATGGTAGCAGGGTTAGAGTTTACCAAAATAACCTCTACGCCCTCCTCCTTCAG
This sequence comes from Bacillota bacterium, assembly GCA_009177215.1. Taxonomy (GTDB): domain Bacteria; phylum Bacillota; class Clostridia; order Lachnospirales; family Lachnospiraceae; genus Acetatifactor. The sequence continues at coordinate 25,655 of WFLY01000157.1, forward strand.
GGAGCGGCACGCCTGTGTGCCTGCGTAATCAAATTCAGCTGCCTGTCCGATTACAATAGGACCAGAGCCGATTACCATAACACGTTTCACATTAGGATTCTTTGGCATTTTAGTTCTCCCCTTTCTTTACAAGGTTTTTTTTCATCATGTTGATAAATCTGTCAAATAAGTAACCGGAATCCTGAGGACCCGGACAACATTCCGGATGAAACTGTACAGTGAAAATATTCTTGCCTGTGTAAGAAAGCCCTTCATTTGTTCCGTCGTTTACATTCATAAAAGCAGGCACTGCAACAGAAGGCTCAAGCTTGTCCGTATCTACCACATAGCCATGGTTCTGAGAAGAAATATAAACTCTTCCCGTTTCTAAATCCTTCACCGGATGATTGCCTCCCCGATGACCGTATTTCATCTTATGGGTGTCTGCACCTGTGGCAAGCGCCATCAGCTGATGGCCCAGACAAATGGCAAAAATGGGAATTTCCGTATCATAAAGCTTTTTGATTTCCTGAATGATTGTGGTGCACTCCTTTGGGTCTCCCGGTCCGTTGCTGAGCATAATGCCGTCCGGAGCGGAATCTATGATTTCCTGTGCGGCAGTGAGCGCCGGATAAACCGTCACCTCACAGCCTCTTGCCGCAAGGGAACGGGCAATATTTGCCTTAGCGCCAAAATCAAGAAGCGCAACCCTTAAGCCGCCTCCGTTTAGCTCCTTCACTAAGGAAGGCTTCTGCTCACGAATACCCTTTTCATATTCCTCCTGATTGAAGCGTGCGGAACCTGACAAGGGACCGTTCTGCTCCAAATGCAAGGTTGGCTCCAAAGTATATTTTTCACTGCAGGTTACTTTTTCCACTACCTTACCTGTGGTGTATTCTTTTAATTTAGGAAGCACTTCCTGCAGATTATAATTTTCGTTGGTGGTAATCATGCCGTTCATGGTACCCTTTTCACGAAGTATCTTGGTAAGCGCTCTGGTGTCTATACCGGCAATACCGGGTACATCATTTTCGGTAAGGAATTGTTGAATTGTCATATCACAGCGGAAATTACTGGGAATTCGAGAAAGCTCACGTACAATAAAACCGTCCGGCCAAGGCTTTAAGGACTCACAATCCTCCTTGCAGATACCGTAATTACCAATCAGAGGATACGTCATACAAACTGCCTGTCCTGCATAAGAAGGGTCGGTCAGCACCTCTAAGTATCCTGCCATAGAAGTGTTAAATACTATTTCACTGATAATCTCTTTGTCGGCGCCAATGTGCGTTCCTTCAAACACGGTGCCGTCTTCCAATATTAAGAATGCTTTCATACTTACTCCCATCCGTCCGCAACGCCTTTAGCGGACATTCAAATCAAGAGGGGTGAAATTTTATTCAACCCTTCCCTCTTTTTCATCAACTCGTTTTTCATGCGTAATCGGTTTATTATATCACAAATAAAATGGAGGAGCAATATCCTACTCCTCCAAAAATTGTCACAAATTTGTATTTCGTAACAGTTCAGCCATGCGGAAATGATTGTGCAATTTGACCGTGAGCGCTTGCTCACTAAGGTAAATTGTACAACCATTTCTATAGGGCACGCGCCTCACATGAAATAAACCGTCGGCAAAACTGAAAATGCTTAGTGAAAATGTGTAGAAGAATCTATTTCCCTCCAAACATTACCCCGCGATACCAGCGCAGGGAATCCTTGTATGCCTCCGTCACCTTATCCATGTCAATATTATATAATATCATCTGTCTGGATATCTCCTGCCAGTTAGCCGNCTCATACTGTACNATANATTCCAATACNTNCGCNNGCTCACCCTTTCCATGAATCAGTGCATCGCTGATTTTAGCGGACACCTGCACCATCTTCAGCGCCTCCTCCATAGGCTTCTCCAAAATAACATCAAGCACGGAGAAAAGTCCCATCAAAAACAGCTCATCCGCTTTCATGGCGAGACCGAATGAAGGAGCAAGATTCTCGGCAAATTTAGCCCGAAGCAGGGAAAGTCTTGTGACTTCGTTGGGCTTATCCGCATACAGGGCGTTTACCACCGCCGTATTAATCCACTTTTTCAGCTCCTTCTGCCCCAGCATTGCCGCCGCATGGCGAATTGAGGTTATCTCGGAATTTACTGCCATTCTATTTACTATCTTAAGAAGAGAAATGGTAAGCGCCGTATCCCGCCCTATAATATCCGCAGCTGCAGTCAATTCAAAGTTATCATTATTTACCGTGTTCAAAAGTTCAATATAATTCACTTTCAGAGGAGCCACATCATTCTGTCCCCGCGTGACAGGCACGCGATAGAAATTACCTTCATATAACTGATAACCGCCCGTGACCTTCAATTCCTCAAAAATCTTCATGGTGTCAATATTGCCGGCACACAGCTTCACATTGGGATATAACTTGCCAAAATATATTTTTGCCTTGTCAATGGCAATCTTATGATTATTTAAAAATACATAATCCATCAGATGCAATACAGGCCTGTATGCTTCAAACTCAGAAACTGCAAGCTTTCTGACGGCAAGCTTATAGCCCTTATCCTTAAGCTCCTTTAACCTGTTGACATACATTTCTACAGGCGGAATCGTGTTATCTATTAAAAGCACAATCCGAGAATGGGGTGCATCGCACTGCCCCTCAATATCCGCAAAAATAGAGATATTGGTCACCGGAACAAAAACCTCTTTATCATCGGACAAGGTCTCAATACCTATACTCTGTATCATTTCCAGTCCTTCAATACTGGAGGCTCCGTCATACTGCGCCGTTCCCAAAAGAATCGGATTCAAGAGATAATTATTTTTCTGTGTGAAAATAGAGTAAGCGCATACAGCCATATTTTCATCAAACAAAGGTATCAATACCAACAACATTTCTTCCACCCTTACGATAACTTACATCGTCCTTTCTCAATCTATAGCTACCAGACTGCTTATTTTTATTCTAGCATATCTCATGCCATAATGCCATCATAAATTTTGTATAACCTCTGCTATAACCGGAAGCTGTCGCTTACAATTTACATTCCATCTGACAATCATAAGGCTCAGCCTCAACATGCTCCCGATTATATACCTGTGCTTCCACACAGTCTATCTTTTTATAAAATGCCTGACTTTCAACGGCAGAATGGGCGGATATATATAACTTTCCGGCTCCGTTTTCCTTAGCCCATTTTTTTGCTGCGAAGAAAAGCTCCTTCCCAATCCCTTGTAATTATCTGAATTTTAATTTATTCTGTTCCGAAAGCCAAAAGTCATCTATTTCTTTAAATTATTCTCCTTGTCAAAGAAAGCCTTTTCCAGCATAACATATTCATCTGGGGAACATACTTCCTTACACTTCTTTTGATATTCTTCGGAGCGCTTTAACATATCCGAAATCTTTTTGCACGGAAACAAAGTACACTGATTACATTTTTCCACATTATGCTCTTTTGTGCATTCAACCAATTGATATGTACACTGTTTATGTGAAGAACAGCCTGTACATCGAATTTCTTCATTTGATACCACCTTATCCCTCCAGCCTGCTCTATACCATAATTCAGCAACTTTTCTCAACTCCTCATCACTATGCGCATTAAATCTGGGACATTCAATACAATTATCTCCGCATAAAGTAATTTTTTCTTCCATAACAATCTTCCTTTCTGCTCCCCCCTGCGTATTTGGGCATCAACACTATTAGTGTTGCATTTCTGATTTATATAAGCACTTTTGATAAATACAAAACCAAATCATCATCATTACAACAATCTGTATATTGTTTACAGACTGATTCGCCGCACCAGACTCCGCTGCCATCAGGAATATATCCCCGCTTAACATACATCCTCTGTGGGCTTCCATATCCGTTATGTAGACCTACGCCAAGATATACCCTGTCAGAATATTGTCCGGCTATTTGCTCCGCCACATCCATTAGCTTACTGCCGATTCCGCGCCGGCGGTATTTTACTAACACGCCAAAATCCACGATCTTAGAAAGCCCTTGATTGGCAAATACACCCCATTCAGAATTGGGATGTATATTGATATATCCAGCTATCTGCCCATCATATTCGGCTGCCAACACTTTCACCTATCCCAAGCGGTGAAATCCTACAATACTTCCTAAAAATAATTTATTGTCACAGTCAGTCTCCTCTTTCCACTTCTTTTCAAACTTATCAAGTAAAATCTATCTTATCACGCATCTTTTCATGTTTCTTCTTCGGTTTTGATAATGGCACACAATATTTGTGTTTATTGCATACAATAATTAATCCAAGAAAAGGGCGTACATCTTTTCCTATCTGTGGCGATACAGAAAATACTCTATCATCAATATTATACAAATTTCTAATGTATTTCATGTCTATTCGGTAGACTTCTAAAGGTAATGATGTCATAAAATCTCCCTTAAAATTTTCAAGGACTATGTTACCATAGCCCTTGAATGTAGTGCCACCTCAGCGGCATCAGCGCTTTTTGAACGTCCACTTGTTGGCAGGACTCTCCTCAAATAGTATTCTACCAAATAAAATTTTATTGTCAATATTTTCTGCAATTATTCTNTTTGTGTTNTAACAGCAACTTGCCATTTATCTTCATATACAATCTCCCCAACAAAATTTGTATATACTACATCATAGGGATGGCTATATTTATCCAATAATTTCATGGCGGGCTCAANTTGTTTCAACATCTCTTTNGTAGATTCTGNCTTANAATATGTGATTACCGGCTGGTCTCCTAAAAGACAAATTTCCGGATTAGGAAGGTTTTCTCAAACCAATCATTTATTGTTTTGAAATTCTCGGCATCCTCCGCACACATGATGTCATTATATATCATACGCCAGCACATAGCAAAAATACCTTTGGGAGCTTTTGTTACATAGGATATTTCCCGCCCTTGGATACGAATGTATTTAAAATCCATTGGTTTGTCCTCCGTAATAATTCAAAAGTGCTTTATCTATTTCAGCAATTCTTTCGTCTTTAGAAATATTTTTCAATAACGCTACTTTTCCAATTTCTTCTCTGTCTAATCGAAACTGTTCGATTTTAGATAAATCTTCCTGCTTTAATGCAATTCCATATAGGCAGCCGTATTCTTTACGGTATTCTGTGGAGAAATAATCCGGAACCAAGTTAAAACGCATAAGACCGATATAGTCAATTCGCACATTGGAGATTCCAANTTCNTCATAACATTCACGANCAATGCATNGTCTCAATGATTCACCNTCNNNTTNANNGTCTGGCACCAAAAATTTCCCAATCTTTTCTCCAGTTATTGCAACCAAGCAAATCCTCATCATCC
>WFLY01000215.1 GCA_009177215.1 Bacillota bacterium
TGAAGAAATTAAAAGATTTGGAGAGACCAGCAGGATAACATAACAGATGTTATAGAGAAAAGTTCACGTTTAACTTGTACTTTTTCTTGACACAGTACCAGTCATCATATTTGTCAAAATGAAGAACAGAAAGTGTTTCACAGGGATACCTTAGAAGTTTCCCAATTATCGAAAAACAGGGAAATCTTAATGGATAAAATTAAGCATACGGTGGTGCAATCGGCTATATCGTTCAACGATGTGAGGGTTGGAATATTAAAGGAAGTCAGGGAAGAAAAAGGGTAGTATGGTTATTCTGAAGTTGTGAATGCCAGTGGGCTGACTTATGCAAAGCTCTATTCCGAAATCGAGCAACGTTATTAGAATGAACAGGAACAGTATTATAAGGCAGATGGAACGCTACTGACAAAGGAAGAAGAGATAGAATGGCTGGATATGCAATATGAGCAGGAAGTGGCATGGCAGAAGTTCTGTGCCAGAATAGCAGCCCAGAGACAGGTCTTTCAGGGGAAAATTCCCGAAATGCCAACAAAAGAGATGGAAGAATTGGAGGACAGCTTTTATCAGGTAAAGGATGCCTATATGAAGCTGTACCAAAAAAGCAGACAGGTGGGGAAGCCGCTTGCCTTGAAAAATTATATCTTTGGTAATGGTCAGATGTATGAGATGTATGAAATACTGAATAGATTAAGAAATTTATGAATATTATCCCGCTTGAGAGCCATCCGGAAATTTCTGCCTTGAGAGCCACTCCAGACACAAGATGTAGTGGTACTGCCCCTGTCGGTTAAAAATACAACAGAGGCAGTCTTAATTATCGCTTGTTCAGATGATTATGATTCTATCTCATCAGAAGCTACATAAATCTGATAAAATAAAGATTTAACAAAGCAGATAACGGGAGTCGAACCCGCCTTTCCAGCTTGGGAAGCTAGCGTTCTACCGATGAACCATATCTGCATACTAAAGTATTATTAACTACTTAAGCTATTATACACCAAGTGATTATAATTTTCCAGTCCTAATTTTCAAAAACTGTAATTCCCTTGATTTTCTTGTTTACTTAACCGTCAAAAAATGCTATCATTTATTAGAGTAATGTCTTTCAAATACCCTGTTTTTATGCCTGCGCTGTTGTTGTCAGTGAAGATTATTTCAGGAGGTTGGCATAGCTACGCCTCGTTTCTTTTCCTTGCGGAACAATTTATGCTGCGTATATAGTCGAGGTGTTTGAAAGATGTTACACTATAGTATTTTACAAGGGAAGGAAATTTGCCATGAGACAATTAATGTTAGGTAATCAGGCTTTTGCACGCGGGCTGTATGAAGCGGGCTGCAGTGTTGTATCGAGCTATCCCGGCACACCCAGTACGGAGGTGACTGAGGAAGCGGCAAAATATGACGAGATTTATTGTGAGTGGGCTCCGAATGAGAAGGTTGCCATGGAGGTTGCATTCGGCGCTTCTCTGGCAGGCAAGCGCAGCTTCTGCGGCATGAAGCATGTGGGCTTGAATGTGGCGGCAGACCCGCTTTTTACATGCTCTTACACCGGTGTAAATGCCGGTATGGTTATCTGTGTTGCAGACGACCCGGGAATGCATTCCTCTCAGAACGAGCAGGATTCCCGGCACCATGCGATTGCGTCCAAGGTTCCCATGCTGGAGCCGGCAGATTCCGCTGAGGCATGTGAATTCACCAAGAAGGCGTTTGAGCTTTCCGAGGAATTTGACACACCGGTTATCATTAAGATGTGTACTCGTGTGGCACACTCACAGAGTATAGTGGAACTGGGGGAGCGCAAGGAGGTTCCTACAAAGCCTTATGAGAAAAATATAGCAAAATATGTGATGATGCCTGCCAATGCCATACGCCGTCATCCTTACATAGAGGAGCGTACCCGCAGGCTGACAGCTTATGCGGATCACTGCGATTTCAATCGTGTGGAGATGGGAGATACCAAGGTAGGTATTATTACCTCTTCCACAAGANTANNAATATGCNAAAGAGATTTTCGGAGATAAGGCAAGTATTTTTAAAGCTGGGCATNGTGAACCCGCTGCCTGAAAAGCTGATTTTGGATTTTGCCTCTAAGGTGGAGAAGCTGGTGATTATCGAGGAGTTAGATCCTATTATTGAGAATCATTGTAAGCAGCTGGGGCTGGTGGTTACTGGCAAGGATGTACTGCCCATTGAGGGAGAGTTTTCACAGAATCTGATTGCCGAAAAGCTGGGGCTTTTGGTTCCGGCTGTAAAGTGTTTTGAGGAGCCGTTGCCCGCAAGGCCTCCCGTGATGTGTGCAGGCTGTCCTCACAGAGGCTTGTTCTTTACTTTGGCACAGAATAAATGCACCGTGCTCGGTGATATCGGCTGTTATACTCTGGGAGCTGTTGCACCCTTGAGCGCAATGGATATGACCCTTTGCATGGGCGCCTCTATAAGCTCTCTGCATGGCTTTAACAAGGCATTAGGTGAGGAAAGCGAGGGCAAGACTGTTGCGGTTATCGGCGATTCTACTTTTATGCATTCCGGTATGACAGGACTTGCAAATATTGCCTATAATCAGAGCAATTCGACTGTAATTATCTTAGATAATTCTATTACCGGTATGACAGGACATCAGCAGAACCCTACTACCGGTTACAATATTAAGGGCGATCCGGCAGGTAAGATTGATTTAGAGGCATTGTGCCGTGCCATGGGCTTTGAGCGTGTTGTGGTGGTTGATCCTTATGACTTGGCGGAGTGTGACCGTGTATTGAAGGAGGAGCTGGCGGCTGACGCCCCCTCTGTAATCATCAGCAGGCGCCCCTGTGTATTGCTTAAATATGTGAAGCACGAAGCGCCGCTAAAGGTAGATGAGCATAAGTGTGTGGNCTGNAANTCATGNATGAGACTGGGCTGTCCGGCTATTAGTATAAAGGATAAAAAAGCAGTGATTGATACCACNCTGTGTNTGGGCTGTGGCGTCTGCAAGCAGCTTTGTAAGTTTGATGCATTGCAGTCTTAACCGGACAGGGGCAAACGCAAGAAGCGTAAAACAATATTGTAAAGAAAGCAATAAAATGCGGGAAGGACAGCATTGAATACGCAAAAATACGAGGAATTGGTTGAAAATATGAAAGCAGGTTTTTCGACCGGTAAGTTTTTGCCGACATAAAAAAGTATTTATGCCCCAATTTGTGAGGGGGTCGGCAGCATGGAGGATTGAAATGACAAAGAATATTATGATTGTAGGCGTGGGCGGGCAGGGTTCCCTGCTTGCCAGTAAGCTGCTCGGACATCTGCTGTTATCGGAAGGATATGATGTAAAGGTTTCCGAGGTTCACGGTATGAGCCAGCGCGGCGGAAGCGTTGTTACATATGTGCGTTTCGGCGAAAAGGTATATTCTCCCATTATTGACAGGGGAGAAGCCGATTTTATCGTATCCTTTGAAAAATTGGAGGCGGCACGTTATCTGGAATATCTGAAAGAAGGCGGCAGAATTGTGGTAAATACGCAGGAGATTGACCCTATGCCGGTGATTACGGGCGCTATGCAGTATCCCGAAAATCTGATTGAAAAACTGGAGGCGCTGGGAGCGCAGGCAGATGCCATGGATTGCCTTTCTCTGGCAGAGGAGGCAGGCTCCGCTAAGGCAGTCAATATTGTGTTGATGGGAAGATTGTCCAAGTATTTTGACATTCCCGTGGAGAAGTGGCAGAAGGCAATTGATGAATGTGTACCGCCCAAATTTGCAGAGTTGAACCATAAGGCATTTTTGTTGGGCAGAGGTAATAATTAATATTAACGCGGCAGCCCCATTCTGCGAAATGTTTTTGTGTATGATGGCTTGGTTAATTTAAAATTTACATAAAAAGAGAATAAGGGTGAAAGAAAAAATAAAGAAAGGAAAATATGCAAACATATTTTTTACCCTTTGTGTTTGCGCCTCAGATGAAAATGCAAGCATTTTTGCTTGAGGCTTGGTACAAAATATGGGAAATTATTATCAACCAGAAATCGAAACGATGCCTGTGGAACAGATTAAAGCATTGCAAAGTGAGAGATTAGTTGAACAGGTGAAATTTGTTTACGATAATGTGGCATTTTATCGTGACAGGATGGACGAGGCAGGCGTAAAGCCGGAGGATATCCATGGAATTGAGGATTTACACAAGCTTCCCTTTATTACAAAGGATGACTTAAGGGATCAATATCCTTACGGATTGTTGGGTGTGCCTCTTTCGGATTGTGTCCGTATTCAGTCTACAAGCGGAACAACAGGACGTCGTGTAGTTGCTTTTTACACTCAGCAGGATATTGATATTTGGGATGATTGCTGTGCAAGGGCAATTGTTGCCGCAGGCGGTACTAAGGATGACGTGTGCCATGTCTGCTATGGCTATGGACTGTTTACAGGCGGTCCGGGATTAAACGGCGGCTCTCACAAGGTGGGCTGTCTGACCCTGCCTATGTCTTCCGGTAATACTGACAGACAGATACAGTTTATGACAGATTTGGGTTCTACCATTCTTTGCTGTACGCCCTCTTATGCGGCTAATCTTGGTGAGGCAATCAACGAGAGAGGACTTAAGGATAAGATTAAGCTAAAAGCAGGTATTTTTGGAGCGGAGCCTTGGACGGAGCAGATGAGGCATAACATTGAAGAATCTTTAGGCATTAAGGCTTATGATATCTATGGTTTGACCGAGATTTCAGGACCCGGCGTGTCCTTCGAGTGTGAGGAACAGGCAGGAATGCATATTCAAGAGGATCATTTTATTCCTGAGATTATCAATCCGGATACAGGAGAGGTACTTCCCGAAGGAGAGGTNGGAGAACTGGTATTTACNTGTATCACCAAAAAAGCGTTTCCGCTTTTGCGCTACCGCACTCGTGATTTATGTTATCTCACCAGAAAGAAATGCTCCTGTGGACGTACCCATATCCGTATGCATAAGCCCATGGGCAGAAGTGATGATATGATGGTAGTAAAGGGTGTAAATGTATGGCCCTCTCAGATTGAAGCTGTATTGTTGAATCTGGGTTATCAGGCAAATTATCAGATTGTAGTTGACCGTATAGGTAATAATGATACCATCGAGGTTCAGGTAGAACTCACTCCTGAAATGGTGGAGAATCCGACCCTTTCCGTAGCAGAGCGTGAGAAGGCTATTGTAGCAGGCCTGAAATCCATGCTGGGTATTAAGGTGGAGGTACGCGTAGTAGAGCCTAAGGCAATTACCAGAAGTGAGGGCAAGGCAGTCCGCGTTATTGATAAAAGAGATTTATATAAATAAATATAGCCGGAGAAAAGAGTGAAGACGGCTTATTTCACAGAATGAATAAAGAAGGTTTTGCTGACAGCAAAAATAGGTGTCAGCGAAGCCTTTTTTTATCACAATGTTGTTAACTTAATAAAAGGACTGACGCTTATTATGTAACCTTGTAATTATATGAATACAGCCCACTCAGGAACTGAAATTTGGGGTGAGGATAGNTTTNTCAGTGATTATGCTAGAGAATAGATAATTAGTATATATGGAACAAAAGTGCTTACTGTGATTACTAACAGTTCGTTGACTGTGAGAATAAAATGCAGTAAAAAGAAATACAATATTGTGTAATATTATGGTACAATGGGATAATCATATAATAATAAATGTAGAAGTAACGTAAAAAGTTATTAAATGTTTTCTTGTTTCTTAAAAGACGCAAACCCTTCATCTAAGCCCTGTCGGTAAAGATTTTAAAATTAAAAAGAAGGGAGTAGATAACTGTCAGCTGACATTATTTTTGCTCTGACAGAATATACAGGCGGTTCTCCATTAACAGCGTCAAACATAAAATTAAATAAATCGGTTGCCGGATTTGTTTTGCCCTAATGATTATGAGAGAATTAGAACCGATATCTCTAGATTCAGTTCGTTTGCCTTTGCCACCTCTATGATGGTGATTTTTATTTTTCTATGCCATATGAGCAGCGTTCTTACGAATCATGTAAATGGTATAATTCTGACAACAGAAAAAATATAGTTTGGGGAATTGATTGTTATGATATGCTTTTAATAACTACGATAAAATGTATGTTACGAAAATAGATACACACTTTTTGTATTTATTTATGGATCATAAAAAATGATGGTAAATTGATTGGAATATATCACTAATATGAATATGGTTGTTGATTTCAGTAAGTATATTGATGTGTATGAGCACTTATATAAAATGTTATATAATGCAGTGAATTTATCTATAAAGTATAACATTACTTATGCAACAAATACTATAGAAGAGATAATTATCTTGCTGAAACAAGTAAAGTCTAATGGAGCAGAAACACTCACTGATTTATTAAATGAGTTATCTTAGATTGATAGATTTGTATGGAGAGGGATAAGCATATTGTTCATTGCGCTTTAAAAGGTAAGAAGTTATGAAAACAAATATTATATCAAATAATTTATACGCACTTAGGCTAATGTGGAAATTTTCAAAGAAATATGTTATTCATATGGCGTTGTTAAGGTTTTTTGATTATTTTGAATGGTTGTTTTATAGCGCTGTTTTTATGCGATTTGTTATTAACGCCATGGAGCAAGAAAAGTCGTATAAAGTTATTCTCACTTTTTTGATTATCACCATAGCTGTTGCGGCTTTGATTTCTTTGTATAACAGTTATGTGAATCAAAAGTTAGTGCCGGTAGAACAGATAATCATATCAGACAAACTTAACAGATTACTTTTTAAAAAGGCCAGAAATGGCCTGATGTTTCAATCACCTTTTCACTATTATAA
>WFLY01000264.1 GCA_009177215.1 Bacillota bacterium
CTTTCTATTTTCTCTTTTTTCCTATTGTGACAAAATCTATTTTATATCGTCACCGTATTGCTTAAATAACCAACAATTTCTGTCCTTCTACTTAGTATTTCATCACATACATGATTAATATATAATCTATAATTTATTTTTTCCTCATTATCTTTAAACTTGAGAATCTTATAAAATAGGAAATCCTCATTCCAATCAATTTTTTCCAAACCTTCCTCATCATAGTCATAATTCATAGCATCTAATAAGGGAATAAATAAATTAGTTAATCGTAATCTATCATTTTCTGTAAAATATTTGTCATATTTTTTCTCGATACCTTCTATGCGCGCACCGTATTTGTAGGAATAACTTCCATATGCATCATAAAGTCGAAATCCATTTAATGTGGGAAATTCAAGCTTTTCCTCATAATCTATATATAAAATCTTGCATAATTTCATCATTGTTTCTTTGGGTGATAGATTCACTTTTTCTATTTGTAAAAAAAATACACAATAATCATGAACCAAATTACACAAAACCGAATTAAAAGAAAAATATTTAAATAAATTTAACACTCTTGGGGGAATGAGTAATTTTTGCCGTTCCATCATAGCCAACATACTTCCAAAATTCTGTGTGATATTACGGACAGTAACAAGAACACGATTATATTCAAAAAAGTTTATAAATTTTGATACCATTTTTCCATTATTCTCATGCTGCTGATCCAAAATATATGGCAAACCATTACTCACATTGATATTACGGTCTAATGCTTTTGTATGAGCATAAACAAGTGCTTTATATAGAAATGATTCTGATATAATTCCTTTTTTCACCTCACTCTCCTTAATTAATAACTCTTCCATAACAGCCTTGAACTTCTTTCCATACTCGACAGGATAAATTGAGTCTTGTTGTTCTACTTTTATTGATATACACTCTTCGTATTGCTCTTTTAACTCAGGCTGATAATCTAACCTTTGAATAATCTCTTGAACTGTTGTATTTCCTTTCGTTATATAGAACAGAGTATAAATATTTATATATGGCGAGTAAATAATTCCCGGCGGTAACGTCATAATTTGAGTATGTCCTTCTAGCAATCCACCGCAATAAATTGACCCGCTCCTTCCATAAAAATTTAAGCTGATGATTTTCTGTAAGGAGGTAACTATTTCATAATCTGATAAATCATTAAATTTTATTTTCTTTCGAAGATCATTCAATTGCTTAAGGTCATCAGCATTACCGCTCACACTATATGCCATATTGTAATAATCATACGCAAGAAGATATTCACCATTTTTCTTATGCTCCTCCGCTGCTAATAAAAATCCCTCGTATGCATCCACAGCATTTAACTTATTTCTAATATCCGAATCTAATTTATGACCCTTTTTCCCACAAGAGGTACTTTCGTATGTTAAGGGTTTCTTGCCAATTAGTGAATTTACATTGAAATAAATTTCACAATATCCGGCATTAACTAAATCAATACCACTGATTATTCGTTCAAAGCCAGATTTAATTAATCTTACCCACTTTCTATCAAATCTTTGAATTTGAGAGCCGCCGAGGTAAAATTATCCGATGACGCTTGGGGTAAACTGGAAAAATTTTGCGGCAGTTTGCCATTTTACAGCAAACACTATTTTCCCGATATGCAGCGCTTGACCGAAAAATAAAACAGGGAAGCTACTCACTCACCTTCTTTAATTGAATCGCAATATACGGCCTGCCCGGCAGTTCAACGGCAAATCTGCCCTTGACAATTCCTCTGTCCTCTATCGTCATATTCCAGGTATCAATTACTTTCAGCCTGTACTCAGTAGTATCATCTAAATGATACTGCTTGAGTGCTGGCTGCATAAAGCTGTAATAAATCAAATAGTAATCCTTTACCGCCCCGGAAAGGCTCACCTGAGGCACGGCGCACACTTCCGCCCAAAAGCCCTCTTCAGGCATCAGCCCATTTCCGGGCGTTTCCTTCCAAATATCCAAAAGAAACTGAAATCTTTTATGGCTCTCTCCATGGAGGCTGCCCCCATGCGACCACCAAAGAACACCTTCCTTGTTTAAAAAGGTTTCCCCATGACCGGGATAACCTCCCCTGCACACAGCCTCCCAAAATCTCCTAAGCATTTCCTCACCGCTTATATTGCCCCAGCCGTGAGGGATATTGCCCTCATATGCAATTTCATCCAAAACTACCGGCTTCCGATACCTCTCTCTCCATTCATTGACATTTTCCGCCGTCCTGTATAAATCCTGCCGCTGAATACTGCAATGTGTCACCCATGGTCGGCTATAATCATAAAAAGGAATACAATTATGAATGGAACGAAGGTGTCCATAGGGGTCATGACTACAAATCAGTCCGGCATACCTCTCCCAGTCGGCAAACGTCTTGTCATGTAGCAAATCATACTCATTTGCCAAAGACCACCACACATTTCTGTATGCCGAAAAGCGTGCAAGCACATATTTCCAGTATAGGTCATCCTGTTCCTTTGTCATACAGGAGAACCCCCATCTGTCATAGGGATGCATTACGATAAGGTCAGCCTCTATCCCCAGCTTGCCAAGCTCCTGAATACAATACTCCAGATGCCTGAAATGCTCGGGATTAAATCTGGTAAAATCCCACTCATTGCCCTTACTTCTGTTATTATACCATAAAAAATTCTCCGGAGTCACCACGGAGGAATCCATGGGCTTTCCCTCATAGGGATAGGAACGGGGCTCCTTCAAATTATAATCATAGTGCTTCGGTAAAATACAGAAACGGATTTTATTAAAGGCACTCTCTTCAAGTGTCTGTAAGGTTTCTTTGATTCTCTCGTCTGATTGAAGCGCCCACACATAGCAGGTTGTTCCCAGACAATAGTAGGGAGTTCCGTCCTCATACGCAAAATGCCATGTATTTGCAACTCTTACCGGACCATGATTCCCCTCCTTGGTTTCTACTGAAATAAATCTCCCTTTAACAGGCTCATTTAAAAAGTCTGCCGTAAGAGTATACTCATATTCTCCCACAAAAGACGGCATGAACCTGAATTTATACACACCATCTCCGTCATAAAATCCGTCCGCCGTAACAGTTTCCCATTTGCTGCTAAACACTCCCTGCAAGGTGTAATCGGTAAAAGGATTACCTTCTGTCGGTCCGTCCAATGTGGCTTCAAACACATCCCATTTTTCTACCTGTATCATTACAATCCTCCAAACTACTGACAGTCTACAAATCAAGGCACCGAACTACATGTCAGAACAACTTTTCCTGCCGGAAACACTATTTCTTTTTATAAATATAACATCTCCCTCAAAGGTCGTCAACAAGCGGCTCACGGTTTACAGCAGCCAAAAAACACCCAGCATGTATTTGCCGGGTGTTCAATGTACTAAATATATTAATTACTTATGCAATCTTAGATTTTGCAAGCTCCGCCAGAGTTTTGAAGCCCTCTGCATCATTTACGGCCATCTCTGCCAGCATCTTTCTGTTCATATCAACGCCTGCCAATTTCAGACCATACATAAACTTGCTGTAGGATAAACCGTTCAGCCTTGCTGCTGCATTGATACGTGCAATCCAAAGCTGTCTGAACTGACGCTTTCTCTCTTTTCTACCTGCATAAGAGCTTGCCAATGCTCTCATAACAGACTGCTTTGCTACTCTGTACTGCTTGCTTCTTGCACCTCTGTAGCCTTTCGCAAGCTTTAATACTCTATTATGCTTTTTCTTGGCATTCAAGCCACCTTTAATTCTTGCCATGTCTTATTCTCCTCCATACCTAAAATTATAAATAGGGCAAAATCTTCTTCATATTCTTAACATTGGTTGCATCGGTAATTGCAGGTTTTCTAAGATTACGTTTTCTCTTAGTAGACTTCTTGGTCAAAATGTGGCTCTTATAAGCTTTTGCTCTTTTTAATTTACCTGTTCCTGTTGCTTTAAAGCGCTTAGCCGCTGCTCTGCTTGTCTTCATTTTTGGCATAACTATATTCCTCCTAAACTATTCTTAATCTATTTTAACTTCTGCGTTTTAACGCTTCTCAGTTAAAAACATTGTCATACTTCTGCCCTCTACCTTGGGAGCTTTCTCTACTACTGCAATATCGGACAGGCTTTCCGCAAAATCATCTAAAATATGCTTGCTGCTGTTCATGTGTGCCATCTCACGACCGCGGAAGCGAAGTGTTACCTTTACCTTATCGCCCTTAGTAAGGAATTTCCTAGCTGCGTTTACCTTAGTGTTAAGGTCGTTAGTGTCAATGTTAGGTGAAAGGCGGATTTCCTTTACCTCAATAGTTCTCTGCTTTTTCTTAGCTTCTTTCTCTTTCCTTACCTGCTCGTATTTGTACTTGCCGTAATCGACAATCTTACAAACGGGAGGCTTTGCTGTAGGAGCAATCTTTACTAAATCCAATCCTGCCTCCTCTGCCAGCTTCATGGCTTCTCTGGATGANATAATTCCAAGCTGCTCGCCCTCCTCGCCAATCAAACGTANCTCTTTGTCTCTGATNTGTTCNTTAATCATTAAATCGCTNATGGTCTTGCANCTCCATAAGAAAACTGTTTTGCCTNAGCATAAAAAGCGGACAAGTCCNCTTACGAGATTTGCTTTGCAAACTCGTTATTTCATACGGAAATTCCTTAGGAATTTCCTATTCAATAAAAAAATGGATAGCATAACTATCCACTGTCAATCCTTCACCATGCAAACGCAAGCCGCAAAACGGCACACCTTCACAAAAAAGATATTAACGCTTACCAGCCCGGTTGCCGTAAGGTGAGAGCGGATACTCTGCTTGTTTGTTATGTGTGCTTTTCACACTATTTAGTAGTTTAACACTGAAATTAGCTGTTTGTCAATATACATTTTCATTTTTTATATATTTTTTCGTTTAGTATTTGCAATTATGTAAAGCGGATATATTATCCGCTTCGCCAATCTCAGAGTTTTTCTACTTCTCTGTAAAAGTAGCACATGCCGTCTCTCTACAGTCGCACGCACCGCAGCCNTTNATATCCANATGNTCTGCCACACATNNATAATTNCTGTTATAGATACACTTCNCTGCTTCGCAATCGATGCTGATAACCTTACTGGGATGAGACAATGAGCTGGAATAAGTGTCACGTCCTTCCCTTTTCTGCGCAAAACTCTCACAACAGGTATCCTCACAATCACAGGCATGTTTACCGCCCACCATAATATCTCCCTTACAGCAGTAGCATTCATCATTGTAGGTACAATTTGTTACTCCACATTTCAAATCCGCCATACAAGCCTCCTTCTGCGCATCTCCTAATATTATTAAAATAGAGGTACGCAGAATTAGTTTGTGAGGCTTACCAGATTAATATACATTAATCATAAATATACATTAATTATAAATATATATTAATCATAAATATACATTTATTTACTGTTTTTTATATAAATAATGAAATCTATACCAAGTCTGTGAAATTCATATAGAGGCAGCTTCGTCTATTCCTGAACCGTTTCCTTCCGAATTTCCTTGGTGCGGATTTCCTTGGAAATCTGGTCGATAAAGGAATCAAGAGCCTTTTGCCCCTCATCTCCAGCAAAACGGCTTCTCACGGAGACAACGCCTTCCTCTTCTTCCTTCTGTCCAACCACCAGCATATAAGGTACCTTCGCAAGTCTTGCCTCTCGGATTTTAAACCCAATCTTCTCGGAACGGTTATCCGTAGTTACCAAAATACCGTTATCCTTTAATTTTTCTTCAACGGAAGCAGCATAACCGGCATATTTTTCCGAGATAGGAAGAACGCGGACCTGCTCAGGACACAGCCATGTAGGGAACTTTCCCTCGTACTTTTCAATCAGCCATGCAAGGGTTCTCTCGTAACAGCCCATAGAAGTCCTGTGGATAATATAAGGACGTACCTTATCACCGTTCTGGTCGATATAATACATATCAAACTGAGCCGCCAGCAAAGCATCCCACTGAATGGTAATCATAGTATCCTCTTTGCCATATACATTCTTCGCCTGAATATCCACCTTGGGTCCGTAGAATGCGGCTTCGCCTTCTCCCTCATAGAAGGGAATATCCAGCTCTTTTAATATCTGACGGATATGCTCCTGTGTCTCCTCCCATACCTCGGGTTCACCGATATATTTTTCCTTGTTATTGGGATCCCACTTGGATAGGCGGTAGGTCACGTCATCACCCACACCCAGAGTCTCCAGACAATATTTTGCCAAGGCAAGACAGCCCTTAAATTCTTCTACCATCTGATCCGGTCTTACAATCAAGTGCCCTTCTGAAATGGTAAACTGGCGAACACGGGTAAGTCCATGCATCTCTCCCGAATCCTCATTTCTAAACAGAGTTGAAGTCTCTCCGTAACGCAGCGGCAGGTCACGGTAGGAATGCTGTGTTGCCTTATATACAAAATACTGGAAGGGACAGGTCATAGGACGAAGCGCCATAACCTCCTTATCCTTCTCTTCATCTCCCAATACAAACATACCGTCAAGATAGTGATCCCAATGTCCCGACAATTTATACAAATCACTCTTTGCCATGAGAGGGGTCTTGGTGCGCAGATAACCTCTTTTCTCCTCCTCATCCTCTATCCAACGCTGCATGGTCTGAATCATCTTGGCACCCTTGGGCATCAAAAGCGGCAGACCCTGACCGATTACATCAACCGTGGTAAATAGCTCCATTTCACGACCCAGCTTGTTGTGGTCACGGTTTTTCACATTTTCCCAGTATGCAAGATACTCCTCCAACTCCTCCTTCTTATTAAAGGCAGTGCCGTAAATACGCTGCAGCATAGCGTTCTCGGATTTTCCTCTCCAATAAGCGCCCGAGGAGGAGGTCAGCTTAAATGCCTTGATTCCCTTGGTACTCATCAGATGAGGGCCCGCGCATAAATCCACAAACTCTCCCTGACTATAGAAAGAGATTTCTGCGTCCTCCGGCAAATCGCGAATCAGCTCTACCTTGTAGGGCTCGCCCTTTTCCTCCATAAACTTAACGGCTTCCTCTCTGGGGAGAGTAAATTTCTCCAGCTTCTCTCCCTTTTTGATAATCTTCTTCATCTCTGTTTCCAACGCATCCAAATCCTCTCTGGAAAAGGGAGCATGGTCGAAGTCATAATAATAGCCGTTTTCAATGCTGGGCCCGATTGTCAGCTTTGCATCGGGAAACAAATGCTTTACCGCCTCTGCAAGCACATGGGAGGTGGTGTGACGAATGGTTGCCAAGCCCTCTTTATCATTAGCGGTACAAATACTCAGCTCGCAGTCATGATCAAGCACGGTCCTTAAATCTACAACCTCCCCGTTTACCTTTCCGCAGCAGGCTGCTCTCGCAAGCCCTTCACTGATATCCAGTGCAATGTCATACACGCTTTTACTCTCTGCATACTCCTTCACGGAGCCGTCCTTTAATGTAATCTTCATTTTCCTGTTCCTTCCTTTCTTTCTGCGAATAAGCAGGCTGCCGCTTCCCGTTTTGAATCTTCTTATCCGCGCAAAAAAGTCCCTTGCAATATTTCTATTGCAAGGGACGTAATATACGCGGTTCCACCCTTGTTGCGGCATATAAGCCGCCACCTTCATTTGCTCGTAACGGGAGCTGCCGGGCTGTATTAAAGCCGCTCCGAGATGGTCTTCCACCGCTTAGGGCAAAACCGCTTGCAGCACATGGCACATATCTCTTCCTAAATTGCACCAAGGCGGTTCTCTCTGCTGCCTGCCACAGCTTACTGTTCTCTTCAACGCTTTCTATATTGCTTAAGACTTATGATTAAACATCATAATACTTTTTATACTTTTTGTAAAGCTTTTTCTGTCTCCTGATTACAATACTTTACAACGTATCTTTAATATATCTACCCTGTTTTAAAATATTTTGACGCTGGTTGCTGTTTACTAAACAATTATTGCTGACAAAAAAGAAGCGCAAAATTTAATTTTTATGCTTCTTTTTTATTATCTATGCCTGTTTATCCATTTCCCCTGCAATATAGCTTTCTATCGTCTCACGAGGCATACTTAAGGAAACCGCAAGTTCTCCGTACAGATTGTCCTCCGCCATGCGAAAATACTTGGCGTCCACTGCCGTCACCTTGCGCCCCGCCTCCAAACGTTTCTGCTTTCTCAAATAAATGGTTTTTATGATCTTAATCCATTCCTCACAACAATTGGTCTTCATACATCCCTTATATTCCTGCTCTAAAAGCTTGTCATTGGTGATTGTAATCAGTGGAATATCAGGTATTCCCTGAATCAATTCATCAGCCTGCTCCTTGCTCAACACTCTGCGCATAGATTCCTCTGCCGTATCCACAGGCACATACACCGTGCTCCCTGCCATATAAAGGGGCTTTAAGATATAATACTTTCTCTCTTTATCCACGCCGGAAATATTTAGAGTAGTAATATCCTCCACCATGCACACGCCCTTGTTGCCACATACTACATATTCACCTTTTGCAAACACTGCCATCCTCCTTTCTACTCATATCCGAATCACAAACTATTCATTATCTGCACTTTTCTACTAATGTTATAACCTTATTTTAACAAATTAAACCTCAAAATGTCAGTAAACTTTTGCATTTTCTCTCAATTTCGTGAATATTGCTAATATCGGCACCTACCCTCTTTGTGCAAATCGCTACATCATCCGGAAAAATCCAACAGATACCATCGATTCATGGCAGGATGCTCTGTTCCGGCAAACGGCGCCTCCATCTGCTTAAAACCATAATGAGGATAAATTTTATTTGCCGTATCAAGCAATGTGGAAGTCTCAATATAAAGTGCCGGAAAGCGCTTTTTTGCAAAGTCAATCACACATTCCAACAAAAATGCGCTATACCCCTTTCCTCGATACTCCTTGTCTATATAAAGCTTTTGCAGCTCTCCCACCTGTGGTTTCCCTACAAAAGGCGCCACACCGGCTCCTCCCGCAACCACGCCATTTATCTCCAAAACCCAATAACCGGCTTTTTCCGTACTATCATAAAAGCCTGCCAAATTTTCAAGCTGCGGGTCAAAATATACCGTACCCGGAATATCCAGCCCATATTCCTTTAAAGAGCTTTTTACAATCTGCTTCATGCGCCGATTATCCCTTTTCTCTATTCTTCGCAGTGTCACTGAGCTTTTTGTCTGCAAATACCTATGTATCATGTCGAGTTCTTCCATAAAAATACAGTGACAGATTCCGTTTTCGCTCACCAAATCACGGCACTGCTCAAAATCAAACCAGCGCACCTCCTCCACTTCTTCCTCCTGAAGAGTGAATTCTTCCGCCCTCTTATCGCACCAAAGCGCATACACGTTTGTTACCTGATTATCCTTAAAAAGCTTTCCGTAAAACTCCTGTTCCCATACAAAATGCCTCTGCCCGCAATAATGAAGCTCCCACGGGTTAGCGCTCAGCCCCAGCTCCTCCTGAAGCTCCCGCAGGGCAGAAGGAACAAAATCCATCCCCGCCGGAATATGCCCTGCACTGGAAATATCATAGCAGCCCGGGAAAGAGTCCTTATTCTTACTGCGCTTCTGCAGCAATATCTGTACGCCTTTGGAGCGTTTTCGCAATAGCCACACATGGGAAGTTCTGTGGCGTATTCCCTCTGCATGTGCCACGGTCCTCTCCACCGTCTTCCCTGTAGGTATACCCTTTTCATCCACAATGTCTAAAATTTCCATATATTCTCACTTCCGCGCTGCTTTTTGCACATCTCAAGTTTACGGTCGCAGCACAGACGCAAACCTCTTCCGCCTGTCCGCCGAAACGGACATTCATTCAATATTTGCCTTTTCCCTCCACTCCGCTTCCTTAAATCCCACAAGCACAAAGTCTTCTCCCACCGCAAGGGGTCTCTTTACCAGCATACCGTCGGTGGCAAGCAAAGCCAGCTGTTCCTCCTCCGACATCTGAGGAAGCTTGTCCTTCAACTTCAACTCCTTATACAAATTGCCGCTGGTGTTAAAAAAACGCTTAAGGGGCAGTCCGCTCATCCGTACCCATCTGGCAAGCTCCTCCTTTGTAGGATTTTTCTCCTTAATAGGGCGCTCTTCATAAGGTATATTATTTTCAGTAAGCCACTTTAAAGCCTTTTTACAGGTAGAACATTTTGAATAGCATAATACAAGCATAGTTTTCCTCCTTAAGTAAATACCTTTTTTTAAGTATAACATGCTCCTCCATACAGGGCAATTCATTTCATATAAACACATGACAAAAAAGACTGCCAAACCGCTTTATAGGCAATATGACAGTCCTGTAGGAGGATAAAAAATATTTATGCTAATCCTTCATGCCAAAGCTTTTTTTGCGTAGAAATGCAAGCCGAATTTCAGGCTTGGCTCTATCATTCTGATTCTGCGGCCGCTCCTTTGCGACAATGGATTTTGCTTTCCATTTACCCCTGAAATATCGGCTCACGCATACCACCGCCGTTGTCACCCATGTTACGCCTGTGGTAACCCAGATGCCCCAGTAGCCCAAAACAGGAATGCGTGTAAAAACTTGCGAGTATAAGATACGGCAGGTAACCTCCGTAAGTCCGTTTATCATGGCAAATCCTGTATCTCCACAGCCGTTTAACAGCGCACGGGGCACATAAATCATACCTAACCCGAAATAGCACAGGCTGGTAATACGCAAAGCTCTGTAGCCGATATCAATTACCTCCTGCTCCTTCACAAAAATACCCACTATTCTATGTCCGAACAGATATGCTATAGGAATTAATATTATGCTGAAAATCAGAGCTATTAATGCGGCCTGACAAAACCCCTTCTTCACACGGTCCGCCTTACCGGCTCCTATGTTCTGCCCCGAATATGTAGTAATCGCCGCTCCCAAAGAACCATAGGGCTGCTGCACTATCTGTTCAATACGATTTGTAATAGTATACGCTGCCATTACCGTGTCTCCAAAGCTGTTTACCACTCCCTGCAGCGCCATGCAGGAAATCGCTATCATGGAATTTTGTAACGCCACGGGCACACCCAAACGGAAAGATCTTACAATAATCTTCTTGTGAGGCTTTAACTCCTCCTTGCTCAAACGAAAATACGGCACCTTATGATAAGCATAAATCAGGCTTGTTGTGGCAGATATTGCCTGCGCAATAATGGTGGCAAGAGCCACGCCAAATACGCTCCAGTCTAACGCCAGAACAAAGGTTAAATCCAGCACCACATTGACAATGCTGGACAACATCAAAAAGTACAGAGGCGTTTTGGAATCCCCCAGTGCCCTCAGGATTGCCGCCACTCCGTTATACAAGGCAATTGCTATAATACCCGCACAGGTAGTTCTCATATAAATAATGGAATTACCGATGATATTGTCCGGCGTCATCAAGAGCTTTAACAAATGAGGACAAAGTATAATCCCGATAACACTGACCGTCAATGCCGCCATCACCAGCACATAAAAGGAATTGGCAATAGTGGCACGCACATTTTTCTCATCCTTTGCCCCAAAATACTGGGATACAATAATGCCGATACCTATGGCAAGACCCGAGCTTAGTGAGAAAAACAAAAAATTCATAGAGCCGCAGGTTCCTACCGCCGCCAATGCATTTTTCCCTACGAAGTTTCCCACTACAATGGAGTCCACCATATTATACAGCTGCTGAAAAAGATTTCCTATGAGCAGAGGCAGCGCAAATTTTAAAATATGTTTCGCCGGACTGCCTGTTGTCATATTCGTCACATTTCTGGTATTCATCGTTACACCTCATGTCCGCTTCAGCGGACTCAAAATTAATGTTTTGTAAGTATTTTGCTTTCAAGCTTAATGATTTACTTCTTTCCCAAAATAATCTGTGTCTCCGTCATACCGGAAGTCAGTTTCACAATACCGCTCCTGCCCTGCATTTCAAGTACATAATCTCCCTTGAAACCTTCCGCCTGTGTCATTCCGTTCTCATCGGTACAAATCTCACAATCCGTCCACCATTCTCCCTTGATCAGCTGCATCAGTTTTTCATACACAGGCTTAATACTATTGTCCTTGCGAATCACTCCGCTGGGTGCATTCAGCCAAGCTCCGTCGGTAAAATCCCAACCGGTAATTGCTTCCACCAAAGGATGTTCAAACAAAATACGATACATTTCTTCCGTCTGTCTCATCTGTCTTTCTTCCCCCTCGGGAGTGGAGGGCCATTCTTTCACCTGAAAATCATTTAAATCCTGAATTTCAGGCGGTATTAAATCTCCTGAGACAAGGGTATTTTCCGTAAAGTGGATAGGAAGNCCNAANTGTTCATAACGTTCNANANCCTGCTCAAGNTTCTCCGCTCCCCAATAGCCTTGGTGNTGGTGAGACTGAATACCTATGGTACTGNTAGGTACTCCCGCCTGCAAACAGCCGTCAATCAAAATTTCATAAGAAATGGATGTGTTAAAATCGTTGAGCAAAAGCTGCGCATTGGGATTCGCTGCCTTGGCGGCGGCAAATGTCTCCTTTACAATACCTACTCTCCCGATGTCCCTGCACACTCTGGTAATCGCATTTTCATATTTGTCAAATATAGGCATGATAACCACCTCATTGATAACATCCCATATATCAATGATACCTTTANNATCAGTTACATCGCGCTCAATTCTCTTCAATTGCTTTTCCAAAATTGTTTTATTGTCATATTTCATCAGCCAGTCCGCACAAGCGGTATGCCAGCAAAGCGGATGCCCCTTCACAGTCACATTATGCTCCCGCAAAAACTTTGCCGCATTCATTCTGCTCACGGTCTCGGGCTTTCCTTCCTCCGGCTCGAATCTTCCTAAATAAAAGGGCAGCGTGCCATAATTATACAAAGCAAGCCATTTGTCTATTCTGTCCTTAAAAAAAAACATATCATCCTCATCTGTGGGATTTGTATAGGTAATGGCATCAAAGGCGCCGCAGCCAAACAAAAATTCATGATTTACTTGTTTGAGCAAAAGCCTGGTGTCAGCAACGGGATTTCCCTGTTCGTCTACAATACGCAGCTTACATTGTGCTCTTCTGTGTGCCAATTTGCCAATATTTTTCATATTTTTTCCTCTTTTCTGCCCTTTGGCTCTGTAAAAGTATTTTTATTATATAATTAATTGAAATTATAATTATTTTTTTCTCTGTATACTACCTATACCTTGCCGTTTTATAATCACTTTTTGTCATTCAAATTCCTTAAAAAAGTGATGATTTTTGCAAAGCTTGTCACGTAATTCTTGACTTTCCTTAACTTTTTGAGTATTCTATATATAATATGTATAAGTTATTTTATATTCCCTGTGAATTTTTTCTGCAATTATGAGGAGGGCAAAAAATGGTAAGTACTAACAAATACGAAAATTTACATTTTGACCATATGATTAATACCATCAATACAGGCTTTTTTCCAAACTCTTTTCCTCTTCACTGGCACAAATATATAGAGATTGTTGCTTTGCCGGAAAATGCCACGATAACCAAAGCGCCTACCCTGCGTATCAATCAGACGCTTTATCAGCTGGCTCCCGGAGATATTCTGTTGATATGGCCCGGAGAGGTACACGAGATTATTGAAAATAATGACAGTCAATTAATCGGTCTGCAATTTTCAATTACCGTATTTAGTGAATTGCCTGATTTCACCCCATTTTTAAATCTTTTCCGAACCTTTCACCATATACGCCTGTTAAGTTCTCCCGAGCTGGCGCAAAGCATGTTGATTCATATTCAGCACATGCTATCCGTTCAGGAAAGCCAAGAAACCTTTTCAGGTGTGGAAACATTGATATGCTTATATGAAATGTTTATAGATTTTGGAACCTACCTTAAAAATACAATTTTGAAGGACACTGAACAATATGCAGCCAGTACCGGCAAGACAATCGAAAAGATAAATATTGCCTGCAGCTATATTATTGAAAACTGTGACAATGAGCTTACTTTGGAATCAACCGCTGACTATATCGGTTTCAGTGCCTGTTATTTCTCCCGTATCTTTAAGCAGGTCACTAATTATAACTTCATCGAATACCTGACACTCCAAAGAGTGAAACGGGCGCAGCTGCTTTTGTCCGACTCCGACATGACGATTACGGAAATTTCCTATCAGGCCGGTTTTAAAAGCATTTCAACCTTCAACCGAGTGTTCAGGCAGTACAAAGGCTGCTCGCCCAGTGAATATCGCAAATATTACTTAAAATAACAAATTACTTTTTTAAGTCAAATACAAAATGCGGCTTGACAGCCCTTCTTTCTCAAACTGCCACAGCCGCATTTTGTTATCTGAATTCCGTTAGCTTTCCTTATCGCTTACATTTTCTTATGCTTTGCACGCGCCGTCAACCGACAATATTTCACCCGTCACATAGCTTGCCATATCGCTTGCCAGATACAGGAATGCGTTTGCCACATCCTCGGGTTCTCCCGGTCTTCCCAAGGGAATCTTAGCGCTTATCCTATCGACCATCTCCTTGGGCAGCGCCGCAACCATATCCGTCTTGGTAACTCCCGGAGCCACCGCATTGACACGGATGTTATCCTTACCCAGCTCCCTTGCCAAGGAAACGGTAAGCCCGTTCACCGCATATTTGCTGGTGGGATACCCCACGCCCGAGGGCTGCCCGCCTATACTTACCATAGAGCTTGTATTAAGGATGCAGCCGCCTCCCTGCTCCTTCATAATCTTCACGGCCGGTAGTATTGCATAAAACAACGCCTTTACATTCAAATCAATTGCTTTGTCAAACTCCTCCGGCGTGTAATCATAAATGGGCGTACTCTGGGAAATGCCCGCATTATTCACAAGAATATCCAACTTGCCGAACCTTTCCTTTACTGCGAGAACTGCCTTCTCCACCTCTGCGGCATCTGTAAGCTTCGGACACATACCCTCTACCTCCCAGTTGGCATTCTCTTCTCTCAGTTGTGCAAGCGCCTTATCCACAGTCTCCTGTCTGGAGCCAAAGAGTACAACCTTTGCGCCGTTCGCAAGATATTTGCGTACAATTTCATAACCAATTCCCCTTGTTCCGCCGGTTACAACGGCAACTTTACCTTCCAATAACATAAATCTACCTTCCTTTCTCTAAAACCGGAGCTGCCGCTCCTCTTATAGTATGATTATACAATGGACTACACACTTTGTCACCCTATTTTACCGCTTACCAGACCTTCGCAACAATTGACAATTGACACAAAACAATCCTTTGACAGCAAAGAGTTTTTATGCTATGCTGTTTCCAAAGAAAGGCAGGTGAGTAAATATTATGGAAAAATTTTATGATATGAAAAACGGAAGTAATATTGCTCACTTGATAAGCTTCGCATAACAGGCACCGATGTTTACCATAGGCGATAAATTCTGCACTTTCGTTTTTCGGAAGTGCTGTTTTTATTTTGAAAGGATAAACATTATGCTGAAATTAAAACATTTATTTGAAAATTATGACCTTGCAAAGGAAGCATTAAAAAACTGGGAACATGATACAGCCGGTCTGGACAATATGCTTTCACAATTCCGCATTTCTTCAAATGCAATTTATCCCTTTTGTCAAAACGGCAATATCTGTTTTCTACGGCTTGCCCCCCTTGAGGAGAAGGTAGAGAAAAATATTTTCGGAGAATTGGAATTTATCGACTACCTTCTCGCACACGATTATCCTGCATTAAAGCCCCTGCAAACTAAAAGCGGTGAAATATGCCTGAAACTGAATACCAAATGGGGCAAATACTATGCAGCTGCTTTTCAGGGAGTACGCGGCATACAAATTGAATCTACGGATATGTCCATGGAAATCATGCATGAATACGGAAAAACTTTGGGAAGGCTTCACTCCCTTTCATCCCAATTTCATCCGCATATTAGGAAACAGACATATACCGAAGCCTTAAAGCAGACCGAGTCCATATTATACGAATATGCCGCTCCGGGCTATATGCTTTCGGAATTGGAAACAGTTAAATCCGAGTTGAATAAGCTTCCGCTAAATAGTGATAATTACGGCTTAGTCCATTATGACTTTGAACCTGACAATGTCTTTTATGATGCAGAGACAAACATCTGCTCTGTCATTGATTTTGACGATGGCATGTATCATTGGTACGCACTGGATATTGAACAAGTTTTTGACTCCCTTGCGGAAAGCTTAGACGGAGAAGCCCTACAAGCCGCCAAAAATGAATTTATCTGCGGATATCGAAAGGAACGCCCCTATACCAAAGAAATGCAAGACATGCTCCCGATTATGCGGCGTTTTATCAACCTGTACGGCTATGCCCGGTTAATCAGAGCCGTTGCGGAAAAGTTCACCGATGAACCTCAATGGCTGACAGCTTTAAGGGAAAAGCTTAAATCATCTATACAGGAAAAGGAAAAAAGTGTTCGTGGTGTGCATACTGACTTTTCAGTGCTTTAGTTGTCATCTACAATAATCTGTCGATCACTTCCTTTGCTATCGGCATAAAAAATACCCTTTTTCGATAANNATTTTCATNTCTGGNTTCTTACNAAAAAAGAGGTATTTTTTACNTAGACACANACTGTTTTACACTACNTGATTTTTTNCTAAGCTAAAACAAAGTTGTGCTGCTTTTGCCCGAATGCTAGGATACAGTTCTTTTCTACCAAATGCAGGAAGGAAACGCACAGGCTGGCGAATATATCACGCAGGAGAAGGCAAAGCAGCTTGCGCTGGCCCACGCGGGAATCTCTGAAAGTTGAGTTTGACTATGACGATGGTCGCGTGAAATATGAGGTTAAATGGAATGTGGGGCGTATGGAATATTCTTGTGATGTAGATGCATATACCGGTCAAATTCTCAGCTTTGAAAAAGAATTGGATTAATTTGTTAATGGCTTTATCCAAAAAAATATTAAAGCAGAAAATGTCTGCATATTCAATAAAAATTGGCTGACAGGAGGAGCGCCTTTGACGCAACAGGCAACCCGCCCACTTTTATCTCGGTTGGAGTCCTTGACTTTCTGAAGATTGACAATATTGCATGGGCGCATAAGCTTCAGGATGCAGGCATGTCGGTAAAAGTGGTCGTCTACAACGGCATGAGACACTGTTACCTGAATGCCATGGGGGTTCCCGCAGGCAGAGGATGTTGTGGATGAAATGGGGTAGTTTATACAAACATACAGCAACAGCGGCAATGGGGCAAAACACCCGCAAAGCCGCTGTTGCGCGCTTCCTTATTTCAAAATATCTTCCAACGTCTGCATCAGTTTTTCTATATCAATGGGCTTTGCCACATACCCGTTCATTCCGGAGTCCATGGCCTCCTTCCGATCCTCCTCAAAGGCATTGGCTGTCATTGCCACAATGGGGATTGCCGCCTTGACAGCGTCATCCAGCGCCCGGATGGCTCTTGTAGCCTGATAGCCGTTCATTATAGGCATCTGGACATCCATCAGAATCAAATCATAGGTATCCGCAGGATTCTCCTTCATCCGCTCCACGGCTATGGTTCCGTCCTCCGCCGTATCAATAATGAAACCGGCACCTTTCAGAATCTCCCGCGCAATCTCCTGATTCAGCTCATTATCCTCCACTAGCAGGATTCTCTTACCGTCAAAGTGCGGCTCGGGTGCGCTTGTTTCCTCCGCGCTTTCCTGATCCATATAAGGCGCTGCCAGAATACCTCGCAGCTCCGAGAGGAAGAGCGGCTTAGAGCAGAACGCCGTGACGCCCGCCTCTCTCGCTTCCTCCTCGATGTCCGACCAGTCGTAGGCGGTAAGTATGATAATAGGTGTCAAATCCCCGATGATCTTGCGGATCCGGCGGACAAGCTCTATGCCGTTCATATCCGGCATGAGCCAGTCGATGATGTATACGCTATAAGGCTCGTTCTGCTCCAGTGCGAACTCCGTACGGATAATCGCTTCCTTTCCCAGAGTGGTCCAGTCGGGGTGCATACCAATGGCGGACAGCATCTTGCTGGCGCTGACGCAGGTATTTACGTCATCGTCTACCACCAGCGCCCTTAGATCCTCCAGCTGTTCCAGCCGCTGAGACTTCATTGGACTGTCGGGAACCCTAAAACGGAAAACTACGGTAAACTCCGATCCCTTTCCTTCTTCGCTGTCCACCGTGATCGTGCCTCCCATCATATCCACGATATTTTTAGTAATGGCAAGCCCCAGACCGGTTCCCTGAATGCCGCTTACGGTAGCAGTCTGTTCCCGCTCGAAAGGCTCAAAAACATGCTGCAGAAATACGCTGCTCATGCCGATGCCGGTATCCCTGATCCGGAATTCGTATGAAGCGCTGCCCTCCTGCGCTTCGGAGGTCTGGATAACACGGACGCTGACCATACCGCCGGGCTTTGTATATTTCAAGGCGTTGCTCAGAATATTCAGCAACACCTGATTCAGCCGGAGCTTATCACAGATAATCGTCTCGTTTACCACGTCCAGAGTATCTATGTAGAATTCCAGCTGCCTTGCTTTCACGTCAGCCTGAACGATGGTCTTCAGATCGTGCATGATCTCTGGAAGGCTGGCCTCCTTTTCCTCAATCTTCACCTTGCCGCTCTCGATCCGGCTCATGTCCAACACATCATTGATCAGGCTCAGCAGATGGTTGCCGGAGGTCATAATCTTGCCCAGATAATCCTGCACCTGTGCTTTGTTGTCGATATGGGTCACCGCCAGAGAGGTAAATCCGATGATGGCATTCATGGGCGTGCGGATATCGTGGGACATATTGTTGAGGAAGGTAGTTTTGGCATTGTTGGCATACTGAGCCTGCGCCAGAGCTTCCGACAGAACTGCCTTCTGCTCCTGCTCCTTGCGGATCATCTCGTCAATATTGCGGAATCCCGCAAGAATAAAACTGTCCTTTTCAAGAGCGCTTTCCCCAACCTTCACATAGGTATATTGGAAATGATGGTTTTCTCCATCTGCCTGTATACGGTAGCTCCCCATATATTCCCCATTCAAGCCTATCTGCTCCCTGACCTTGTCCAGAGAAAGAGCCTGTGCGAGATATTCCTGATCCTCCGGATGGACACGATCCCGGATATACTGGTTCAAAATCGGGGCATAAGGCTGCTCTTCCTTAGAATCCTCTTTCAATCCCTCCGTCACGTAACCTTCCAATTTTATAATTCTGGCGGTACCACACTCCTCATTGATGGCAAAAACATTCGTATAGTCACGGCTTAATGTTTCCACAATGGCAAGCTGCTCCTTCATCGCCCTGTTTGATTGTTCTGTGGTATCCAAAAGCTTCCTGTTCCACCGGCCACGCAGATAGAGCACCAGAATGATGCAGATAATCAGGGTGATGGACAAAACCACGAAGAGCATGATTTTCGGATTGGCCTGCATATATTGCAGAAGATTCATATCCTCAATGGTATAGGAAGTATGTTTTAAAACCAATTGATTCAGCATGTCATCCGACATCTNCNGGATACATTTATTCAGTATGGTAATCAGCTCATGATCCGCACTGTCACGGACATACATCCGAAATTCCAGATTCATATCGTTCGCTATGCTGTAATACAGGGAATTGGTAGCGTCACGGTTCACAAACAACTGCGCCGTATAGGCATATACATATGCAGCGTCCGCCTCCCGATTCAAAACAGCCTGCATTGCAGCCTCTCTGGTGGAATAGTTCAAAACCTCTAAATCTCCGTGAAATCTCTGCGAAATGAAAACACCACTCTGTGAATCCGATACGGCAATCCTTTTGATGTCTCCGGCGAAATCCTGTCTTGTTACCCTTGCCACGCCTGTCGTCATATAGGCATCCGTATTGAACCCGCGGTAAGCGGCATCCTCCATAATGGCGCTGGAGCTGAGCCTGTCTATAACCACATCCACGCCGTTGGCGCCCGCCATGGTATTATAGTCCTCCCTGTCCTCTGGTATCACGATTTCATAAGGCAGTCCGGCCATCTCCATGACGCAGGCAAAATAATCCGGCAGAATACCCTTTAATTCTCCGTCCTCCACATAGGAATAGGGCTCTCTGTCGCCAAGGGCGGTTACAGTAATCTTTTTTTCTCCGGAGACCACTTTCTGAATGTATGCCTTCTCGCGCTCCGTAAAGGTGAGTGTGGAAGAATAAACCGGACCATAATAGTGATAATACAACACATTTTTCCAGTCGCCCTCATTCTGATCCATCTGGTCAATGGCATAGTTGATTTCGTTAAGCAGCGACCTGTCGTCTTTTCTGACAATTGCGTAGAAGTAATC
This sequence comes from Bacillota bacterium, assembly GCA_009177215.1. Classification (GTDB taxonomy): domain Bacteria; phylum Bacillota; class Clostridia; order Lachnospirales; family Lachnospiraceae; genus Acetatifactor. Next base: position 20,204 of record WFLY01000264.1, read on the forward strand.
CTCCTTGATAACATCCAGTGTCTTTTCATTTTCAGCCTTTCTCAGATTACTGGAAAGGATTGCATCAATCTCGCCATCCTGCAAAGCGGCCACAAGGGAATCGGAATCATCGTATTCCTTTATTCTGTAGGAAAATCCCTTCTCCTCTGCAAACTCCACCAGGCTCTGGTTCTGGCTGCTTCCCGTCAGCTGTCCCACCGTCATTCCATTATAAGTTTTGTAATCACCGCTGTGCAGCTGTGAATTATCGGCCCGGGCCGAGAGAACAGTACTGTTTCTGCCTATAGGAAGAGAAAAGGCGAATTTCTCCTCCCGCTCTGCAGTCCTCCGGGCAGTGGTTACCATGTCGATCTCACCGTTTTCCAGCATAGTCAGCATTTCACTCCAGGAATTGTCATAGCCTGTGTACTGGAAATTCAGATGGGAATATTCTGAGACAAGGTCAAGAAATTCGATGCCGTAGCCGGTCAGCCTGCCCTCCTCGTCCTTCATGTGATAACCCTCGAAGTAGAAGATACCGGCTTTAACCGTCCGGTTATTGGACTGTCCGTCGTCGGCTGCTGCTGTTATGGAATTATGCAGGGTGAGGATTAAGCATATCATAAATGCAAAGATTCTTTTTCTGTATGCCCTGTTTACAGACTGCACCGTGTCCTTTCCCTGATTGCCCCCGACCCCGGAAAACATCTTTTTATCTTTTTGAATGTTCCGCATAACTATACTCCTTGTTAATTCTAAACTGCTGTTCTTTGTAAAGAAACTTGAAGGATTGAAGACTACTCCTTAAGAAATTGCCTAAGTACTTTCAATCCTTAAAAGAAATAAGAAGCCTTACATGGC
>WFLY01000286.1 GCA_009177215.1 Bacillota bacterium
TCATTGATAGTATCCCATCCTCAATATTGCTTAGTGTAAAAGAAAAAGTAAAACAGCCATAATTCTACTCTAAAGCTACAATTTATCACCTATCTTTGCTTAATTTGATAATAACAAATAGCGGAATTGCTATCTATGTGCAGAATAGCAATTCCACTATATCAGTCAATGTACTCTTTAAGCCTATCTACCAGCAAAATCTACTTTACAAAAAACTTGCACTAAAAAATATCACCAATTATAAACGCTCTTGTACCATTTGTAAGTTCTTGTACCTTTCACATAGGTAACACTGCTTCCACTATCTTTTTTATCAATTGTGAGGCTAGAGCTATACCAAGGATTAATGACAGTGTATTTTGTAGAACTGTATCCAATTAAAGCCAATGCATGATAATACTTATTTCCATTTTCAGTTCTTTGCATTTGCATAAAAATTGGATGNTATTCATTTATTTGTGTCTGCACAGANGAGTNACTCAACGGATCACNGGATTCAGGCGACAAATCATGATTNTTACNTACNTCCACTACCTGTGCCNTGGTAANTCCTTCATCTNTANCAGATCCTAATGCTTCGATTATAACATCCTTAGCCGTTAAAGATGTTCCTTTTTTATAATTGATTATAGCAGCAGTAACTGCAGCAGCGCACCACGGTTTTTGTGTACCATTAAAGGTTCCATCATCCGTTTGCGGAACTGATGTTACGCTCAAAGGACTGGGGTTAGATGTTTCTAGTGTCATGATACCCNTCTCATCAGCTACCGCNAGAACATCTTNCACATCCACAACCNCCCCANCATCCGCAAGANTGTTTAACAACAAAGTTTCATCAAAACAGTTATCATTTATATCAGGAAGAAGCGAAACTGCATTGCCATTTAATACAGCAAATAATCCATCGCCATCCGAAACCAATACTATAGGATTAGATTGAGAAGATTGAGACTGTAACTCATCTAATTTATCTGCCATAAGGTTCTGCTCAAACTGGGTAAAGTATTCTCCATTATCGTCATAAATAGTTAAAATTGCAAATATTTCATCATTACACATTACAGGAAAATCGTAAATATGATTAGTGCTCCCTGTTTCCTGTAAATTAATTGGTGAACCCAACGCAAACTGCTTCCCCTCTGCGCTAATCCCGTTGTTGAAAAGATGTTCATAAAGAAATTTGCTGAACTCATCTTTAGCATAATTCATTATTACATCCGATGTCTGTTCTGTTACAACATAGCACCCAGAATTTTCTTCGGCAAAAGTTACCAAGCTACCCATATTTAATGCGAAAGCAGCAACTAATGCACCTAATACACACATAACCATTTTTTTGATCTTCATAAATTTACACCTCCTAGTAACAAAACTAATGCTTTTTGTAAAAAATATGTTGTAAACTCAATTCTTCAATAAAANCATNTTANAAAAAATCNACTGTTGCAAGTTTTTTCGTTTAACTTATCAAAGAAAACTCCTCTGCTAAGCGCTGGTTACGATAAACTATGCGTAATTCCAAATACAAACTTATCATACCTTTTTATTATGAAAATACAATCCCTCTTGCAGAAAGTGTCCCGTTTTTGCAGAAAATGACCAACAAAACAAAAAATCCCCTTGAATCAAACAATATGCCTTATCCGTCTGTACTGTTTCATATCTGCGGCAAGCTGTTCGGCCTTTTCTATGGCGGCATCCGCACAGTTTAATATACCGGACAACAGCTTTCTCTTTGCCTAAAAGGGTTCTTTATCAGTTCTAAATTTGAGAACTTCTTTTCCCCGTATTCCTTTTGCGTTTTCCGCAAAGATACGGAACGTGTTGGCAATCTTCTGTCCGGCTTCCCTTGGTAGATGTCTACACAATCCTATGGTCAGGAAACTTCATTTTTTCATATCCGGGTTCCTGATGAAAGAACAGGTACTTGACCTGCCTTTATTCTCCTGCCGAATAATCCATATCCTGCATTGCTGACAATCACATCAATCCGCTCATACTTTTCAAAAGAATCCCTTACTACACTTTGTACTGTTGGAACATCCGTCACATCTAAAATTTTGCAGTCAAAGGTTACCGGATATTGTTCTATCAGGCTTTCCACCTTATCCTTTTTGCGGACCGTTCCAATTACCCAGTCACCTTTTTGTAAAAGCTGTTTTGTCATTTCATAACCAAATCCACCGGACACACCAGTGATAAACCATGTTCTGCTCATCCCCGTTTCCTCCGTTTCACAAATATCTATACTTACGGTTTGAATGGGCCGTAGAAATTATTATACCATTGCTTATAAATTTTCAATAAAGCATTCATGGTCTTGACGGTCTTTGACACCCTGAATCCTCTTTTTCCTACTTATAGTATAATGAGAACAAGACTTTCACAGAGGCCTCATTTCTTTCATCGGTTTATACTCATATATTATATAACCAAATGGTGTATTCTTAAAGGGAATCAACAGAAATAATAAAGCCGGAAAAAACTTTCCGACTTTAATCAAATGCTTTTTTAATACACATTTGCCTCTGATGTATGTGTAACTTGGCATAATATCACTTACAGCCTGCTAATTCTTAAAGCTATGAATCGGTGCGGGAATCCGCCCACCACGGTTTACAAATGCATCACAGGAGAACTTGTTCACCGGCATTATGGGGGCATATCCCAACAATCCGCCGAACTCTACCACCTCGCCTACACCCTTTCCGATAACGGGAATGATACGCACTGCCGTGGTTTTCTGGTTTACCATACCGATAGCCATTTCATCGGCGATAATACCGGAAATAGTGGTCGCCTTGGTGTCTCCGGGGATGGCTATCATATCAAGTCCCACAGAACAGACACAAGTCATCGCCTCCAGCTTTTCCAAGGTCAAGGCTCCCACCGTAACAGCATCAATCATACCCTGATCCTCGCTAACGGGAATAAACGCTCCACTCAAGCCGCCCACATAGGAGGAAGCCATAACACCGCCCTTCTTAACCTGATCGTTCAAAAGAGCCAACGCTGCGGTGGTACCCGGTGCGCCTGCATATTCCAATCCAATCTCACAAAGAATATCCGCCACACTGTCACCGATTGCCGGTGTGGGTGCCAATGACAAATCTACGATGCCAAAGGGAACTCCCAGCATTTTAGACGCTTCTTGCGCCACAAGCTGACCTACACGCGTTACCTTAAACGCCGTCTTCTTAATTGTCTCACAAAGTACTTCAAAATTTTCTCCCCGAACCTTCTCCAAAGCCGTCTTCACTACACCAGGTCCACTGACACCTACATTAATAATTTTATCTGCCTCTGTCACACCGTGGAAGGCTCCCGCCATAAAGGGATTATCATCGGGAGCATTGCAGAACACCACCAGCTTTGCACAGCCGAGAGAATCATCCTCCTTGGTATATTCCGCCGTCTCCTTGATCATCTCCCCCATCAGCTTGACGGCGTCCATATTGATACCTGTTTTGGTGGAACCTAAATTCACCGAGCTGCACACCCGCTCCGTTGTGGACAACGCCAGCGGGATGGAACGTATCAAAAGCTCGTCGGCAGGGGTCATACCCTTGCTCACCAAAGCAGAGTAGCCTCCTATAAAATTCACTCCCACCTCATGCGCCACCTTATCCAAGGTCTTGGCAATACTTGCAAAATCCTCCGCACTCTTACATGCCGCTCCGCCAATTATAGCAATGGGGGTCACGGAAATTCTTTTATTTACTATGGGAATACCAAATTCTCTGGAAATCTCTTCTCCGGTTTTCACCAAATCCTTTGCAGCCTCATAAATCTTTTGATATATTTTATCATTGAGTTTTTGTAAATCACTGTCAATACAATCCAGAAGGCTGATTCCCAAAGTGATAGTACGGACATCCAGATTTTCTTTCTCAATCATTTTATTCGTTTCGGTCACTTCATATAAATTAATCATGGTTCCTCTCATTCCGCCGTTTTGACAACTTCTGCCCAATCGGCTTATGCAGCAATATTTTCAGAATAATCAAATACGGTGCATCTTGTCAAAAATTTCTTCCTTTTGACATTTGATGACAACGCCAATCTGCTCTCCCAACCGTGCAAGCTCATCAGACATATCTCCAAAATCCTTTACCGCATTATTGGTATCCACAATCATCATCATGTTAAAATAGCCCTGTNCNATGGTCTGGNNAATATCCAGAATATTGATTCCGTTTTCNGCAAGATAGGTACAAACCCTTGCAATGATACCTACGTTATCCTTTCCCACTACAGTAATANTTGTCTTTTTCATATCTNCCTCCCTGCNCGCTTTAGCAGACATTCCTTCAAAATTTGGAGGCTTANTTCTTCCAAGCTTCCTCCATTCTGCCCTNTTCGGGTAATGTGAACCTTTCTCAGGGCAATCATACGGATACACTGTATCTTATTTAACTACAATTTGTTACAATTTGCAAGAGTTTTACTGCTCCGGTTTATACTTAAAACCTACACCTGTTATTTCCTTTTGCCTATGCGATATTGATAACAGGCGAAGGAGTGCTGCGGGGTGCAACCAACATACGGAAATCATTGGCGTTGTAAGGATTTTCCCCCAAGGTAATCTCCATACGCACCGCCTCGTAGGCAAGCTCCGGCAGATTATTTTCATGGCTCAAATGCCCAAGTACAATGGTCTGCAGCTTGTCATGGAGAACCCTGCTTAAAAGCCTGCCCGAATTTTCATTGGAAAGGTGCCCCTTATCACCCAGAATACGCTGCTTTAAATAATAAGGGTAAGAGCCTACCTGCAGCATGTTCACATCATGATTTGCCTCTAAAAGCAATGCATCCATTCCCTTTAAGCACTCCACCGTGTAGTCGTTGTAAATGCCTAAATCCGTACAGATACCCACCTTTTTGCTGCCGTATGCAATACGATACGCCACCGGCTGCGCCGCATCATGGGAAATACGCATAGGATTTATAGTCAAATCTTTTATGACAAGCTTTACGTCCTCCTTCACCTCATGAAAGAGCGTTTCATCAATTTCTCCTACGTTCCTGCATTCCCGAATCGCCCTTATGGTTCCCGGAGTCGCATAGATAGGAACGCCATATTTACGGGCAATCACCCCTAAGCCGCTTATATGGTCCGCATGTTCATGGGTAAGCAGAATACCGTCCAAATCCCCTGCCGTAATGCCCAAATCGTTCAGCCCGCTTTCCGTGCGTTTCCCGCTGATGCCGATATCCACAAGCAGATGTGTTGCCCCAGACCCTACATAAATGCAGTTTCCGCTGCTTCCGCTTGCAATGCTACATAATCTCATTTGTTCAATCTCTCTTTCCAGTAAATCTCTATAATATCACCGTCATTCAAAGCTTCCATATACTCTGCCGGACGACCGTTCAGCGTAGTGACAATAGCTCTGCCTGCCGATTGCGTTAAATCAAATTCAATGTGGTCAAACACGTCCACATATACATAGCTGCTTTTGCCCGAAAGCATAATTGCCTGCCTGTTCACGATAACAATAATCTCCTTAGGTTCGGGCTTGGGTTCAAGTTCCTGTGCTTCCTCGCCCTGCACGGCGGCATTTCCATCTCGGCTGCCGTCTTCGTCCTGAGACTCAGCCGCTTTCGGCTTATGGTCTATTCCTCCGCCGCTTCTTTCATCCGCTCCGGTCTCCTCAACCCTGCTCTCGCCTGTGTAGGCGGTCGCTTTTACTTCTTCTGCTGCCTCCCTGCGTTCTTCAACCGACTCCATGCCCCCGGCTGCGGTTTTCTCGCTGTCCGCAACAACAATCTCCTCAGCAGCGCTTCCGGCATCTTCACTTACCTCATCGGAATCCTCCTCATCGGTGCTTTCTTCCGTCTCCGTTATCTCCTCCATGCTCCAGCTTATGGTAAACGCTTCATATACCTTAGTATCCGCCTTCGCCGGCGTGTCGTTCACCAAAATCTTATTGCCCAGAGGTATATCAAGGAAGCCTGCCACCTCCTCCACGGAATAAAAATTATGGATTTGAATGTCATCGTCCTCTTTTATCTTATAAAATTCATTTTCACGGCTGCCGTTTACCGTTGCGGTCTTGGGTAAATTAATTTTCACGCCGTTTACAATAATATGTAACTGCTCCGAAAGCTCCGGCAGCTTTCCAATCTCCATGGAAGCCTCGTCTCCTGCCGTTGATGCCGTCACCTCTACCTTGTCTCCATTATGCACTTGAGTATACATATCTGCAGGCACGTCATTTACCTTAATCACGGCTGCTTCTCCCAAATACCCTCTCACAATACGGTTCTTGCCGTTCACATTAAAGGTAAGCGCCTTCCCTCTCTTGGGAAACAAATCATCATTGGGAAACTGTGACTGCATCGCCGCATCTGCCACCGTCAGCTTTCCGTTGTCGTACAACTTGATTCTCACACCGTTAAATTCCACAAAAATAAAGTTATTACTATGCTCATAATAGCTCAGGCAGATACCGATGGGCGTTACCATCATGGAATCCTTACGAGCATTGTCCAGCTCAAAAATAATATTCTGCATAACCTCCTGCCCTCTGATTGCCACACGCTCCTTCACAATGCCAAGCTCCGCCGCAAGACTCTCCGTATAGCCCGGTATCATACCGCCGCCTCCTACTACAAAAACAGCGCTGACAGGTCTTTCACCGTTTAATTCCTTGATGCCGTCAGCTACCATTTTCGTCATCTTTTCCACGGAAGGATTAAGCAGGGTAAGCACTTCCTTGGCGCTGATGGTCTGAGACAGACCCATAATGTCCAGATATTCTATAATTTCTTGACTTCCCGCCCCTCGTTTAATCTGTTCCGCGGTTTCAAAATCCACCAGACAATGCTGTACCAAAATATCCGTAAGACTGTCGCCCGCCACGGGAATCATACCGTATGCGGTAATGGTTCCTTCCTTGGTAATACAAATATCACTGGTGCCGGCTCCCACGTCAACAAGAGCCATATTTAACATACGGAATTTTTCCGGAATTGCCACCTGAATTGCCGCAATAGGCTCCAAAGTCAGATTCGCCACCCTAAGCCCTGCAAGCTCCACCGCCTTATACAGACCGTCCACCACATCGTCCGGCAGAAAGGTTGCAATCAGGTCAATAGCAATATTTTTCGCCTTATGCCCCTCTAAATTACCGATTTGATAGCCGTTCATATAATAACGCATAGACGTATATCCTACGCAGTNAAATNTCATNTCGGAATCNTTGCCACCCTGAANTTCCTCATAAGCCTTTTCCACACCCATGGTAGAAAGAGTATAAATATCCTCTTCCGTAATTTCCTTTTCCGTCTCAAAGCTCTGCTCCACATAAGTAGTGACCGTGCGCAGCACACGTCCTGCCGCCGCTATACAAACCTCTGTCAGACTGCGGTTTAAGTCCTCCTCCAACCCGCCCTTTACTTTGGCAATCGTCTCGCCAACCTTGCCGATATCGTGAATCTGTCCGTCCAGCATGGCTCTGGTCTCATGCTCCTTGGATCTCTGTGCCAGCACATGAAAGCTGCCGCCGTTTAAATATCCTACGGTTCCCACAATGCTTCTGGTTCCGATATCCAGACCGAATACCAGCTGCCCCTGTCTTTCTCTTACTCCTGCCATGTAAAAGCCTCCAGTTTCTTTTTAATCTGGCGGTAGCTGTCCGCCAATGTACCGCTGTTATCTATCACAAAATCGCTTGCCCTGCGAAATTCTTCCTCTGTAAGCTGGCTTCCTATAATGCGGTCAATCCTTTCGTCCTGATAGCCCCTTGCACTTTTCAGACGCTCCCTGCGAACCGATTCATCGGCATAAATATACCACATCTCATCCACAAGCTCTCCGTAGCCTGTCTCGACTAACAATGCCGCCTCCACAAAAAACAGCTCTACCCCGGGATTTGTCTTCGCCAAAGCAAGCTTCTCCAAAAGATACTCCCTCACTGCCGGATGTACAATTGCATTCACCTTCTCTAACAGACCTTGTTCAGAAAAAATCCTGTCCGCCATAGCTGCCCTATCTATTTCTCCGTCAGCGCCTACAATTTCGTCACCCAGCAGCTCCACCAGCCTTGCAAAGCATACCGTGCCCGCCCTCTTCACCTGATGTGCCGCCTCGTCCGCCAGATGGATTTCACATTTGTAATGCTGCCTGATATATTTCAGTATTTCGGTTTTTCCCGCGCCCACACCGCCTGTAATTCCTATAAAACGCATACTAATCTCCATTCCAGAGCGTTCATGCGACGGGGCGACGTAAATATCCAATTTGCGTCGGCAATCAGGCATATTTGTGACGCTCCGGCACAAATATGTGTGTGAANAATCNGCACATCAGTGTGATTTTTNNCACTATTTCNCCTCGTACCAATTTNCTCCNNTGTGTANATCCACNTCTNAAGTTACNGAAAGCTCCGCCGCAGACTTCNTATTGTCCTCAAGGATTCTGCGGACCTGCTCCTCCTCGCCCTTCCATGTCTCAATCAAAAGCTCGTCATGCACCTGCAAAATCAGCTTGGAGCGCAGACCGTTATCCTTAAGCGCTTTCCACACCTTAATCATGGCAATTTTAATAATCATCCGCCGNCGTNCNCTGAATGNGANAATTCATTNCCACACGCTCACCGAAGGAGCGCTGCATGAAATTAGAGGAGGACAGCTCCGGCACCGGACGCCTCCTGCCGAACATGGTAGTCACATAACCCTTTTCCTTTGCCTCGGACACCAGAGTGTTCAAAAACTCCTTCACCTTGGGATAGGTTGCAAAATACTGCTCAATATACTGTGCCGCCTCCTTGGGGCTGATACTCAAATCCTGACTTAAACCAAAGGAGCTGATGCCGTATACAATACCGAAATTCACCGCCTTGGCATTGCGTCTCTGCAAATCCGTTACCTCCTCAAAAGGAGTGTGGAATACCTTTGCCGCCGTAATTCTGTGAATATCCTGGTCCATGCGATAGGCTTCAATCAACTGCTCGTCCCCCGACATATGTGCCAGCACGCGCAGCTCAATCTGGGAGTAATCCGCATCCATAAACTCACGGCACTCTCCGGGTACAAACACCTTGCGAATCCTTCTGCCAAGCTCCATGCGCATGGGAATATTCTGGAGATTGGGCTCCGTTGAGCTGATTCGCCCGGTGGCGGTAATGGTCTGATTAAAGTTGGTGTGAATACGGTTATCCTCTTCGATATAATTTGCCAAACCGTCCGCATAGGTGGATTTCAACTTGGTAAGACCTCTGTATTCCAAAATATCCTTTACGATGGGATAATCACCGGAAAGCTTCTCCAAAACCTCTGCTGCGGTGGAATAACCTGTTTTCGTCTTTTTCCCTCCGGGCAGCTTCATCTTTCCAAAAAGAATCTCCCCAAGCTGCTTGGGGGATTGGATATTAAAGGATTCCCCCGCCTGCTCATGAATAGAGGCTTCCAGCTCCTCAATACGTGCAATCAGTGCGTCTCCGTAAGCCTTTAATTCTTCCCTGCGGACAGCCACACCCTCCTTCTCCATATCATAAAGCACCAAAGACAGCGGCATTTCCGTTTCACGCATCAGTCTGTCCATGCCCGTATCCTCTAACTTTTGCAAAAGCACAGGGCTGGCCTTTCTCGCCACATAAGCCCCGTAGCAATAATAATCCGCTACCTCTTTCGGCTTCTGTAAAAATGCCTGCGAGGGCGTCATTTTCCCCAACACCTCGGCGGCACCCGGGATCATCATTCCCAAATGCTCGGAAGCAATCGCTTCCAAATCATAATCACTTTTCAAGGGATTCAACAAATATGCCCCTATCAAAACATCAAAATAGTTATCCGTATTTTCCTGAGACAGATAATCATACTGCTTTTTAATGTCAAAGGTGGAAAGCCGGGCATTGGCGGATAATTCCATGACCGCCCCCTTCAGTTCCGGCTCCCGCGAGTCTTGGGCAAACAGCGACATCTGTCCGTTCCCGCCAATAGGAAGGGGCAGCGCATAGAAATACGTCTCCTTATCCGAAAAAGAAATTGCTATGGCAAAAAGTCCGGTATCCTCTGTTACAAGCAAAATTCCCACATTTGGAAGTCCTTGCGCCTTCCGCAAAATATCCAGACACTCTTCTTTTGATTCCAGACTGCGAAAGCTCTCCAACACAGGATTACCCTCCGCCGCCTGATCCTTGTCAAACCGGCATAAAAGCTGTTTAAATTCAAGCTCCTTAAATAATGCATATGCCTCAGGAGTATAATACCCTTGCGCCTTAGCCGCATCATAATCAAGCTCTATATTGCAATCCGTCTTAATGGTAGCAAGCGCCTTGCTTAAATCCGCCAAATCCTTATGCTCAATCAATGCCTCCCTAATACTCTTCTTGGAAATTTCCTCCACATGGGCATAGATATTGTCCAAGGAGCCGTACTCCACCATAAGGGCGGTTGCAGTCTTCTCTCCCACCTTGGGCACTCCGGGAATATTGTCCGCCGTATCTCCCATCAGCGCCTTCAGCTCTATAAACTGCGTGGGCGTCACCTGATATGCCGCCTTCACGTCGTCCTCATAATAATCCTCTATCTCCGTTTTTCCCATTTTCGTCTTCGGGATACGGATTTTAATATGCTTGCTGGCAATCTGTAAAAGGTCGCGGTCACCGGACACCAAAGCCACTTCCATACCGGATTTTTCCGCCTTTTTGGCCAGAGTTCCCAAAATATCGTCAGCCTCCAGACCCGCCTGCTCCACAATCACCACATGCATTGCCTTCAAAACCTCTTTCATCACCGGAACCTGTTCCCTTAACTCCTCTGGCATAGGCTTACGGGTTCCCTTGTAGGCTTCATACATCTCATGACGGAAGGTTTTTGCATGGACATCAAACGCCACCGCCAGCAAATCCGGTTTCTCTTCCTCCAGAATCTTAAACATAATATTCAAAAAACCGTAAACAGCATTGGTGTGCAAGCCTTTGGAATTACTTAAATCCGGCACTCCGTAAAATGCTCTGTTCAATATGCTATGTCCGTCTATCAATACTAACTTACCGCTCATACTCCCTCATTTCTACAGCACCAGCCAGATCACAACTCCCAAAAGCGCCAGCACTACAACAATCTCCAATACAATTCCTACCCGTATAATGCCGGAATGAAGCTTAACCCTATGCTTTGCCATCTCAAGTCTCTCTTCCAGCTCTTTCTGCAAATCGAAGGCATCTCCCTCCTCCAGACGCTGCATACCCTCAATCACCAAAAACTGAATAATCAGCTCCTCTTTGCAGTTTTCACAATGCTCCATATGCCCAATGAATTCCTTTAACGCAGAAAAATCCATCGTCTGATTTACAAAATCCGGAATTCGCTTTTCAAATTCTTTACAATTCATATCGTCACCCTAATTCGGTCCGCATATTCGCAGTATCTTGATATCCGTTCATATATATACTCTTTTACTATACAACATATTGGGGCAAAAGGCTATAATATTTTTTCCATTCCTATCTTTTGGGGCTTAAGCCCGCATTTTTCATAAAATCTCATTGCGCTTTCATTCAGCGCCCAAACATTTAAGGTCACGTTATAACAACCAATGGATTTCGCATATGCAAGTACATGCTCATATAACGTCTTTCCGATATGCTTACTCCGCATAGCTTCCTCAACACATAAGTCATCGATGTAAAGCGTCTTTATATCCGTCATCATATTGTCATTGACATATTGATTCAGGATACAAAAAGCATATCCCTGAACCTTATCCTCCTCATCGACGCAGACAAACACCGGCTTGCTGTCTTCCTTAAAAATCTCGGAAAGCTCTTCCTCCGTATATTTTGTCGCAGGTCCGTTAAACAAATCCGGTCTGCCGTTATGATGAACCATATTCACTTGCACCAAAAGCTTCATAACTCTAGGTATGTCTTTCTCCGTTGCTCTTCTTACACTATTCATTTTAATCTCCATTCCTAAGTCAAAACCACCGGATTAACCGGTGGTTTTGACTTAATCATCAATAATCATGTCTCTAGTGCACTGACCACATTATATTCAGTCAAACCTCCTTGCCTAATTTCGCATCAAACTGGGTTGTTTTCGGTCAACGATGCCACCGCACCGCCTCCCTCAAACGCCTTGCCGATGGAAAATTATTCTGCGGAGTTTCGACAGATATCATGTGGACATCACACTACCCGACAATCATTTAAGATTTACTTGGCAACAATATTTACAATTCTGCCGGGAACATATATTTCCTTTACGATGGTTCCGGTGAGTTTCTCTCCCAAGGCTTCTTTTGCCATTTGGATTACTTTATCCTTCTCCTCGTCCTTTGCCACCATAATGGTAACGCGAAGCTTTCCGTTTACTTGAACGCCAATTTCCACAGTGCTTTCCACTGTCTTTGCCTCATCATAGGAAGGCCATGTGGTCTGATATACTTTTCCCTCATAGCCGGCAAGCTGCCAAAGCTCCTCCGTAATATGAGGCGCTACAGGGTTCAGCAGTGTAAGCAGCGTTTTATACTCGCCCTCGGTAACCTGATTTTTCTTATAGAAATCATTGATAAGCGACATCATGGCTGCAATTGCCGTATTATATTTCAAATTTTCAAAATCATTGCTGACCTTCTTGATGGTCTGGTGCATTCTTGTCTCCATATCAGCGCTGTAGCCGTCGCCTTTTACCAAAATATCCTGTAATTTCCATACTCTTTCCAAGAATCTGCGGCAGCCCTTTACTCCGTCCTCGCTCCATGCGGCGCTCAAATCAAACGCCCCGATAAACATTTCATAGGTACGCAGGGTGTCTGCACCATAGTCTCTTACAATATCATCAGGATTTACCACATTTCCGCGGGATTTGGACATTTTCTCTCCGTTGGAGCCAAGAATCATACCATGACTGGTTCTCTTCTGATAAGGCTCGGGGCAGGATACCGTTCCTTGATCATAGAGGAATCTGTGCCAGAACCGGGAATATAACAAATGCAAGGTAGTATGCTCCATACCGCCGTTGTACCAGTCTACAGGCAGCCAATATTCCAATGCCTCTCTGCTTGCAAGCGCCTCCTCATTGTCAGGGTCGGTGTAGCGCAGGAAATACCATGAGGAACCTGCCCACTGGGGCATGGTATCCGTTTCACGCTTTGCGGGTCCGCCACAGCAAGGGCAGGTAGTATTTACCCAGTCCGTCATTGCCGCCAAAGGTGATTCTCCGTTATCGGTAGGCATATAGCTTTCAACCTCGGGAAGCTCCAAAGGCAGCTCGCTTTCATCCAAAGGCACAAAACCGCATTTCTCACAATGTACAATAGGAATAGGCTCTCCCCAATAACGCTGTCTGGAGAATACCCAGTCGCGCAGCTTAAAGTTGGTTTTTCTGGTTCCGATACCCTTCTCCTCTAAGAAAGAAATCATCTTCTCTTTGGCGTCAGCCACGGAAAGACCATTCAGGAACTCGGAATTCACCAGAGTTCCCGCTGCCACATCCGTATACACAGCTTCCTCCACACTGACAGGGCTTCCCGCAACTACTTCAATAATAGGCATATTAAATTTCTTAGCGAAATCCCAGTCTCTTTCATCATGTGCGGGCACTGCCATAATCGCGCCGGTTCCGTAAGTCATGAGTACATAATCGGAAATCCACACAGGAATCTCCTTGTTGTTTACGGGATTGGTTGCCGTAATGCCTTCAATTTTCACGCCGGTCTTATCCTTGGCAAGCTCGGTACGCTCAAAATCAGATTTCTTTGCCGCTATTTCACGGTAAGCAACTACCTCGTTCCAATTTTTGATTNNATCNTTATATTNGTCAATCAACGGATGCNCCGGAGAAACTACCATATAGGTAGCACCGAANAGCGTATCCGGTCTGGTGGTATAAATGCGGAGCTTCTCCTCCTTGCCGGTAAGTGAAAAATCAACCTCCGCGCCCTGAGACTTACCAATCCAGTTTTTCTGGGATACCTTTACACGCTCAATATAATCCACGGTATCCAAGCCCTCAATCAGCTTATCCGCATATTCCGTGATTTTTAACATCCATTGGCTCTTTACCTTGCGCACAACCTCGGAACCGCAGCGCTCGCAGACACCGTTTACTACCTCCTCGTTTGCAAGACCTACCTTGCAGGAGGTACACCAGTTTATGGGCATCTGTGTCTTGTAGNCNAAACCTNNCTTAAANAGCTTTAAAAAAATNCACTGTGTCNACTTGTAATANTTAGGGTCNGTAGTATTAATCTCCCTTTCCCAGTCAAAAGAATATCCCAAAGAATGAAGCTGGTTCTTAAATCTTTCCACGTTATTCTTAGTAACAATCTTGGGATGAATGTGATTTTTGATTGCATAATTTTCGGTGGGCAGACCAAATGCATCCCAGCCCATGGGATACAACACATTATAACCCTGCATTCTCCTCTTGCGGGCAACAATATCCAGTGCCGTATAGGGTCTTGGATGTCCTACATGAAGCCCCTGTCCCGAAGGATACGGGAACTCCACCAATGCATAATACTTAGGCTTAGAGTAATCGTTAGAAGTCCGAAATGCTTTCTCCTCATCCCAAATCCCCTGCCATTTTTGCTCCACCTCGTGATGATTGTACGGTATTGCCATTTTTTATAACCTCCTGAATATAAAAAGCCCTTTCGCATTTAGAGACGAAAGGGCTTTATTCCGTGGTACCACTCTAATTCACAAGTCAAAGCTATGTCTTTGGCTTTGTGCACTTTTATATCTGTAACGGGATAACCCGCCCTGCATTACACACGCAAGCTCTTACGCTTCCTGTAGGGAACTCCGAGGCGAGTTGGGAGTCGTTCGCTGCTGTCTTGCACCTGCCGCCAGCTCTCTGAAAGCTAATTACTCTTACTACTCCTCTTCACAGTATTTATTTCTTATTAATTGCTACTCATTTTAGCTTGTTTTATGCAGACTGTCAAGCGAAAAAATTTCATTACTCGTCTCCGCTATTCTCTGCAACCTTCGCCGCTCTCGCTGCCACTTCCTTCTCCTGTACATCAGAGGGAGCCTGCTCATAGCGC
>WFLY01000010.1 GCA_009177215.1 Bacillota bacterium
GGCAAGAGTATCTCTGGGATCCTCTAACAAATTTTTGATTACTGCGTCTTCAAATATAATATCGGATTCCAACAGAAGAGTATCTTCTTTCAATAAGTAATTCTTTGCAAGCATCAGAGAATAAATATTATTTGTTTTATAATAAATTGGGTTTTCTACATAAGAAATCGGTGTATTGATATCAAAGGAAGAGACATAATCCTTCAATTTCTGTCCTTCATAACCTATTACAATTACAATCTTTGTCAGATGAAACCGGTCTAACTGATGAAGAACCCTGTCAATAAGGGAAATACCGTTGACTTTTACCATGCATTTTGTATTATTTTTTGTTAGGTCCTTTAACCGTTTTCCCATACCTGCCGCTAAAATAATAGCCTGCATCTTAAATCACCTGTCTTTCCTTAAGTTCTATCTAAGTACTTTTCCTTTTATTTCTTTTAAATTTATCAAACCTATTTCCTCATAACGGCTGTCTTTACTTTGTTTTACATTATCGCCTAATACAAAATAATTGTCCTCTCCAAGAGTAATGGGTTCTTCGGCAATTCCGGCAAAATCAATTATCTCCTGCCATTCGTTCTGATATTCTCCGTTTATCAATAAGTTTCCATCACTAATATAAACAGAATCTCCCGGAATAGCAACAATTCTTTTCACTAAAAAACCATCGATATTATCCTTTTTAATTGCGATAACGTCTCCGTAATCATAATTTTTAGAGTGTTTGTCCAATATTAAAAATTGCCCGCTATGATAAGCAGGCTCCATGGAATTCCCCTGCAAAATCATAAACTGATACCAAAACGCAGATATATACCATGTAATAAAAAAAATGAATAAAGCTCCCCACAATAAAGGTTTATTTTTTATAAACCTCAATATCGTCTGATTCCACTTCTTTGTTTTTATTTTCATCAATTTCAAATTTATCATTCAACTTTTTCTTAGCTCTTCTCCAATAAATACCCACGACAGCGCCTATTGCGATAACAACTCCCGACACAGCCTGAATGACATAGGTCATAACAGAAGGGTCAATATAGGCAAAGCCGTTTGCACCGAACAAAAGCATTCCCGCAAAAGAAAAGTATAAAGCAAAACCAAACACAACTGCGATACCTTTTACTATCTCTTTTAACGTACTTTTCTGATTCCACATATTTTATTTTCTCCTTTTCTTTATTTTCTCCTGTAATGAGCTGATTATATAGCCTGCACCTATCTCTGCGCTATTACCCAAGTTATATACATATTCCTCCACAAAGGTATGTATCTGATTTTTATAGAATAACTGCATATTAAAAAGCTCATCTATTTTTTCGGAAACCTTTTCTATCTCATTTAAGTTGAGAGAACATCCTATTTCTTCTCTTAACAATATATTTAACGGNACCGTATCTATTTTTTCATATTCCGGATTCATGNTTTTCATAGGCGTATTAATAAATAATACAGGCTTTTCTGTAGTATAAGCATACTCATAGGCAATTCCGGACCAGTCTGTAAGCATTACATCAGCTTCAAATACTGTATTGTTCGATGAAAAATCCGTTTGTATTGTAATATTTTTTGATTCTTTATACTTATTTTTAAGAGACTCTATAAACTCCCTTTTTAATTTTACATGCTGGGGATGAGGACGTACGGTAATATCATAAGGCTTATCCTTCAGCTTGTCCAGAATTTCTTCAAGGCAGGTATCAACAATATTATCCTGCTGCCATGAAGGAGCAATTAAAATAGTCTTTTCATTTCTTTTCTCAGAAAAAACATTATAATTCTCTTTCATATCATCTAACAGGCTATATCCCCACTCAACAAGCTTTTTCTTAGGAAGGTTATATACTTCTTCTGTCTTCTCNAATCTCTTCCTTCTGATGTTTACCTACACAAAACACCGTATCATAATGATTCATGGAACCTGTTCTCATGGTTAAATTCAGGCTGTCCATACCGTGAGGAATATAAATATATTCAATATCTTCTCTCACATAGCTCCTCTTTATGTGAAAATTCTCAAGGTCAGGCATTGTCATAATTACAATATCCGCATCCATCTTCATCATTAATGTAATCAGACGTTTCTCTCCTATATAATAAGCTTTAAGACGATTATTCTCCTTTTCCAACTCAAAAATATTATCATCAGAGTCACTTGTAATATAATGAACCACAACATTAGTGTTATGGAGAAGATATTCTATGATTCCTCGATAATACTTATAAAATCCATTACTCTCAGAATAAAAAACAATATGCTTGTTTACAACTGAAAAAAATCTCTTATAATCCAATTTTTCTCTTTTTGTAAGAGTATCCCCTATTAATTTTTTATTATTTTTACCTATTTCTTCCAGCTCTCTTAATTTTTCCTTGCTGTCATTTAATTTTTCATAATCAATATATTTTTTGGGATTAATGACAATATTTAATATATAGAGTAAAGCTACGGCAAATAAGTTACTCACTGTCCAATAAAGAGCCACTCCAACAGGAACAAACCAGCCAAGATATAAAGATAAGCCTACGGAAAAAATCAGTACACCGTATTTGCTCAATTTTGATTGTTCTATCTGTAAAACATTTGCGGCATTCTGGGCAACACCGAGAATCCATGCAGAAAAACCGGCTATAATAGGAGAAAGTATCAATATTCCTCCGTTTTTGGAGGGTATGAGACTTAAATCTACTCCATAGAAATCCATGGAAATATTTTTATCCCCAATGCCGGCTTTTATAGCTTCTATTACACCCATAAGCAATAAAATCTGAATCATCATGGGTATAATAGAAGCAAGTGGATTATATTTTTCTCTTTTAAATATCTTTGCCTGCTCTTCCGCAATATTATCCTTGTCACCAAAAAGACGTACTTTCATGTAATTTATTTCCGACTGCATTTTAATCATTTTAATTGAATTTTTTTGTACCCATACAGATACAGGCAATAATATAAGTTTACTTAATAAAGTAAAAANAATTATTGNAAATCCGTAATTATGACATATANAATANNAANCATTNATTACCCATGAAAGTATATCTACAAGTATATTAATGATAAACTACATTA
>WFLY01000281.1 GCA_009177215.1 Bacillota bacterium
TGATTAGCAGGGCCAAGACGTTGCCCCAGAGCAGTCCGCGAAGAACCAGGCGCTCGGCCATGAGCATAAATGTGCGCCGAATCTGGCCGTTAGTGGCTCCCAGGGCCTTGAGCAAGCCGATGGTTTTCACGCGCTCCAGGATGATGATGAAGAGCGAGGAAATCAACGTCGCTGCAGCCACTATCGCCATCAGAATCAGAATCACTACCACGTTGGTGTCAATCAGATTGAGCCAGGAAAAGAATTGACTGTCAGTTTGATAGATGTCCACATTACATCCATTAGTTATGATCTGCACGTCATCATATGATTTACTGCATGCAACAATAAATTCTTCAATATTTTTTATCAAAAAAAGTTCTCCGCCGCTTATTCTCAAAATAGTGGCATCAAAATTTTGTTCATATTTTCTATGAACTTTATTTAAGCGTTCCTTTAAGTCTCCCTTTTCAGAATACTCCAAAAGCTCAACTTTGTCAGCATTGGTCCAATCAGGCGCTTCATTAGATAAACAATATTTACATCTCAAATTACAATAATTCTTTTTTATAACGAAATCATTAAAAATTAATCTATTTTTCCCTTCTTCGTTTTTCAAATAAGATAACATATTATCTTTACCATCCCTCTTCGCATTAATCAAATCTAAATTATCGTAACTCAATTAAATCTAATTCTTTTGCACACTCTAATAACCATCCATCCAGATCTTTAATCTNATCATTAAAAAACTCTACGGNACAATACTTATTGTTTTGAAAATAATCATATTNNNTAANCGTTTTCCAATCAACGTTTCCGGTTCCCGGAATAACAAACTCCCTAACAATTCCTTTGCGATTTTTTATATCTGTATAATGTATTTTTTTTACTCTGTCACCCAATACTTCAAACCAATGATTTGGAGCGCCGGTCAACAAAGTATTTCCGATATCCAAACACATTTTCACATGATCGTTATTGACATTATCCAAAAATGTCAAAAAATCATTCTGGGAAACAAGTGTTGCTCCCCAAATGTTTTCGATACATAAATAAAGATTTTTGGCTTTTGCATAATCTCCGCATTCCTTGATGCTTTCCAAAACACGGCTCATCTGTCTCTTATAACTATCACCGGCCAATAATTTACCGGGTGAAATTGAAACGGTTTCAATTTGCAACTCAGATGCAATGTCTATCATTTTTNTTGTGATAGCANCAGCATATTCTCGCTNACNGTTATCATCAGACGCAATATTTATCTGNTNAAACNGCANNGTAGAAATACTGCTGAATTCTATTNCTTCATNTCGNCATCCTTCATANTNTCTTTTTAATTGATCAATGTCCGTATCAAAGCTTATTGTACCATGTTCACTAAAGCTCAACTCCAATGCATCAAAACCACCGACCTTCAATTTTTTCAGAATAGCTCCGATATCGTAATCACCTGATACACCATTTTCAAATGCCCAAACTGTAATTGCTTTCTTCTTCATCTTTATTTAACCAACTCTTCAATATTATTGCATATTTTATGAAATGCTGCAGATATATCTTCAATATCCTTTTTATCTCCACCAATCAGACTGTTAGACAACCAGAGTGATTCTTTACATATTCTTTCTGCAACGGAACACAGCTCTGAATATTTTTCATATCCTCCAATATTCGCAAACAAAGGATTCTTATAAATTGGATAACCATACCCCTCGCTACACGGAATGCCTTCTGCATTCAGTGCCATAACAAATCTTTTCCGTGAAAGTCCTCTCCACTCATCCTTTAAATACCTTATAGTAAACAAATGATAGACTCTCTGCGTTTCCGCTTCATCATCAGGCACTTGTATCCCTTTCAAATCACTCAAGAGCTCTTTAAGATATTTTGAATTCTCGCGTCTTCTATTTTCAATTTCTTCAAAAACTGATAATTGCGAATATACCAGCGCACCCTGGAATTCCGTCATGCGGTAATTCCATCCTAAGCAATGATGTTGATACCAATTATGATCATTATAATCTCGACCTGTCATGTGTAAGGAATATGCTTTCAAAAAAACATCTTNANAATTNGAAACAATAAGACCACCTTCACCTGCAAAAACATTTTTAGACTGCTGGAAGCTAAAACATCCTGCATCTCCGAATGTTCCGACATATCTTCCTTTCCATTTCGTACCAAAAGCATGCGCCGCATCTTCCACAGTCTTTATATTGTGTCGATGTGAAATATCCAGAATTCTATCCATATCAACAGGCTTTCCTGCAAAATGAACTACAACAATAGCTTTGGTTTTTGGTGTAATCAGCTTTTCAGCTAGATCCAAATTCATATTCCAAGTTTCCTCTTCTATATCAACAAAAACTGGAATTGCTCCTATCTGCATAATAGAAGTGGCACTCGCAATGTATGAATACGGAGTAACCAACACTTCATCCCCGCATTGTACGCCCACGCTCCTCAATGCAATTTCAAGTGCAGCCGTACAATTTGCCACACCAAGCGCATACTTAACACCAAAAAGCTTGCTAATTTCACTNNCCATCAATGAAATATAGCTCACATCTTCCGTCTTTTCATTTCTTTCGCGCCCCCACTTTTGACTATGCAAGACTTTTAAAATATTATCTTCCATTTCTTTATTAACTAATGGAAATTTTACAAAAGGCTCTTTTCTTACTTTTTCACCACCACGTAATGCTAAAACACTCATAGAATCTCTCCTCATTTGCCCCAAATAACATGATTCAATATTTGGCAGATTCAAACCTAAACTTATTCTTCTATCACCATTTTTCACTGTATAGACGGAAAGAATAATTTTACTTAAAATCTGAATGCCGAATCACTAATTTTAATATGATTTACAAACGGATTCTGGATTATCAAATACTCCATCATAATTCAATGCTATCGCAGGACATCCCCCTCTACATACATTCCACTCTTCGCATTGACCGCATTTATCTTCTTTTATTTTCTTTTCACGCTCTTTTATCATATTTCTATATGCTAAAAACTTTTGAAGAATTGTCTCCCAGTCATCCCACAAAACATTTCCAGCATAAATACTCTCTTTTCCCAAAAAAGCCGTACAGCCCGTAACATAACCATCAGAAGTTATCATAATGCTCTTTCTGAAGGCATTACAGCCTCTCAACGGATCAAACTCCGCCTTAACATTTACATCAGCCGCCAACTCACTTCATTTATGATTTCTATACAGCCCAAGCAGTTTTCCCCGTAACACTATTTTTCCCAATAATCTTTTTGCCAAATCACCTATCTCATTTTTCTATTTCAGCATTTCGTTCCAAACATAAAGATAATCCTTTTGATACAATAGATTATTCATTTTCCTACTACTCTCTGTAACATCCAAAAGTTTCAAGAACGAAATGCTTTTGCAGCCCAAAGAATGCGTCATATCTAAAATATTGTATACATCCTTATAATTCTGTTGTGACAAAACAGTGTTAATATTTACATTTTGATACCCGTGTTCCCTTATTCTTCTCACATTTTCGCATACAGACGCGAAAGTTCCTTCAACGCCTCTTATTTGATCATGTACAGATGCATCACTGGAATCAATGGAAATATGTACATCATCCAGATATTCCAACAACTGTTCTGCTTTTACAAAATCCCTATTCCATAATGTTCCGTTTGACACAAGAACTATTTTCGTTCCGTCATTTTTCTTTATTTCCTTTAATATTTGCAAAAGATCTTGCCGCAAAATGGGTTCTCCACCACTTATATCAAATGTTCGAACTCCCAATGAATACAAATCATTTATAAGCTTTCTATACTGTTTTAATGTCATCTCGGAATCAGTATATTTACTTTCATGCAAATTAGCACTTGATACACACATTGCGCACATTAAATTGCATTTTAATGTGGGATATAAATACGCTGTTTCTATTTTCTCAAACTTTCCCATTTTTCAACCTTTTCACATGTAATATAATTTATTAACACTTCATTTCTTCCCACCTAAAAACTCTGTGCAAACACTGAGAATATTATAGCTTTTCCTGCTGCCAATAGTAAGCGCATAGATATCTTATCCTCTATTTTCCGCTTCTTTTAGCAATAATGTAATCAACCAAAACATTAATATCGGCAATTAAACTCTCATCAAGATCATCATCATCGATTTCGATATCAAATTCCTGTTCTACTTCCAACAAGAACTCCAATGCAGAAATAGAATTGATACCACACTCTTCAGCAAAATTGCTGTTCTCAAAATCCACACGGGATGCTTCCATGTCCAATTCGCATACCTGTACCAAAATTTCCTTCAGTTTCTCTAAAATTTCCTCTCTCTTCATGATAAAATCTCCTTTCTTTTTAAAAACAATGTTTTTCCCTATTACTAATATATCTATTCCTGTTTTCAAGAAACAGGCAACAGCATCTTCTGGTGTTTCCGCNATCGGCTCTCCNTTANTATNAAAAGAAGTNTTAATCNANATCGGGATACCTGTTTGCTTTTTAAATTCTTTAATCAAATCATAATATACCCCATTAGCTTCCTTCGTAACAGTTTGTACTCGCGCCGTTCCATCTACATGAACTACTCCCGGCACCAAATCTCGCTTGTCTTCTTTTATATCAAATGCCATTAACATGTACGGTGATTCTGTGTCATATGTGAAAAATTCACTCATATCTTCATGTAAAACAGATGGAGCAAACGGTCTGAAACCTTCTCTGAATTTTACTCGATAATTAAGTATATCCTTCATATTTGCGTTTCTGGGATCTCCCAATATGCTTCTATGGCCTAACGCTCTCGGTCCAAACTCAGATCCGCCTTGATACCATCCGATGATTTTTCCCTGTCCAATATACTTTGCAGCAGTCATCAAATAATCCGAAGTTTTTAAAACGATCAGATCAGATTTATCAAGTGCCGAATTGATTTCATCATCTGTATAATCCTTTCCAAAATAAGGGCTGACAATTTCGGAACAAATTTTATCACCCGCATAATCCTTATAATATCCATAGTAAGCGCAGCCAATCGCCGTTCCGTTATCGCCGCATGCAGGAAATAAGTAAATATTCTCAAAAGGTAATTTTTGTTTCAAAATTCCATTTGCCACACAATTCAGCGCAACGCCACCTGCCAAGCACAAATTCTTGCTTTTC
>WFLY01000282.1 GCA_009177215.1 Bacillota bacterium
CACGTTTCCAAAAGCAGATACGCAGGAATTTTTAGATGTTTCCCGGAAATTGATTGAAGTGTTAATGAAAAACGGATTGACGGAAAAACAAAAGGGTATTTGTATAAATGAAGGGGGAATGATTGTACGCAAGACTATATTGGAAAATGTCCGTGCCTTTAAGGATATGCTGTATTTCTTTTTTAAAACCGACAGGATAGAGAGAGCGTGGAAAAAATTTGACGTTATGGATGTTGACGAACTTTATAGGATATTAATGACGCTGGATGAAAGACAAAGGTTTGCCGGGTTACATAGCGGAACTGATAATCTGTTAAATATAGAGGCATATTATTGTAGTATAGAGAATGAATTAAAAAAAGGAGAGTATGAATCAGCCCGAATTGACTTTGAAAAGAAATGCAGGAGTGTCCGCCTTGCTTTGGAGATTTGTAAATTCTGGAGAGGCGTAGAAGCGTTGCTGAATGAGACGGTTGATACGACTGATGACGCGATGCTGCTATTTGAAAGGTACTTTACTTTAAACGGAGCGTATTCCTTTACCCAAGAGGCGTTTGCTGATATTGACGCTTTGGCGGAGGCATTGGATGTATTAAATGTTTTTTTGGAGAAGAAAGCAGAGCATTACGATTCAAAGTTTTCTTTAATACTATTGCGAGTGGTGTATCAATTGGTATTGCTATATGATGAAAATACCTTCTGGTTTCAGTCCGGCGAGACAGGTATAGAAGAAATCTTGGAGAAAATAAATAATCTGGCTGAAACGGTTTATAAATTGGACTTATCGGAAGATGAGAATGATAAAGAGGTAATTGATGAAATTAAAATTTTTGTATACAGGCTTCATTATCTTTATGAGGAAAACCGGAGGCGGGTTCAGGCTCAAAACCCATAGGCCTTCAAGGGCGGCTTGTTTTACGCAGCTTAAGTTCTGGGGGTATGGGTGTGGATCCACCACACCAAAATGAGCGGATAGGGATGACAATAAGAGGCATCATAGGTTTTGACGGAAAGGCGGTGATTCTATGTGCGGAAGGTATTATGTGGATGATGATACGGCAAGGGAAATTGAGAAGCTGGTACGGCAGGCGGACGAAAAGTTAAAGGCAGCCGGCGGGAAGCTGAAGCTTCAGGCAAGAGATATTCATCCAACGGATACGGCACCAATCCTTGCACCGGCGGACAGAGGGCTGTGCTGTCGGTGGCAGCGTTGGGGATTTCCAATGCAGCAGTATTCCCGGCAGGGAAAGCAGGTTATTTTTAACGCCAGAAGCGAATTCGCGTCGGAGAAAACAACCTTTAAGGGGAGTGTGGAGCATCGAAGGATTGTAGTGCCGGCAACATGGTTTTACGAGTGGAGCCGGAATAAGGAAAAAAATATTTTTTATAGCAAGACTCAGCCGGTGCTGTTTATGGCGGGAATTTATAATCGCTATGGTGATGAGGAGCGTTTCGTGATTCTGACCACCGAGGCAAATGAATCCATGAAGCAAGTCCACGACCGTATGCCGCTTATTTTGGAACCGGATGAGATTATACCCTGGATATTTGATAAGGATAGAACGGAAGCCCTTCTTCATAAAAAGCCCGGTTTGCTGGAGAGAAGAACTGAATTTGAGCAGATAAATCTGTTTTAAAGGATAAAATGCATAAACATGGAAAAAGTTACCTGTTGAAAAAAGAACGTACGTTTGCTAACATAAAAATAGCAGGAGGTGAACGTACGTTTGGAAAATATTATATTTCATATTGATGTAAATTCAGCCTTCTTATCATGGGAGGCTGTTTATCGTCTCGCCCACCGGGGCGGGAGCTTAGACCTCAGGGAAGTAGCGTCAGCCGTTGGCGGAGATAGGGCGCTGCGTCATGGGATTATCCTTGCCAAATCCATTCCGGCGAAAAAATATGGAATCAAGACAGGCGAGACAATATTGGAGGCACAAAGGAAATGCCCGAATCTGGTATTGATTCCGCCCGACTACGGATTGTATGAGAAATGTTCCGCCGTTCTTATGGATATTCTGCGCGAGTACTCGGATGTGGTGGAGCAATACAGCATTGACGAAGCTTTTGTAGATATGACGTCAACCTGTCATTTATTCGGTAATCCGAAAGAGACTGCGGAGCAGATAAAGAACCGTGTCAGGAAGGAATTGGGATTTACGGTGAATATAGGGATTTCCCGTAACAAGCTTCTGGCAAAGATGGCATCGGATTTTGAGAAGCCGGATCGGGTACACACCCTATATCCGGAAGAAATAAGGGAGAAGATGTGGGTGCTGCCGGTATCGGATTTATTTTTCGTGGGGCGTGCCACCACTCAGAAATTGTTTTCCATGGGAATCCGGACAATCGGAGAGCTTGCGGCGGCAGACCCGGCGTGGTTGAAGGGTGTATTGAAGAAGCAGGGAGAGGTGGTATGGGGCTTTGCCAACGGGATTGATTTATCTCCGGTATTGGCGGAGCCTCCGGCAAATAAAGGGTATGGCAACAGTACCACCACTCCCGTGGATGTGGCGGATGTGCGGACGGCGAAGATGGTACTGCTCGCTTTGGCGGAAACGGTTGGGAACAGGCTTCGAGCCGACGGAGTTCAGGTTGAGGAGGTGGCCGTGAGCATCCGGTACGCGAATCTGTCTGAGAGAAGCCTGTTTCCCTTTGTCTCCCATCAGAAAAGGCTAAGGTCATCCACCAATCTGACTATGGAAATTTATGAAGCGGCATGTGAGCTGTTTGTGGATTTGTGGAACGGACAGCCCGTACGGCATCTGGGCGTGCATACTGGCAGAGTGCACGGGGATGATTTTACCAGACAGCTGCAGCTTTTTGACGAAAAGGATTACGAAAAGCTTGCCCGTGCCGATGGAGCGGTAGACGGTATCAGGAAACGTTTCGGGGTTGACACAGTGATGCGGGCGGCTTTTTTAAATCAGCCTATCAACCATATGTGCGGAGGTTATCCTACCGAAAAGTCAATCATCCCACCCCAAAAAGCGGAGCATGAAATTTGAGGCGCAGTACGGTGCCACGCAGCCCTATTGCATGGGTACCCGCGCTCATGGTATTTGCTAAATGGGCGTGCGGATATGCCTGTGCAAAAAGGCTTTGGCATAATAGGATAATTGTGTGACAGGAAGGAGGAGCTTCCATGGCATTTGGAGCCTACGCAAACGTCGGCAAAACAGATGCGGGCGATGTAAAGGGAACACAGAGGGAAATTGCGTGCGAGTGTTGGTTTACCAGCTCGGGAAAGGTAATTCCCCTGATGCTAAAGGTAAAGGATGAGGATGGAGAAATCAGGGTTATCAGGCAAATAGAGATTCATTCACAGGAGCGGAAGCTGTATGCCGGGATTCCTTCCATAGAATTTGACTGCACATTGACACTTCTCGGGCAGGCAATCAGGGCAAGGTTGATTTATTACCAGACAGAAAGCCGGTGGGTATTGAATTTCAGGTGACAGTAGAAAAAGGGGCGTACAGAGCGCCCCTCATAATTTTCTTCTATTCATGACAGCCACCCCCGCGGCAATGCCAGAAGCAGACAAAGCTGTTGTAATAATAACAGCCCTTGTATATGTCTCAAAGTCCGTTGCTCCGGACAACAAGGAACCTGTATTCATCAGCATTGTAGGCATATATTCCTGCATTTTTGGGAACAAACCGGCAAGATATGCGGCAAGAACCGTTGTACCTGTGCCTAAAAGCACGCCGGTGTTGTGGGAAAACAGCACTGAGAAAAGCACAATCAGGCTTATCATCCACACGCCAAGCAGCCACCAATGGGCGGCTGCGGGAAGCAGACCGGGAACAATATCGTTATCCCAAAAGTAAGAATTATATAGATAGGTGACGGCAAAACAGAGCGAGTAACACAAGCTCCAAAGCGACAGCATGACAGCGGATTTGGCGAGCACCACCTTATACCGTGACAAGCCCTTTGTCAGCATAAGTATTAGGGTTCCCGACTGATATTCCCTTGTAAAGGTATTACTGTAAATCAGAATAAAAGCAATAAGTCCTATAGGAATGTTTTTGAAAAACTGTGTCCATGAGGTAAGCGCATTTACCGGAATCTCAGTAATGATTATACCTGTTTCGGCAAGGGAATCCGCCATCAGATCCGTCATCCATGGCGTCAGCTTTGCGATTGCCGGATTCATAATGCCAAACAGTACAAACAGGATTGTCAGAATCATTATCTTTCCGCTTCTGACGGCTTCCAGCCATTCTTTTTTCATAAAAGCAAATAAGGATTTCATGATTTTGCCACCTCCAAAAACAGAGATTCCAGAGTGGGTTCCATCCGTTCCACCTTCTGTATAGGTATTTGGTTCTCGGTTATATATCGCAGTACGGTAAACATCCTGTCCTCGTTTCCGCTGAAAACAAGTATATTCCTTCCGGTCTGCCCTGAGTACTCAAATGCCTGCATAAGCCTTTTGGCATCCTCCGGTCTCATTACTTCGACAGTGAATTTTTCGGACGGGCGCAGGCTTTTTATCTTAGAGACGCTGCCCTGCAGGGCGATTTTTCCCTCATTTAGGAAAGCCACATCGGTGCAGATGCGCTCCACATCGGAAAGGATATGGGTGGAAAAGAGCACGGTAGTCTGTTCTTTGACAGCGAGAAGGATATCCAAAATTTCCTTTCTTCCCACCGGGTCAAGGGCGGAAGTAGGCTCGTCGCAAATTAAAAGCTGCGGGCTGTTTAAAAGTGCCGAAGCGATACCCAAGCGTTGCTTCATGCCCCTTGAAAAGCCCTTGATGCGGTGTCTTTCGTCTTTGAGACCCACAAGGGAAAGCAGCTCGGCGCTTTTTGACCTTAGGTGTGATTTACTCATTCCGCAGGTCTCTCCGCAAAGCATCAGGTATTCGCAGGGTGTCATATAAGAATAAAATTCCGGCACATCGGGCAGATAACCGATGTGCCGGTTTGTTTCGGTTTGCCCGTAGATTACCTTTTTTCCCGACACGACAATTTCTCCGCCGTCGGGTTTTAGCAGACCAAGTACCGCTTTCATAGTTGTTGTCTTTCCCGCTCCGTTCCTGCCGATAAATCCAAACACACTATGCACGGGCACGGACAGATTAAGTCCGCGTAGCACGTCTATATCCCCAAAGCTCTTTTTTAAATTGGTTATTGTCAGTATATCCATATTACGCGTCCTCCTTTCCGAGAAGGAAATACAGGATAGGACCGATAAACTGTATTCCGATAATTGTAACGATAAGCCAAAGGGCGCGGGTTCCCCTCTTATATTGCTTATGGGTTAAAATGTGGTACAGTGTATACCCAAACAACGCCAGCTCTGCAATGGCAAGGGGAATCAAAAAAGGAAGAAATTCCATAATATTATCCATTTTTAAGCCTCCCTTCCGTAGACTTCCACACAAAAGCCGTGATGACCGCAGGCGGGGCAGATTAATTTTCTTGTGCTTGGCGTGTGTCTTGACCAAAAGGCTTGCTTAAAGGTGGGCTTGAATGTGGTATGGCATTTAGGGCAAATGTAAGCGACTCTCTTAAAATAAAAAGAGGAAATCCATATGCCCATTGCTATGACGGCGCACATACCGACTGCAAAGGGCAGCCAAATACCCGTTAGAATCCATAGAATCAGTGTGCCGATTTCGATAATATCCATAAGGATACCCATGGCAATCATACTGAGACGAATCTTGCGCAGCTTCTTTTTGCTTTCCATAATGTGTGCTATGTCCCCGATTGACTCAACGGAGAAATATTCCACCTTTTTGAGAGTTTGCTTTAACTCCTCCAGCTTATCAAGCTTTGACTGCCGTTCTTGGATTTCCGTATGAAGCGTCTTTTCTTGTTCATCCAGCAAAAGAGAAATGATATCCTCAGGATGTGCTTCCGAAAGAAGCTCCCTTATGCTGTTTATGGGTAAACCCAGTTCCCGGAGAAAACAGATGATCCTCATTCTTCTTAAGTCTTCCTCCGAATAAAGACGCCTGCCGCCCTCGGTGAGCTCACTGGGCACAAGGATGCCGCGGGAATCGTAATACTGAACGGTTCTGACTGAAACGCCACATAGCTTTGCAATTTCTCCTGTCGTATATTTTGACATAGCTTTTCACCTCCTTACACTGCTGTTTTACAACATTACGCAGCGTCACAAGCAATAGGTTACGCAGGGGGATTTTTTTAATAGATTGATACTCTATCATTTTTGTTTATAAAAGTCAATGTACATTCAAAGAATGTAATTAGCTTTGCTTTAAATATATAGACTGAATAGCTTGTTGGTTATTTTTCAATCATTAATTTATGCCATAAATCCCTATATGGAATCGCAGANGTGAATTAGNGTTTGTAACGCATTGCGTGNAAGATGCGGTACGGAAGATAAGTGTATTCATATCCGAGTTGTTTGAAGTACATACATAATTTCAAAANCAACCTCTAATAATTTATAGATAGTAAAATATAACTGTATATCATTNAAAATTTTATTGGTTATCTAAAACACTATTTTCACTTTTCTAAAATCATTTAAAATAAGTTTTATGAAACATAAATTGAAAGGGAGGGGGGTGTGTTCAGTGGATGTTGGACAAAAGATAAAGAAATTACGTTCAGAAAAAGGCGTTTGTCAAAAAGAGCTTGCAATTTTTTTGAATTTATCCGTAGGTACTATTTCCAATTATGAAAAAGGGGTTCATTCTCCTGACCTGAATACACTTAGCAAAATAGCCGACTTCTTTGGTGTCACCACCGACTATCTTCTGGATAGGACTGACCATCGGTTTGCCCCCGATACCTTGAGCAGACATCTTACCGTTGATTACACTGTTGCCGACTTAGTCAACACCACCTTGGAGCTGTCTCCCCAGAAGGTGACTTCCGTGATAGACTTTGTCAGTTTTCTGCAATCAAAGGAATCTAAACGCATTAACGAACGGAAATAGGAACATAATGCCTTGAAGTAAGCGGATTTTGTTTTTACCCTCATGGGGTTTTTACAAAGGAAAGCCTTTGTTTGGTGCAATGGGGTTCCGCTTTTATTGCAATTAGGGATTTATCATCAGCCAATCAGAAATCTGTTTTCGTCCCTGTTCACCAAAATCAAACTGCATGTTTTCCAAATCATACACAAGTAGCCCTTCTTCATTTCTCTTGAGTTCGCTTAACGGATAACCGGATTTATCATACAACGCAGTTGGTGCCGTCTGATACGGACAAATCGAGTTTACGGATAATGTATATGTTACATTTTCAACAGATCTGGTTTTGATATGAGCTTTTATCAGTTCGTATCTTTCCATATCTTCATAGTCAGAGACATCATAAAACAGAATAATATTTAGATCAGTATGTGCCTTATACAGTTCCCTGAAAAACTCGGGAAACCTGACCTCAAAACATATTCTAATTCCAACTTTCAAGCCTTCTATGTCAAAAACCCCGTTGCCATTTCCTATATTGAAATTATCCCTATCCCATCCCCATAAAGCTCTTTTGTGATAAATCAACTTTTCCTGATAAGGTGTAAAGACAATAGCGCTATTGTGATATTTATCATCTTTCCGTGCGATTGTTCCTGCTATTATATGTATGGTATTATCGGTAGCCAGCTTTTGTAATTGCTTATAAGCACAGGTCAATTCATCAAATTTGACTGAAGAAGAACTTTCAATATCACGGGGGGATATCCGGTCAGAGCACACTCTGGAAAAGCCAACAGCTTAACCCCTTCATGTGATGCCTGTATAATAGCTTTTTTGATAATTTCCATATTATGATTTATATTATTTGTGACAGCAAATTGATATGCCCCTATTTTCATTATAATACCTCAAATTATAATAGTGTATATTCTATTATTCCTAAAACGTAGTTTTATGTTGTATTGTAGATTGTTTTATTTTATCATATGTTTTATACAAATTCATTCATTTTCTGATGAAGTATCACAATTAACACTTGGTAAAGTACCTGTTTCATAGCATTTTCTGTTCCTTGCAATTTCTCTTATTATAGTTCATAATGAAAAGAACTAAGTATGGTAGGAAATAAAAGGCAACAACGGTTCAAATATTTCTCTTAAAAAGCATCAAATCGCAATCGGGATTTGAAAAGACGCAGCCGCATAGTATTTAGTCAATAAATCAGAGGATATGCTAAAGGGAGGGTTTAGAGAAAATATGTCAGAATTAACATCCATGATGAATATCGGTAAAGAAATGGCAAGAAAGCTAACAACTGTTGGAATTGATTCATCCGAGAAGCTTATTGGGTTAGGCGCAGAACAGGCATTTTTAAAATTAAAAGAGGCATATCCTCAGGTTTGCTTGGTACATTTATATGCATTAGAGGGTGCGATTCATAATATTGAATTCAACAGTCTTTCGGAAGTCAAGAAAAAAGAATTAAAAGAATTTAGCGATTTTTTAAAGAGATGAAAATATCAACAAAAGGCTATTGTTTGATTATACTAATATTAAAGGCAACACGGCACAGGCAAAGCTGCGTTGCGCTTTGCGACGTGCCTATACAAATAATGCTTCGGCATGGGGGCTTATGCCGGATGGTAATGTAAGGTTTTACGGAAAGGAAGGCGAAAGATATGGAGGACGTGTTAAGTCTGTTTCGTGAGGAGACGGCAGAGTGGTTCAGAGATACGCTTGGAGAGCCTACTTTAGTACAAAGGGAGGCGTGGCCGCTGATTGCCGCCGGTAAGCATACGCTGGTATCGGCGCCCACGGGAACAGGGAAAACACTCTCTGCATTTCTTGTGTTTTTAGACCGGATGAAGCAGCAGGCACGGGAAGGAGCCTTAAAGCAGGAGCTACAGCTAATTTATGTTTCGCCCCTGAAATCTTTGGCGGCGGACATACGGGAGAATCTAAGACACCCGCTGGAGGGAATAGGCGGCGGAGAGGAGATTACGGTAGGAATCAGAACCGGCGATACGACTTCTGGAGAGCGGCAGAGGATGGTGAGAAAACCGCCCCATATTTTGATAATAACGCCTGAATCCCTGTATTTGATGTTGACAAGTAAGACGGGGCAGAATGTTTTGGCGACGGCAAAGGCTGTCATATTGGACGAGCTGCATGCTTTAATCGATACGAAAAGGGGAGCCCATCTGATGCTTTCTCTGGCGAGGCTGGATTTTTTATGCGGACAGCCCCTGCAGCGAATCGGTTTGTCGGCTACCATTGAGCCCCTTGGTGCCGCGGCAGAGTATCTGGCACCGGAGGAGGTAGGGATTGCGGCGCCAGAAATGAAGAAAGAGGTACGGCTTGATGTGCTTGGTCCCTTTGCGGATATAACGAAAGGCAAGAGAAAGGATCCCGTGTGGGAGGAAGTGGGAGCGCTGGTATACCGATATTGTCAGGGAAGCCGCAGTGTGATTGCATTTGTGGAGGGAAGAAGATATGCGGAAAAGCTTGCCTATTATGTAAATCTGATAGGAGGGGAAGGCTTTGCAAGGGTACATCACGGCAGTCTGTCCAAGGAGCAGCGTCTGGAGACGGAGCTGGCTCTGCGGGATGGGCGGCTTAGGCTGCTGTGTGCCACCTCCTCCATGGAGCTGGGGATTGATGTGGGGGAGATTGACCAAGTGCTGCAGGTTGGCTGCCCGCGCACGATTTCGGGAACAATGCAGAGACTGGGGCGCGCCGGGCATAATCCGGGGCGCGTCAGTGTCATGTATCTCTTCCCAAGGGCTGCGGCGGAATGTGTGTCCTGCGGCATGACGGCACAGCTTGCCAGACAGGGCGGAGTGGAGCATTTGAACCCTCCCTCGGAATGTTTGGATGTGCTTGCACAGCATTTGGTTTCCATGGCAGCATTTCGCAGCTATGAGTTGGATGAGGTGATGAAAATTCTGCCCAGAGCGTGGCCCTTCCGTAATCTAAGTAAGGAGGATGTGAAAGCGGTTCTCGGTATGCTTGCCGGGGATTATGAGCATGACAGGGATATCCCCGCACGCCCCAGAATTTTGTATGACAGGATACATGAAAGAGTGGAGGGAGACGGTTACAGCAGGATGCTTGCCGTTTCCGCGGGAGGAACAATCCCCGATAAAGGGCTGTATTCGGTGAAGACGGAGGAAGGGGTAACGCTCGGGGAGGTGGACGAGGAATTTGTCTATGAAACCCAAAAGGGAGACAGGTTTATTCTTGGTTCCTTTGCGTGGAGGGTATTGAATATCAGCCATGACACGGTGACGGTGACTCAGGCGCCTGCGGAGTGGGCAAGACTTCCCTTTTGGAAGGGAGAAATAAAGGGGCGTGACAAACGGACGGGGGAAGCGTTCGGGCGTATGTTTTGTTCCCTGCAGAAAGCGCACGAGGACGGAAGGCTTTTGGAAGCCTTGGGAGAGCTGGGCTTGGACGAGTCGGCGGCAGGTCTTGCCTTTGGATATTTGGAGAGGCAGATTAATGCCGTAGGCAGCCTGCCCGACCACAGGACGATTGTGGTGGAGCATTTTAAGGATTCNTCGGGAANCNGTCAGGTGATGGTACNNTCCGTATTTGGAAGGCGGATTANCGCACNTCTNGNGCTTNTTGNGGCAAATGCGGTGAGGGAGCAGCTTGATATGGAGATTGGGAGCGTGGACGAGGAGGACGGCTTTTTGCTGTATTCCTACGGAAACTGGATTTTGCCGGAGGGAATCCTGCAAAGGATGGATCCGGATGCCTGTATCAGGCTGTTGGAAATCCTGCTGCCGGCAACGCCGCTCTTTAATATGGCTTTTCGGTATAACAGTGGACGTGCGTTGATGATGGGAGTCAGAAAGAACGGACGCACTCCTTTATGGCTGCAACGGTTAAAAAGCGCCGAGATGCTGGAGCAGGTGGTGAGGGAGAAGGAGCATCCCCTGATTCGGGAGACAAGACGGGAGTGTATGCGGGAGCTGTGGGATGCCGAGGGCGTAAGGGAGCTTTTATGTGACATTCGTTCCGGCGCAGTGGAGGTCAGGGAGGTCTATACGGATGTACCCTCTCCAATGTCGCTTCCGCTGCAGTGGGGGCAGGAAGCGGCGGTGATGTATGATTACGCACCCACGCCCCGGGGAATCCACGGTGCAGTGGAGGAGGAATTAAAGCGGGAAAAGGAGCTTGTGCGACCGGGGAATCAGGAGCTTACGCAGGTACAGGAGCGGCAGAGGCTTCCGAAGGATGCGGGGCAGCTCCATTCCCTCTTGATGACGGAGGGTGATCTTGCCGCAGGAGAGCTGGACATTCCGGCAGAGTGGCTGGAGAGCTTGGCGAAGGACGGTAGGGTGCTGTATCTGGAGCAAGGACTGTGGATTGCCGCGGAACAGGAGCAGGAATATGCGGCGGCTTTGGGGGAATGTGAAGCTTTGCGGGTGTCGGTGGGAATGCACGGCAAGGTAAATGACAGGCTGCCGGAGGAAGGAAACGATGAAAACTGCGGTAGGTCGGATGAAGACAGTGATGTAAANGGCGAAGGGNAGNATANGAAGNAAGGNCGGGAAGAACGCCTTCATATNGTNAGGCGTATGCNTCGCTACAGGNGNGCGNCAGATGCANGACAGACCGCAGAGCGCTATGNGTGGTCCGTTCACACGGCAGAGGAANTTCTGGAGGAATTATGCCGCAGGGAAGAAGCGGTAAAGCAGGGCGGCAGGTATTTTCATGCAGTGCTGTACCGCCGCGCCAGAGCGCGGACGATACAAAACCGCCGAGAGGAGGTTCGGACCTGTTCGGGGGAAGCATATGCGGCGCTTTTGCTTTCGGGAACGGAATCAAGCGCACCCGGGGAGGAATGCCTTAAGAATACATTAATGAGATATGCGGGAGCGGAATTTCCTGCATCATACTGGGAAGGGATTCTGCTGCCGAGACGAGTTAGGAATTATAGGGAAGCTATGCTGGATGCCTTTCTGGCCGAAGGGGAGCTGTTCTGGCATATGGAGAAAAACGGCGGTTTGTGCTTTGACCGTCAGGAAGAAATTGACTGGGATCAGGATATGGAACAACGGTTGGAGGGACTTGCCGAAAAGGAACGGATTATTTATGAAGCACTTTTGAAGAGGGGAGCAAGCTTTATGCAGGCTTTAAACAGTCTGCTTCCCGGAGAATCCGCGTATGATACATTGTTGTCTTTGCTGGAAAAGGGCTTGGTGTGCGCTGACAGCTTTGTTCCCGTGAGGCAGTGGCTTGAAGGGGAGAAGTCCAAAAGGATTACGGCACGACAGCGGGTGAACATGAAGGTTAAGGCGCTGAAAGCAGGACGGTGGGATGTGGTGCGTCCGGTCAGGGAGCAGTCCATGGAAGAACGGCTGGAGGGCTGTTTTGACCGTAGTCTGATTGTCTGCAGGGAGACGGCGGCACAATGGGGGTTTTCATGGCAGGAGGCGTTGGCGGTACTGCGTATATGGGAGTACACCGGTCGCGCCAGAAGGGGATATTTTGTGGAAGGAATGTCCGGTGCGCAGTTTATCAGGGAGAAGGATTATGTGAGCGTAGTGCGTCTGCTTCAGAGACCGGAGAAGAAAATAGTGTGGGTGAATGCCGCGGATCCGGCGCAGTGCTGGGGAAAGGTACTGCCTCACAGGGAAGGACGCAGCTTCTTAAATGTTCCGGGAAGTGTTGTGGCATGTTTTGGCGGCGTTCCCGTGGCGGTGTTGGAGCGGCAGGGAAAGGTACTGCGTGTGTTTGAAGAGGAGCATCAGGAGAAGAGTCTTAAGCTTTTTGCGGAGGAGTACAAAAAAGGAATACTTTTTCCCGCCATGAAGCGTATCGTGGTAAAGGAATATCCTGAAACGGCAAAGGAAGCCTTTGAAGGCGCAGGATTTATAAGGGAAATGCATGACTATGTGTTGTATCGATGAACATGCGGGGCTGCGGTATATAAGGTGCTTTTGAATTAGTCTGTATATTTTAAAATAAAGATAAAAATGGATGCTAATAAAGAAAACGATATGTTTTATATTAGCATCCATTTTTTAGGGTTTTCTCCAGATTTATATTGTAAATCTTCATGATAATGATATAATTAAGAGGAAAAGTGTCCAATGACGGAAGAAATATGTTGCATAAAACGGAGATAATAAAATGAATTATTCGGCAACTCAAATGGCAAAGAAATTAGACATTTCAAGATCATATTTGTATTATTTAAAAGATAATGGTGCAGCAGAGATAGAGTTTGGTGAAAATGGAAGAACTTTGTGGACAGAGTCTGTCTATAATCAGTTAAAGGAATATATTAAGAAGAATAATATTACAAACAAAGCTCAAGAAGTTGAACTTCCCTATAAAACAATAAAGATTAACAATAGGCGTTATTTAGGAAACAAATACAAGCTCTTGCCTTTTATAACCGAGGTTGTTGAGAAGGAATGTAAAAATGTTAATACAGTGGCGGATATATTTGCAGGAACGGGAGCCGTTGCATCTGCATTTACTCATAAAAAGCTAATAACTAATGATATTATGTATAGCAATTATATTTGCCATCTAGCTTGGTTTAGCGGAGAGGAATATTCGGAAGAAAAAATAATCGATATGATTATGGAATATAATGAGTTGAGCGTGAATCAGGACAATTATATGAGTGAAAATTTTGCCAATACATATTTTTCACTTGAAGATTGTAGAAAGATTGGATTTATAAGACAGGATATAGAAAATAAATTCAATCATGGCGAATTGAACGTCAGAGAAAAAGCTTTGTTGATAACCTCTCTTTTATATGCGATGGATAAGATTGCCAATACCTGCGGACATTATGATGCATATAGGCAAGGCGTAAAGTTTGAAAAACACCTTGAGCTGTCAGTTCCACAACCTGACTTAAATTTAAACGAAAATAATGTATGCTACAATATGGATACGAATGAATTGGCAACTGATATTGAAGCAGATTTGGTATATATTGACCCGCCATATAATTCGAGGCAGTATTGTGATGCGTATCATTTACTGGAAAATGTGGCAAGATGGAATCAACCGGAGGTGTTTGGTGTTGCGAAAAAGATGGATAGAACAGCATTAAAAAGCGATTATTGCACACAGAAGGCAGCGGCAGCATTTGAAAGGCTAATAAATTCAATTAATGCAAAGTACATTATCCTGTCATATAATAATATGGCGAAAAAAGGAAATGACCGTTCAAATGCTAAGATTAGCGATGATGATATTATGCGTATATTACAGAAAAAAGGAACTGTAAAGATATTTTCAGAAGATTATAAGGCATTTTCTACCGGAAAATCTGATATAAAAGAAAACCAAGAAAGATTATTTTTGTGTACTTGTTATGAGGTACCCCAAAAAATGGTTCCTTCAGCATTAAATTATACGGGAGGAAAATACAAATTACTGCCGCAAATATTACCGTTATTTCCCAAGGATGCAGACAAGGTAGTGGATTTGTTTTGCGGCGGCTGTAATGTGGGTATTAATATAAATTGTAATAAAGTTCGATTTAATGATTCTAATGAATACTTGATAGGGTTATTGAACACATTTAAAAGCTTGTCTAAGGAAGAGATTTTNGCAGGGNTATTTGAGGAAATTGGCAAATACAATCTTTCGCTTGTAAGTAAAAACGGATATGAATATTATGGANGTGAAANTTCTAAAGGATTAGGCAGCTACAATAAAGAAGGGTACAATAAACTGAGGAAAGATTTCAATAAAAAAATTGAAAAAAATGATAAATATTATCTTATGTTATATCTGCTCATTGTATATTCGTTTAATAACCAGCTACGATTTAATAAAAAAGGTGAGTTCAATTTGCCGGTTGGCAAGAGAGATTTTAATTCTAAAATGCAAGAAAAATTAGAGGGCTTTCTTGATAGAATGAAAAGCGGTGACTATGGATTTACAAATGACGATTTTAGAAATGTACGATTGGATGGGTTTACAAATAAAAGTTTCTTTTATGTGGACCCGCCGTATCTTATTACTTGTGCAACCTATAATGAACAGGGCGGATGGACAGAAGATGATGAAATTGATTTGCTGAATTATTTGGAGGAGTTGGATAAAAGAGGAATTCNTTTTNCTTTNTCTAATGNATTAGAAAGTAAGGGTAAAAAAAATGATATTTTAGCTAATTGGATTAAGAAAAATAAGAAATTTAAAGTGATATCATTAAATTATCATTATTCAAATGCGAATTATCATACACAGAGAAACGGTGAGACCAAAGAAGTATTAGTGATAAATTACTAGGCGGGAGGAGATGGGGGAATGACGAATGAAATCAGTTTTAAAAGTTATTGTTGGGCAATAGGAACAACTAGTTATAGAACAGATAAATTCAATATGAGTATTGAAATGCAGCTGGCATTATTAAAAGACTTCAGAGAGCTTCCGGAAAATAAAGATAAAGTATGGACTGGAAATAATGTGTTTCAGGCAGAGTACTATGAATTTTTGAAAAGCAGGGAATTTGTGAAGGGTGACGCCCCAAGACCGGACAAGGATGCCAGAGAAAAAACATCNGGGNTAAGGGANGNGGGCTTATNGGANGATNAACGTAATNTTACAGCAGCCGGNGAAGCATTACTTGAGATAGCAAGGTCAGAGGATNTTNCATCGGATAATTTACTGGAAATACCAAAGGATAGCTATTTATACTTTAAACAATTGTTAAAGACTTCTAATGATGTTGATGGGAAAAGAGTCAGACCTTTTGTTGTGTTTTTGTATGTAGTAAGTAAAGTGGAATATCTGACATATAATGAATTTACATATTTGTTGCCGTTGTGTGTTGATAAAAAAACAACAGAGAAAGTTATTGATTGTATTTTTAAATCGAGAAATAATGGTTTAAATTATGAAGATATCATTTTATCTGTCCTTATGGATATGAATAATTATCAGCAAGCGTTGGAGCTATTGCAAGATCAAGTAGTGGTCAATGAAGAATTAATATGTAATATAGGAATTAATCGTAAAAGTGCAAAATACGATAAGCCATATTATCAGATTTATCTTTATCTGAGAGGCATTGCTTTAGATAGGGCTGATTTGACATTAGAATTGTATGAAGCAACAAAAAAATTGACAAATAGCAAGGTTGGGAGCGCATGGAGAAAATATTTGTATAACAGTAATACAAGAAGTGTTATTATGCGTCAAGGTATGGCTGTGTTGAATACGGTGCCAATATTAAGCGTAAAAACTCAAAAGGAGTTTAATGAAGAATTCTTTAAATTAATGCATTTGTTTAAAGCAAAGGCTACGCTGTCTGATTATTTNGATTTGAACAGAAGATATTTTAAGATTACTGATATTGTTCTATTTGAAGATAATAAAGTAAAGCTGGATGTGCTTCCGAAATGCTATATAGAAAATATTGCAGATGATTTGTTATCGTTTGCATTTGAGAAAACAGAATTATTGTCAAAGAATGTTGAGCTGGAAGAAATTCATTCTTGTTTTGCGATTGATACAGAAAAGTT
Organism: Bacillota bacterium; assembly: GCA_009177215.1. Classification (GTDB taxonomy): domain Bacteria; phylum Bacillota; class Clostridia; order Lachnospirales; family Lachnospiraceae; genus Acetatifactor. The sequence goes on from WFLY01000282.1 coordinate 16,417, forward strand.
ATATAAGAAACTTGGGCGAGTTCTTGGAAAAAATGTTACTGATAAAGAATCAGCCCATAAAGTTATTAAAGACGAAAGATATGCGAGATTCAACAAACTTATTGATGAAAGGTTTGGTAAAGATAAGCTTATTACATTGTTCAATCATTTTGAAAGCAGAAATGATGATGAAATAAGGACATTGGTTACAGACAATGCTGATATACCTACAATATTTGAATATGTTCTTGGTATCGCATGGTATGTAATTAGCAATAGGCAAGGTGATGTGCTTGAATATATGAATCTTTCTTTGGAGGCAGATTTATTGCCAAAGACACATGCCGGTGGTGGAGAGGCTGATATTGTTTGGAAATACGACAAGACAGAATTTTATCCAAGACATACATTATTGATAGAGGCTACATTAGCAGATGGTACTAACCAGCGCAGAATGGAAATGGAACCAGTGTCAAGACATTTAGGAGAATATTGCTTGATGAATCCGGAGGACGAAGCGTATTGTATATTTGTTTCTACATATCTTAACACAAATGTTATTTCAGACTTTAGAGCCAGAAGGTTTATGGAATATTACAATACAGCCGGAACAGATTACATTACGGGTATGAAAATATTGCCGATACAAACATCGGCATTGAAGTCATTATTACAATGTGATGTAAAGTATCCGCAGATTTATGAAATGTTGGATAGAGCATATAAGTGTAGTGAGGCTCCTAAGGAGTGGTATGAGAATAATATTGTAAGTCAAACAAGCTGTTACAACGGCAAGGAGATATAAAACAGGCTGTGATACGGGAAAAATCCGGTATCACAGCCCGATTGCTCTTAAGCATATTTCAAGGTTTTATATATGGCTACGCCTGTCTCGATGCAGGAAATTACGCAGATACCAGTGAGAAGGATAGTACTAAAGAGATCGCTTCCCCAGTAGCGCAGCAAATCGCCGGAAGAAAATTCGCTGATACCCTCGTATTTTAGGAGCTGAGCCGCAAACTTGGTATTCCACAAGGGCATAACCTTGAACAGAATGACAGCGCCTACAATCTGCAGTGTGTTACAGATAATGCTGCTGTACATTACGGGCTTGCAGTAATAGCCTGTCACAAGGCGGATAATTTCATCTACCAGTGCGATAAAGAGACAGAAACAAAAGACAGGGGCTATGGTACTCCACTCTTCTAGGTTAAATACACAGGCAACGCTTTGCAGCCTTTCCCCATCATAACGGAAGCAGCCGAAAAGCTGTGGGGCAAACAACAGCAGCGCAGCAAAAACAGTGATAAAAATAATAGAGATTACGCTGTCGCCACGTTTGATAACTGCGCGTTTGTCGGGTATGGGCGGCAGGGCAAGAGGACTCCATGGTTTTGATGAAGGAACATTTTTTGTCAGGTCTCCTACTGACCACTTCCCTTCGGGTTTGATGGAAACCTTAACCTTCTGTCTTTCCAAAACAGCAAAAATAACGGTCACAATTGTCACGATACTGAAAATACCGCTTGCCAAGGTGATAAACAGCTCGGTAAAAAAGCCGACAAAAAAGTCAATGTAATTACCGGCGTAGATGTCTTCAATCAATGACGGAAGCTCTAAGCGGATTTCTTCTCTTGTCTCCGAGAACTCATGCGTCCGCCCAAGGACGTTTTTCCGGGAACCTCTAAGACCTCTGGGAACTCTTTAGGTCA
>WFLY01000136.1 GCA_009177215.1 Bacillota bacterium
TTTTGAATTGTAATGACAGAGCTACTCTTTTAGTAAAGGAAGGGGATAAGAAGCCAATTATTATCAATATTACCGATGAGAGCATGGAGCTTAAGATTAATTCAATTTTAGGCAGCATGAATGAGGATATTGATATAGAAAAACAGGGCAAGGATTTGATGATTGGCTTTAATCCTAAGTTTTTAATTGATGCTCTTCGTGTTATTGACGATGAAGAGGTTGATTTGTATATGGTAAATCCTAAAGCTCCCTGTTTTATCAAGAATGCTGAGGAAAGCTATATTTACTTGATTCTTCCCGTCAACTTTACAACGGTTAGTTAAATTTATTTGAAAAATGCGAGGGATAGTGTGAAAAATTTATTTCACACGCGAGATTTGTGTCTNCGCNCACTTNACACAAACTCGTTATGCGCAAAGAACGTGCGCAGAAATGAGGATAAAATGAATACGATTCATTTGAGAGAAGATTTTATTAAGCTGGGACAGGCTTTAAAGCTTGCCGGGCTTGTTGAATCGGGAGTAGATGCCAAGTTTGTGATTCAGGACGGACTGGTTAAGGTAAACGGTGAGACAGAAACACGTCGTGGCAAGAAGTTAGTTGCCGGTGATATGGTAGAATACAATGGCGACACTTTTAAGGTAGAGGCATAAGAAAGTATGATTATTAAATCAATAGAGCTTGCCGATTACAGGAATTATGATTCGCTTGTGATGGAATTTTGNGAGGGTANCAATATTCTTTATGGGGATAATGCTCANGGAAAAACTAATATTNTGGAAGCTATCTATGTGGCTTCTACCACAAAATCCCATAAAGGAAGTAAAGACAAGGATATCGTTAATTTTAACAAAGAGGAAGCTCACATAAGAACTTACATAGAAAAAGAAGGTGTAAAAGTAAGGGTAGATATGCATCTTCGTAAAAATAAATCGAAGGGCATCGCCATTGATGGACAGAAAATAAAGAAGGCAGCAGATTTATTAGGACTTTGTAATGTTGTTTTCTTTTCCCCCGAGGATTTGGGAATCATTAAAAACGGTCCCTCAGAGCGCCGAAGGTTTGTAGATATGGAGCTTTGCCAGCTGGACAGTTTTTATCTTTACAATTTAAACAATTATAATAAAATTGTAAATCAACGTAATAAGCTTTTAAAAGATATGTACATGAATCCACAGTTAAAGGAGACTCTAAACATATGGGATATGCAGCTTGTTTCTTACGGAAGTAAAATAATAGAGCGCCGAAAATTATTTGTGGAACAACTTAACGAGATTATATATGAGATACATAAAAGACTTTCGGGTGGCAAGGAAGAGCTGATTATACGATATGACCCGGATGTGGAGATTGAAGAATTTGAAAAGAAATTAAAATACAGTCAGGATAGAGATATAAAAGCAAAAATGACTTCTGTTGGTCCTCACAGAGATGATTTTTGCTTTTTAGTAGGAGATACGGATATTCGTAAATTTGGTTCTCAGGGTCAACAAAGAACGGCAGCTTTATCCCTTAAACTTTCGGAGATAGAGCTTGTAAAGAAAATAACCAAAGACACGCCTATTTTATTATTGGATGATGTATTGTCAGAGCTTGACAGTAACAGACAAAATTATCTGTTAAACAGTATAGGAGATATTCAGACGATTATTACTTGTACCGGATTGGAAGAGTTTGTTAATAACAGGTTTGAAATAGACCGTGTTTTTAATGTCTGTAACGGTGAAGTTACCTGTATGAGTAATCGGGAGGAATCTTGACGGGTATGAGACAGCTGTATAAAGGCAGCAGAATGTGAGGAAATAATGAGCGAAGATATGAATAATACAACCGTTGATCATGAATATGGAGCGGATCAGATTCAAATATTAGAGGGTTTGGAGGCTGTCAGAAAAAGACCCGGTATGTATATAGGTACTACTTCAAGCAGAGGTCTTCATCATTTGGTGTATGAGATTGTTGATAATGCGGTGGACGAGGCGTTAGCAGGCTATTGTGATACCATTGATGTCACTATAAACGAAGATAATTCTATTACTGTTATAGATAACGGACGCGGTATTCCCGTGGGTATTAATCATAAGGCGGGTATACCTGCGGTAGAGGTTGTATTTACTATTCTTCATGCCGGCGGTAAATTTGGCGGTGGAGGATACAAGGTTTCAGGAGGTCTCCATGGTGTAGGCGCTTCTGTTGTAAATGCTTTATCGGATTGGCTGGAGGTAGAAATTTGTCAGGACGGTAAGGTTTATAAACAGCGTTATGAAAGAGGCCATGTATGTTATCCTTTAAAGGAGATTGATACTTGTCCTGCCGATAAGACAGGTACAAAAATTACTTTTCTTCCTGATTCTTCTATTTTTACGGAAACTACGGTTTATGAGTATGATGTGTTAAAAAGAAGGCTTCGCGAGATGGCTTTTTTAACGAAAGGTCTCCGTATTATTTTAAGAGACAGCCGGATTGAAGAAGAAATCAATTCTGATAATGAAAATTCTCAGATAAGTGAGCTTTTAGAAAGGGCAAAAAATGATGCTGAGGAATTAAAAATATCAGAGGAAAATAATAAAAATGAGGTATTGGAAGAGTATGTCAATGCCTCTGTCAGTGATGACAAGGTAAAAACAGGTGGAAAAATAGGGAAATCCCATGTTATAAACTTAGAAAACGGAAAAAAGCAGAAGGTAATTGAATTTTATTATGAAGGCGGTATTAAAGAATTTGTCAGTTATTTAAACAAAAGCAAGACTCCCATTTATGATAATATCCTTTATTTTGAAGGCGAAAAAAATAATGTGTATGTTGAGGTATCTTTTCAACACAACGATTCCTACAATGAAAGCGTATTCAGCTTTGTAAATAATATTAATACGCCTGAAGGCGGCACTCACTTACAGGGTTTTAGAAATGCAATTACTAAAACCTTTAATGACTATGCGAGAAACGCAAAGCTTTTAAAAGAAAGCGAGCCTAATCTGTCCGGAGAAGATATAAGAGAAGGGCTTACCGCGATAATCAGTGTAAAAATTGAAGATCCTCAATTTGAGGGTCAGACGAAACAAAAGCTTGGAAACAGTGAGNCAAGGGGAGCTGTAGATAGNATTGTCAGTGAGCAGCNTACTTATTTCTTGGAGCTGAATCCTATTGTGGCAAAATCTATTTGTGAAANATCTATTTTNGCACAGAGGGCAAGNGAAGCGGCAAGAAAGGCGAGGGATTTAACAAGAAGAAAGACTGCTTTAGACGGCATGGCGCTTCCGGGTAAGCTTGCCGATTGTTCCGATAAGGATCCTAAGAATTGTGAAATATATATTGTTGAGGGAGATTCCGCAGGCGGAAGCGCTAAAACGGCGCGTTCCCGTGCAACACAGGCTATTCTTCCTCTTCGCGGTAAAATATTGAATGTGGAGAAGGCAAGGCTTGATAAAATATATGCCAATGCAGAAATCAAGGCTATGATTACCGCATTCGGTACGGGAATCCATGAGGATTTTGATATTAGCAAACTTCGTTATAATAAGATTATTATTATGACTGATGCGGACGTTGACGGCGCACATATCAGCACACTTTTACTTACTTTCCTTTATCGTTTTATGCCGGATTTGATTAAGGAGGGCCATGTNTTTTTGGCGAAGCCGCNTNTTTATAAGCTTGAAAAAAATAAAAAGGTGTGGTANGNCTACAGCGATGAGGAGTTGGATAATATCTTAAAAGAAGTAGGGCGTGACCAGAATAANANNATTCAGCGTTATAAGGGTCTTGGAGAAATGGATGCGGAACAGCTTTGGGAGACTACCATGGACCCTGAAAAGAGAATTTTGCTTAGGGTGAATTACGAGGAGGATATGGAATCGGAATTGGATTTGACCTTTACTACTCTTATGGGTGACAAAGTAGAACCGAGACGTGAATTTATTGAGGAAAACGCTAAATTTGTGAAGAATTTGGATATCTACTAATGAGAAATAATGGATATATGTAAAGAGATTATAAAATGATATAGACAATATTTTTTATTTTCTTAAATCATAAGAAAGAAATGAGGAAAATATGAACGACGATATTTTTGATAAGAATCCCGAAATGGAAGTAGATAAAATCCATGAGGTTGATTTAAAGGAGAGGATGGAAACCTTTTACATTGATTATGCCATGAGTGTCATTGCGTCTCGTGCCCTTCCCGATGTAAGAGACGGTTTAAAGCCTGTACAGCGTCGTGTACTCTATTCCATGATTGAATTAAATAACGGTCCTGACAAGCCTCACCGTAAAAGTGCCCGTATTGTAGGTGATACCATGGGTAAATATCACCCTCACGGCGACAGCTCTATTTATGGCGCTTTAGTAAATATGGCACAGGACTGGTCTACGAGATATCCTTTGGTAGACGGGCATGGCAACTTCGGTTCTATGGACGGTGACGGCGCTGCGGCTATGCGTTATACCGAAGCAAGACTTTCTAAGATTTCCATGGAGCTTTTAGCGGATATTAATAAAGATACTGTGGATTTTGTGCCAAACTTTGATGATACGGAAAAAGAACCTGTAATACTTCCCAGCCGTTATCCTAATCTTTTGGTGAACGGTACTACCGGTATTGCGGTAGGTATGGCTACCAATATTCCTCCTCATAATCTTCGTGAGGTGATTAATGCAGTTGTCAAGATTATAGACAACCGAATTGAAGAAAACAGAGATACGGGCATAGAAGAAATTCTTTCTATTGTCAAGGCGCCGGATTTTCCCACAGGAGGCTTAATTATGGGTACCAGAGGCTGCGAGGAAGCTTATAGAACCGGCCGCGGTAAAATCAGGGTGCGAGCAGTTACCAATATTGAAACTCTTTCCAACGGTAAGAGTCAGATTATTGCTACAGAGCTGCCTTATATGGTAAATAAAGCAAATCTGATTATCAAGATTGCAGAACTGGTAAAGCTGAAAAAAATAGATGGTATCACGGATATTCGTGACGAGTCAAACAGAGAAGGAGTACGTGTAGTAATTGAGCTTAGAAGAGATGCCAATGCCAATGTTATATTGAATCAGCTTTTTAAGCATACACAATTACAAGATACTTTTGGCGTAATTATGCTGGCTCTGGTAAATAATGAACCTAAGATAATGAATCTTCTTGAAATGCTGACTTATTATATCAGGCATCAGGAGGAGGTTGTTACCAGAAGAACCAAGTATGATTTAAATAAGGCGGAAGAAAGAGACCATATATTACAAGGACTGTTAAAGGCTTTAGATTTTATTGATGAAGTAATTTCCATAATTCGCAGCAGTCAGAATGCACAAATTGCCAAAGAAAGATTAATGGAGCGCTTTGAGCTTTCCGATGCGCAGGCACAGGCGATTGTGGATATGCGTCTTAGGGCTCTTACCGGTTTGGAAAGAGAAAAGCTGGAGAATGAGCATAAGGAGCTGCAAGTTAAAATTACTGAATTAAAGGCTATTTTGGCGGATGAAAAGCTGCTTCTAGGCGTTATTAAGAAGGAGATTTCTATTATTGCCGAAAAATATGGTGATGACAGAAGGAGTAAAATAGGCTTTGATGAGTTTGATATTTCTATGGAGGATTTAATTCCCAAAGAAAATACGGTAATTGCTATGACAAGTCTTGGCTATATTAAGCGTATGACTGTGGATAATTNTAAAGCACNGAATCGTGGCGGCNAAGNTATTAAGGGTATGNAGACCATNGAGGACGATTACATAGAAGATTTATTGATGACCACTAATCATCATTATCTGAATTTCTTTACAAATCTCGGAAGAGTATATTGTCTTAAGGCGTATGAAATTCCCGAGGCAGGAAGAACGGCAAGGGGTACTGCGATTATTAACCTGCTTCAGCTTTCTCCCGGTGAAAAGATTTCGGCAATGATTCCTATTAAGGAATATAATGAGAGTAAGAATCTTTTTATGGTAACTAAAAAGGGTATTGTAAAGAAAACTTCTCTTGTGGAATTCAGTAATGTCCGCAAGAACGGTCTTGCCNCTATCAGTTTAAAGGNNNACGATGANTTAATTGAAGTAAAGACTACGCAGCCGGACAGTGAAANTTTTCTGGTTACCANNCAGGGTNTGTGTATTCGATTTAAAGAGACAGATGTGCGTGCTACAGGAAGGGTTTCCATGGGTGTTATAGGCATGAATCTTTCTCCCGGAGATGAAATTGTAGGTATGCAGCTGCAAAGTCAGGGTGATTCTCTTCTTATTGTCTCTGAATATGGTATGGGTAAGCGTACTTACTTAGAAGAATTTACCGTTCAAAAGAGAGGCGGTAAGGGTGTTAAGTGTTACAAGATTACTGAAAAGACAGGTGATGTGGTAGGCGTTAAGGCTGTTAAGGACGATAATGAAATTATGATGATTACAACGGAGGGTATTATTATTCAGCTTCGTATGCAGGATATTTCAACCTTGCGCAGAATTACCTCCGGTGTAAAGATGATTAATCTGGATGAAGGTGTAAAAGTTGCCCGGATNNCCAANGTAAGANAAAAGGTGNCCGACGGAGANAAAGAATTTGATAATGTGGACGATGCTTTAGAAGANCTTCCCGAGAAAGAANAAGTTACCTTACCGAAAGAAGAGGAAGAGTAGATTAAAATATCTAATGTTCAAAAAGCAGAACAGAAATGAGGATTAAATGTCGGTTCAATCAGTCAGAAATTATTTAAAGAAATTTGGGCTTGATAATAAAGTGGAGGAATTTTCACAGTCTAGTGCCACTGTGGAGCTGGCTGCCGAGGCAGCCGGCGTTATTCCTGCCATGATTGCCAAGACCCTGTCCTTTAAGGTTGAAGATTGTGCGGTTTTAATTGTTACAAGCGGAGACACTAAAGTAGATAATCATAAATTTAAAGAAAAGTTTGGTACTAAGGCAAAGATGCTGACTCCGGAAGAAGTAGTGGAATATACAGGTCATGCAATCGGGGGAGTTTGTCCATATGATAATCCGCCGGGAAAATGTAAAGTATATCTGGATGAATCCATGAAACGATTTGATAGAGCTCTTCCCGCAGCGGGAAGTTCAAACAGCTGTGTTCGCTTAACTATTGAAGAGCTGGAACTGTCCTGTCCAAATGCGGAATGGATTAATGTTTGTAAAGAGATTATAAAAGAAGCATAATTTATAAAAAAATAGTATAAAAAGCTCTAAAAATTGTATTTTTTTAACTGGAAATTTCATTTTAATTGTGCTAAAATGTGTCGTAGTTTAAAGGCGGGATTAATGAAGATATTTTGTTTTCATACATCTCGTCTTGTTTTACGGGTTGANCGTAAGGATNNTAGAAAAGAGNCGTTATTAAAATGGAAGCTTATGAGATATTTAAGGATTTAGCCATTATTGTTATTTTTGCCAAGATTTTTGGTATCTTGGCAAGAAAGTGTAAAGCACCGCAGGTTGTAGGCGAGATAATTGCCGGTCTTCTGATAGGACCCAGTGTTTTTGGTATAGTAAATCAGTCGGATTTTTTGATTCAAATGGCAGAGATTGGTGTTGTGCTGTTAATGTTTTCAGCTGGTCTTGAAACCAGTTTAAAGGATTTGTTAAAAACAGGACCTATTGCGTTTTTGATAGCCTGTGCCGGTGTATTTATTCCTCTTACCGGTGGTACATTATTATATATGGGATTTTATGGAACTGCACCATGGGGTTCCGAAGCATTTTATAAAGCGGTATTTGTTGGTGTCATTATGACTGCCACCAGCGTAAGTATTACGGTACAATCTCTGAAAGAGCTTGGTAAGCTCAAGGGAAAGGTAGGTACTACAATTCTGAGCGCCGCCATTATTGACGATGTAATAGGAATTATTGTTTTAACTTTTGTAATCGGTTTTAAAAATCCTGAATCTAATCCGGGAAGGGTAGTACTTTCTACAATAGCATTCTTTGTATTTGCTATTGTGATAGGCTTCTTTTTATTTCAGCTTTTCAAAAAGCTTGACAATCGTTATCCTCACACTAGGAGAATTCCTATTTTGAGCTTATCGCTTTGTTTTGGATTTGCCTATATTGCAGAGGCTTGGTTTGGAATTGCGGATATTACAGGCGCTTATGTGGCAGGTATTATTCTTTGTTCTATTCATGATTCGGAATACATTGCGGAAAAAATGGATATCAATTCTTATATGATTTTTGGACCGGTGTTCTTTGCAAGTATCGGTCTGAAAACCAGTATTGACAATGTAAGCGGAACAATTCTTATTTTTTCATTATGTTTCGTGATTGTTGCAATGGTTACCAAGATTATAGGCTGCGGCTTAATGGCAAAGATTTGTACATTTAATTTTTCCGATTCTTTAAAAATCGGTGTGGGAATGATGACCAGAGGGGAAGTGGCGTTGATTGTATCACAGAAGGGTTTATCAGTAGGATTGTTGACACCGGAGTATTTTACAGCTGTTATTTTATTAATTATTATATCCAGTATTTCAACACCCATTATATTAAAATTAATGTATTCCAAGGATAAAAATACAGAAGCTGTATAGATTAACATTTTTTAATTATAGAAAAAATAAATAAAAAATATAAAAAAATAACAAGAAAGTTTAGTACGTTGTAAATATATTTATTTATAATAACAATTTTTGATATTTACAATACTAAATAAATATAGTAATATTTTATTACGAAAGGAGGTATTTATATGAAGAAAAAACTAAAAGGAGTGCTATTGTCGTTGGCGATGTGCGCACAGCTGATAATGCCATGTGTTGCCGTGAATGCTGCACAGACGATTTACGACAATGCAATGGGTGTGCAAGACGGTTACAATTACGAGCTGTGGAAGGATAGTGGAACCACAAGCATGACACTGAATAGCGGGGGCACATTCAGTTGTCAATGGAGTAATATCGGTAATGCACNCTTCAGAAAAGGCANCAAATTTGATTGCACAAAGACGTATCAGCAGATGGGAAACATAACAGTTGACTATGGCTGCAATTATCAGCCGTCCGGCAATTCTTATTTGTGCGTTTATGGATGGACAAAAGACCCGCTTGTTGAATATTATATTGTAGACAGCTGGGGAACTTGGCGTCCACCCGGAGCAACATCTAAGGGAACTATTACTGTGGATGGAGGTACTTATGATGTATATGAGACTACCCGTGTAAACCAGCCTTCCATTGAAGGAAACACAACCTTTAAGCAATATTGGAGTGTTCGTACTTCAAAGAGGACAAGCGGAATTATTTCCGTTACAGAGCATTTCAAGGCTTGGGAAAATATGGGCATGAAAATGGGTAAGCTCTATGAAACATCACTTACGGTAGAAGGCTATCAAAGCAGCGGCTCCGCCAATGTGTATAAAAACACAATCACTGTGGGCGGAAGTTCAAGCGGCGGAGGTGGTACAAGCACTACTACCAGCACTAAAGTAGAATGTGAGGATATGACAATTACCGGGGAATATGCCGGAAAAATCAGTTCTCCTTTCAGTGGAGTGGCTTTGTATGCCAACAATGAGTCTTGTAAGTATACACAATATTTTGGAAGCGGTACACACAACTTTACTCTTCGAGGGTGTTCTAATAATTCCAACATGGCAAAGGTTGATTTGTTAATTGGAGGACAGAAGAAGGGAACCTTCTATTATGGCGGTGAATATCCCGCAGAGTATACTATTGAAAATGTTTCTCATGGAACAGGGAATCAGGAAATACAACTTGTTGTAACTTCAGATGATGGAACTTGGGACGCATACATTGATTATTTGATAATCAATTAACTATTAATACTTAAATATTTATTTATAGAGTGCAGCCTGATAGTATGTCAGGCTGCATTTTTAATGTGCGCCCAGTATGGGCGCAATCTAATCGGTGAAAGTCCGTAACACGCCCTAGTAGTGGGAAGTGTATAGTCAAGAGCAAGGGTGTCCATCGTGAGGTGGAATCTGAAGAAAGCTGGAGGCAAAGCTCTGGTCTGACGAACAGAAATCACATCAGGCTACAATTAGGGATAAGGCTGCATTACAAGTCGAAGTCCAATAACTACTCGGAACTAATTGTGGTAAATGTGNCAGNNNNATGGAGTGAAAGATTGCGTTCTTACCNGGGGAGGTNTCGTCAGCGNATGGAACTGNATNAACANATGCATANGAAATTNGTAGTAACAACGAATGGCGNGAAGTCAGCAGAGGNCATAGTANCATNNTGNNTNCAAACATGATGGGAAGGACTGAACTTTAGGAGATGTGAGTAAATGAATGTGACTGATGACAGATTTAAGGACAGACAACTTCATATTGAGGACTGTCTGCAAATGGTATCGACGGAATCGAAAGAGTATGCAGAAGTGTCCGCCTGTCAGAGGATTGCATCGCGAACGAGTTCGCATTTAAACAACCGCATCATCACAGACTTTCAGACGGACAGACTGTTGGAGAAGATGTTACAACCGACTAATCTAAACAATGCATATAAGAAAGTAAAATCGAACAAAGGAGCAGGAGGTATTGATGGGATGAGCGTAGATGAACTTCTGCCGTTCCTCAGAGATAACCAAAGGCAACTAATCCAGCAGTTAAAGGATGGGAAATACAACCCCAACCCAGTCCGCAGGGTAGAGATACCCAAAGAAACAAAAGGCGAAACTCGGAAACTGGGAGTGCCGACAGTGGTTGACAGGGTATATCAACAGGCAATTACACAGGTGCTCTCCCCGATTTATGAGGAACAGTTTTCAGAGAATAGTTTTGGCTTTCGACCAAAGAGAGGTGCGCATGNCGCACTGAAACAATGTCAGCAGAACGTCAATGATGGATATGNGTATGTCGTGGACATGGATTTAGAGAAATTCTTTGATACGGTATGCCAGAGNAAGNTGATAGAAGTGNTATCAAGAACCATNAAAGACGGGCNNGTAATATCGCTGATACACAAATACCTCAATGCAGGNGTTATCAGCAGAGGGGTGTTTGAAAAGACGGAAACAGGGATGCCNCAAGGNGGACCGTTAAGTCCGTTACTTAGTAACATCATGCTGAATGAGTTGGATAAGGAACTGGNACGCAGAGGNCACAGATTTGTGAGGTATGCGGATGACTGNATGATTTTCTGTAAAAGCAGAAAGAGCGCAGAGAGAACCCTTGTAAATATCATTCCGTTTATTGAGGGGAAACTTTTTCTGAAAGTGAACCGAAAGAAAACAAGCGTGGCACATATCAGTA
>WFLY01000064.1 GCA_009177215.1 Bacillota bacterium
GCAGAACCCGCCGCAGCAGCCCCTGACAACGCAGGAAATGGACACCGTGTATGACCTGCCCTACATGCGCACCTATCATCCCTCCTACGAGAAAATGGGAGGGGTTCCCGCCATTGCGGAAATCAAATTTTCCCTGATCAGCAACAGAGGGTGCTTCGGGGGCTGCAGCTTCTGCGCCCTTACCTTCCATCAGGGCAGAACCATTCAGGTGCGAAGCCACGAATCCATTTTAAAGGAGGCGGAGCTTTTAATAAGAGACCCTGATTTTAAGGGTTATATACATGATGTAGGAGGACCTACCGCCAATTTCAGGCAGCCCTCCTGCGAAAAGCAGCTCACATGCGGCGTTTGTAAGAATAAGCAGTGCCTTTTCCCCGAACCCTGCCGGAATTTGAAAGCCGACCACTCCGATTATCTAGCGCTTTTAAGGAAGCTACGCGCCCTTCCGGGAGTAAAAAAAGTGTTTATCCGTTCCGGTATTCGCTTTGACTATCTTTTGGCGGATGCGGACGATACCTTTTTCAGGGAGCTGGTGGCGCATCATGTGAGCGGGCAGCTCAAGGTGGCGCCGGAGCATATTTCCGATTCCGTGCTGCGGCTTCTGGGCAAACCGAAGAATGCCGTATACGAGCGCTTTGTGGCAAAGTACAATAAGCTAAACAGGGAATTAAATAAAAATCAGTTCCTTGTACCCTACCTGATGAGCTCGCATCCGGGCTCCACACTGAAAGAGGCAATAGAGCTGGCGGAGTACTTAAGAGATTTAGGCTATATGCCTGAACAGGTGCAGGATTTTTACCCCACACCCTCTACCCTGTCCACGGTAATGTACTATACGGGGCTTGACCCAAGGAACATGAAGCATGTCTATGTGTGCCGCAATCCCCATGAGAAGGCTATGCAGCGAGCCCTTATCCAATACCGCAATCCTAAGAATTATGACTTGGTATATGAGGCGCTTACTCAATCCGGGCGAACGGATTTAATAGGCTTTGACAAAAAATGCCTGATACGTTCTAAAAGACTTGCGGGAGAGCAACATGTTTTCACAAAGGGGAACGGTAGACAGAAGAACGCAGGCGTCAGGGGAAAAGAACACCCATCCAAGAAAAAGACAATCCGAAACGTACACAAGAAGAAGGGCTGAAATACGAGAAAATAAATTTGCCTTAAGGAAATCTCAAAGGCTTGTAATGTGACATAAAAATATATCAGAAAAAAGTGAAAGATAAATTTTTCACGCTCAAGTTTATGCCTGCGCTGCATTGCAGACTTGAGATGCTCAAAAAGCAGCGCAGAAATGAGGGAATCTATGAAAATTGTTATTATCACAGGAGCTTCCTCCGGTATCGGCAGGGAATTTGCCCTTCAAATGGACGATTATTTTACAAACATAGATGAGTTTTGGCTGATTGCCAGAAGCAAGGATAAGCTGAAAGCGCTTGCAAAGGAGCTAAATCATCCCACCAGAATCCTTGCCATGGATATTACCAAGGATGCGCAGCTGGAGCGCTTGGAGGATACCCTTACAGAGAAGGACGCTAAGGTCTGTATACTGATTAACTGCGCCGGATATGGCCTGATGGGTCCTTTTGCAGGGCAGGACAGAGAGGAGGCACTTGGCATGATCCGCCTAAACTGCGAGGCGCTTACCAACATTACTCACCGAATCATACCCTACATGCAGAAAAACAGCCGTATCATTCAGCTTGCCTCCAGTGCGGCATTTCTCCCTCAGCTTGATTTTGCGGTTTATGCGGCAACCAAATCCTATGTGCTCAGCTTTTCCAGAGCCTTGGGCGAGGAGTTAAAGGAGAAGGGCATTTATGTCACTGCAGTCTGTCCGGGGCCCGTGGACACTCCGTTTTTTGATATTGCGGAGAAAACAGGAACAACCTTGTCCGTCAAAAAGTACACTATGGTAATGCCCGAACAGGTAGTTTCTTTGGCTCTTCGTGATTCCTACCATAGGCGTGCCATGTCCGTCTGCAGCCTGCCTATTCAGGCTTTTTGGGTGCTTACAAAGCTTATGCCTCACGGGATACTGCTGAAAGTAATGACGTTGTTGAAGGGATAGATAATCGTTTACCGCCTAATTGATTTTGTCACAGTTTTTAATAAAGAAGATATCTGCTTTACCTTTAAGGATGGTACGGAAATCAAAGTGTTAATCCCCTGTGGCGAATACGCCGACAGGGGATATTTTGTCGATGGATAAATTTGAAATTGTCAGTCATGCCTGTATTTCTGAAATTGCAAATAGTATAGCTTCGCCACTAATTTGAATTCGACCATTTCCTGATATATGGCAATGAAGTATACCGCTACGTTTCGATGCCTGATAAGCGATGATAGTGTCTTTATTTAGCTCTTTTGACCAATAATCAGCAATTTGACAATGAGCTGAGCCGCAGACAGGGTCTTCTGATATAGCGAGTTTTGGGCAAAAACTACGGGAAACACAATCTGTATTTATACCCTTTGCTGTGGCATTTTGAATTCTGCCANCAATCTNCATNAGCATACTNNGNTCTGGATTCATGCTCCCAACAATTTCTTCGTTTTCAAACACACAAACCAGATCAAGACCTAAAACTGCTTTGATGGGACGACTACCAAAAGCTGCTTCCATATCATCTGTAACCGGAATCTCTTTTAACTCGTAGGTCGGGAAATCCATCTCATACAGACTACCTTTACGAACAACTGTAAGTGTACCACTTAAAGTATTGAACTCTACCTGCGATGTTCCCTGATCATAATAATTCAAAATTACAAAAGCTGATGCCAATGTAGCATGGCCACATAGTTCAACCTCTGTTCCGGGTGTAAACCAACGAAGATGATAGCCTGCATCTTCTTTAACGATAAATGCTGTTTCAGATAAATTGTTTTCTGCCGCAAGCTGCATCAGCCATTTTTCTTCTGGCCATTTATCCATAACACAAACAGCAGCCGGATTACCGCTAAATATCTTATTTGTAAAAGCATCCACAATATATTGTTTCAAAAAATTATCCTCCTGCAAATCCCGATTAGATGAATTCATTATACCACTCAAATATGAATATTTCCACCGTGCTATTTCTAATATTGCCAGTTTGAACCCTCCCCCTATGGGGCAAAATCGAATTGTATCAAAGACAGCGTTTACATAGACATTTTAATAACAAAATATAACAGCTAATATTTCTTAAAAATCATCAAATTACAATCCTGAATTTGCCAAAAATCCTTATAGATGATATAATTACCACATTATCCATGGCAAAATCCCTGTGGCTATGATGCGGGAGGTTCTATCCATGGGAAGAATTGTTGCCATAGCAGGCGGTGACCTGCAAACTACGGAAAGCATTAACAAATTTATGATTATGCTTTCCCAAAAAGAGAATCCTGATTTGCTTTTTATCGGAACTGCAAGCGGTGATTCAGAGGACTATATTGAAAGCATTAAAACTACTTTTACAAAATTAGGCTGTTTGGTGAAATATCTTTCTCTCACAAAGGAGACTTATAAAGAGGATGAAATTGACGGTATGCTTGCCGAAGCCGATATTATTTATGTGGGCGGCGGAGATACGGTCGCCATGATGAACACATGGAAAAGCTTTGGATTAGACCATAAGTTATTGGAGATTTATTATTCATCATTTTGCATTCTGCCCTCATTACAACGAAGAAGGAAGAGACAGCTTTGACGAAATGTTAAAAGAGACAGGGCTGTTAGGACTAGCTATGGATAGTGAAACCGCATTTGTTGAAAAGGACGGAAGGATTTCTTATATACGTTCAAGGGAGGATGCGAAGGCTTATCAGATTACTTATGAGGGCAAAGCGATGAAAAAACGAGAGTTAGCTCTTGAGACACTTGGATAAATAACTGTTCGTTTAAGATTTGGAGGACAGAATGACAATAGGAAGGGCACAATGTATTGTTTTACGAGACAAAAAATATTGGTGGAAATGAAGTCCTTACATGGAGTGATGATATCAGCTACCCTCGAAAGGATTTTCCGAATTAACAATAAATCTTAAATCACTAAGTAAAAGTCCGAGAAAAATCGGACATGGAGGATACATATGTTAAAATTACAAGGAAATGACATCTATCTGGCTCTTTTGGAACGCGAAGACTGCAAAACCATATGGAATGATTTTGAATATGATTTTGACAATCCCACGGAAGAATTAAGCATCGGTCATTCGGACGAGAAAGCTGCTGGCTGGTTTGAAGAAATTCAAAAACTTCAAGGGGATGTAAACGTTCGTCTGGGAATCTTTCTGAATAACGGCAGTGTGATAGGTGACGTAGCGCTGCAGAATATTGACAGGGTTAATCGAAAATGCAGCATGGGAATGGGAATTGCCAAGNNTGAGNATCGNTCTAAGGGTTNNGGACAGCAGGCATTAAAATTAANNCTACATTATGGCTTTCAATACTTAGGTATGGAACGAATAACTGCCAATACATTAGACGTAAACATCNGTGCCCAAAGGTCACTTGAAAAATGNGGGNTTNTGNTGGAAGGAAAAGAGAGAAGGGCTGTCTATTTTAATGCGAAAATGCATGACAGGCTGAATTATGCTATACTTAAAGAAGAATACCACATATAATGCAAAAAGGAATTGAAAAATGGTTAAAGCAGTTTTTATAGACTTTTATGGTACGGTTGTGCACGAGGACGGAGAAGTTATCAAAAATATTTCACAAGAAATATTTGACACGGGCACAGTTAAGGGTATTGGAGGTATTTGATACTGCTTTTTTTAGATAATTGTTTGTTCTGTAATAAACAGCAGGTTTGGAAAGTTGAAAGAAAAAGTACTCTTTCAACCTACATACTTTAGTTTATTCCCACATGGGAAGGAAAGGCATGTTATTGAAATGAATGTAGAATACAAAAACATAAAGGATTTACCCTGTGAGGAGTTGTACGAGCTATTCCTTGCGGTAGGCTGGACGACTAAGGCAGATACAACACAAGAGATGTTGAAAAATTTTAATATTGGTTTCCTGAATTCGACATTTGTTTTTTCGGCATGGATCGACGGAAAATTGGTAGGATGCGTAAGAGTTCTCAGTGACTTACACTTTCGTTCTATTATTTTAGATCTGGCTGTTTTGCCGGAGTTTCAGAGACATGGTATAGGAAAAGAGCTGGTGCAAAGATGCAGGAATGCTTGTAAAAGCTCGGAATGGTCAGTACAGACAGATAAAGCAAAGCGCTTTTACGAAAAAATAGGCTTTATAGAAGATATTGATTATTTCCTCAGAATTCCGGGCAAATGGTGTTAGTATCAAAAAAGAAGGAATCGAAACAGCAGGAGAATGATTCACGGAAGGAGACCCATGAACAAGAAACGTCAGGCGATTATTGCCTCAAATGAAATATCCGAATTGAAAACATATACCTTGAACGGCTATCCGCAAAAGGTTTTAATCGAGGGAAAAAAACGGACAAATCCTATGATTCTCTTTTTACATGGTGGACCCGGAACCCCTATTCCTTTTTGTGAGGGGTGTCGTNGAATGTTTCCCGAAATAACTGAAAAGTTCACCATGGTATACTGGGATCAGTTGNGCTGTGGTATCAATAANTATCNCATAGACGACANCTTTTCAANTGATACCTTTGCCCAAATGACTGTTGAACTGATAAAGCAGCTTAAGAAGGATTATCAGAAAAATAGCTTAAATATTTTTGCTGTTTCATGGGGAAGCGTTCTTGCAGCAAAGGCTGCCTGTGCGGTTCCTGAACTGATACATAGGGTAGTGGTTTACGGACAGGTACTAAAGCAGCTATTTTTTAATGATGAGGTTTTTGAGACGCTGCAAAATTCCCGGATACCCGGCAGATATAAAGAAAAACTTTCTGAAATCATGCAGTCGAATACCCCCACCTTTGAGGAATTCAAGCTGATGGCAGGCTGGATAAGGAAATATACGGAAGGTTATCAGGCAAAAAACGGCGGGAAGACACCTATGGGCGATATTATGAAAGGGCTGATTACCAGTCCCGATTATTCTTTTGCCGACTTTAAAGCAATCGTTATAAACGGCTATCAGAAAAACAAGTCCTTATTCACCCAGCTGATGAGCCTTGACCTTTCCGGAATATTAAGAGAAACAAAGATACCATATCTGATTTTACAGGGAGAAAAGGATATTGTAACCTCCACAAAAACGGTTTCCCATTTTGTGGAAGAGGCCGGAAATAAAAATCTGAAATGTCTGTTAGTAAAAAACAGCGGACATATGCCAAGCGCTACAGGCATGGATGCCCTTTTCAATGAGGGATTTGACTTTTTAGGGAAATAAAGTGCGGAGGAGTTATATGAAGCTTATAGGCATACTTATTTTGCTTATATTTTATATTGTCTATCTTGGAAAAATGATAATGCAGAGACGGAAAGGTATACAGACAGACCAGATTGCGAGGGGTAAGAATAGAGATAGGATTTATTATACAGAGTTGCTTTTGAAAATGGCAACCTACTCTGTGGTTTTGGTTGAAGTTGTCAGCATTTTTGTTGCCAGCCCTAAGCTTCCCACATTCGTCATTATTTTAGGTATCGTATTGGGAAGTGCGGGAGATATTGTCTTTGTCATTGCGGTTGTAACCATGAAGGACAGCTGGAGAGCAGGACTTGCAACAAAAGACAGGACGGAAATGGTAACAAAGGGGATTTACCAAATCAGCAGAAATCCTGCGTTTCTGGGATTTGATTGTGTGTATCTGGGGATACTTTGTCTATTCTTTAACTGGGTATTGTTAATTTTCTCGGCTTTTGCCATAATTATGCTACATTTGCAAATATTGCAGGAAGAGAAGTATCTTACCGATGTATTTGGCAGGGAATATACGGACTATTATCGCAGGGTATGCAGATATATAGGCAGGAAAAAATTTAACTGAAATCAATTCATATAACAGAAACGGAGCTTTACAATGCAAATATTAAGAATGTTTTCCACAGAAAAATATAAGGGAACCCGTAATTATTTAAAGTCACAGAAAAAGTATGAAATCATGCGCACCGTTCTATACTTTGTCATTTCCCTGTCCTTGTTTGCGGCAGGATGGATTGCCACGAAAAGCCGTTTAAACCTGCTCACCGTGGTGGCTGTACTGGGCTGTCTGCCTGCCTGCAAAAGTGCGGTGGGTATGATTATGTTTTTGCGATATCAGGGCTGCAGTGATGATGCCGCCGACAAAATCGAACAGCACGGCAAAGAGCTGTCAGGGCTGTATGATATGGTATTTACTTCCTATGACAAGAATTTTCAGGTTTCGCATATTATGGTGAAGGGCAATACGATTTGCGGCTTTACTCAGGATGATAAATTTGATGAGCAGGCTTTCTACAAACATATTGACGGCATATTAAAGGCGGATAATTTCCGTGACACCTCAGTAAAAATTTTCATTGATTTGAACAAATATACGGAACGGCTGGAGCAGTTGAAAGCCCTTGCGGCGGAAGAGGGAAATACAGAGGGTATCATCAATACTTTAAAAAGCGTAAGTTTATAATCTTAATGCCATTTTTAAAGCAATTGCAGGTTGATTTTAAGGTCATGCTATTTTGTCACACGCGCCATAAAATGAGTTTTTTTGAATTGTGATAAAAATAGAAATATGCTATAATATTGAAGCAAAAGGGCGTTGTTTCAATTTNTGATTCCAAGTGCGCTAAAGCGCACGAAATTATGGTATAATTTCAATATTGCAAAATATAAAAATTGAAAATACACGGAGGAAAATATAATGTTGCGAAATCCCGAGGAAACTATCGGAAAAATGATTGACAAGGCAGGCACAAGCTTTATCAGCTATGTTGACAATGAAGGTTATCCCATTACAAAAGCCATGTTAAAGCCAAGAAAGCGGGAGGGTATAAAAACTCTTTGGTTTTCCACCAACACATCCTCCGACAAAGTTAAATTTTTCCGTGAAAACAATAAAGCAAGCGTCTATTTTGTTGACAGGCGCTTTTTTCGAGGCGTCAGCCTAATAGGCACGGTTGAGGTGCTGGAAACGCCCGAGGTAAAGAAACGCATCTGGCAGACGGGCGACACCATGTATTATAAAGGGGGAGTAACGGACCCTGATTATTGTGTCCTGAAATTTACGGCTGAAAAAGGCAGGTATTACAGTAACTTTAAGTCGGAGAATTTCCTTGTGTAATTTGATAAATTCCAAATTAGGAAGGAAATATAATAAATGCAAATTAATAAATTAATGGAATTTCTCAATTTGGGAGAGTTGATTGAAGCGCCAAAAGAAGTTAAAGGTGGTTTACTGCATAAAATGTATTGCGTAACTACGTCAAAAGGAGTATTTGCAGTTAAAGCGCTTAATAATGAAATTATGAAAAGACCTTATGCGCTGAACAATACTATAAATTCCGAAAAAATAGCTACCATTTTTAGCAGCAGTATTCCGGCAGTTTCGTCATGTAAGATACATGGTAGGCAAATCCATGAAATAAATAGGCAGCATTATATGATTTTTCAATGGGTGGAAGGGAAATCTGTTTTCCCACAGGATATCAGTAAAAAGCATTGCGAAATCATAGGTGACATTTTAGGAAAGATGCATCGGTTAAATATCGTTCTTGATGAGGTAAAAGCAGAAGAAGGTGGTGAGCCGATGTATGAGTGGAACAAATATTTGCAAATGGCAAAGAAGCAGGAAGCACAGGCTGGGTTATGNTTTTCCCAATATGAGAAATCAATGAAGGATATTGTTGCATGGAATAGAGCAGCATGTGATGCGCAAGATATGCTTACGAAAAATATGGTTATAAGCCATAGAGATTTGGATCCTAAAAATGTAATTTGGGATGGAATCAATCCATTCATTATTGATTGGGAAGCAGCCGGATATGTTAATCCATATCAAGAACTNTTAGAAGTTGTNAATTATTGGGCAGATGATGGNAANGGAAGNCTTTATAAAGAGTATTTTGATACTATAATAGAAGCCTATNGGANACATGTGAGTTTAANAAANGTTGAGTGGGANAANGTGTTTGCNGGAAGCTATGCCGGTATGTTAGGATGGCTGGAATATAATGTCAAACGTGCTCTGGGAATAGAGGTATCTGACGATGAAGAAATTAGATTGGGGGAAGAACAAGTAAAAGGAACAATAAATGCTTTGTATGATTATCAGACAAAGGTAGAACTATTAAAATATTTCATAGAGAAAGTAACTGATTTATGAACACGATATGGGCGCGTAAAGCAGCTCCTTACATTAATTTTTTAGAAGGTGATGCCACCAATTTAAGCTTTGAAATAAGAAGTGAGGATAAACTCGAAGGAGTCAGTAATGCAGTCAGTAATCATCGGTAAAAATCAGGCAGGACAGCGCCTTGACAAGTTTTTGCATAAATATCTGCCCGAGGCGGGCACAAGCTTTCTTTATAAAATGCTNCGGAAGAAAAACATTACCCTTAATGGAAAAAAAGCAGAAGGNAAAGAGCTTCTCTCCCTCGGTGATGAGGTGNATTTCTNTTTTTCCGAGGAGACCTTCCTCAAATTTAAGGGGCAGAGATTTGCAGACCCCAAATATAACCATCACAAACAGGCAGCTTCGAAGCCTATGGAACAACAAAACAGTTCTCTGTTTACGAACGGCTTGACAGAATATAGGCTTGCCTATGAGAAGCTTTCAGATGTTGACATTTTATATGAAGACGAAAATATCTTGATATTGAACAAGCCTGTGGGTATGCTTACCCAAAAGGCAGCGCCCGGCGACCTGAGCCTGAACGAATGGCTGGTGGGCCATCTGCTTGCTTCCAATGCGATAGCGGAGGAGGAACTGCAAAGCTTTCGCCCCTCCGTCTGTAACCGTTTGGACCGCAATACAAGCGGTATTGTGCTATGCGGGAAGTCACTTGCCGGTTCTCAGACGCTTAGCCATGCAATTAAGGAACGGACTCTGCGGAAATTTTACCGTACCATATGTGTGGGCACACTTTCAGAGAGTGCGTATTTAAAGGGGTATCTGGTAAAGGATAGTGATTCGAATAAGGTGAGTATCACGCCGAAAGCGCCTTTAGAACAGGAAAAAATCAGCGATTTTATTTACACGAAATACACCCCCTTAAAAAACTGCCGTCTGGACGGCGGCGGAAGCTTTACTCTTCTGGAGGTGGAGCTGATTACCGGGAAAACCCATCAGATTCGTGCCCACCTTGCCGACATAGGACATCCGCTGATTGGCGATAATAAGTATGGAAATAGAAAGCAAAATCAATTTTTCAGAGGAAACTTCAAGCTGCGCAATCAGCTTTTACATGCATATCGCGTGGAATTTCCGCAGGAAAACAGCGTCCTTACGCCCTTAAGCGGTCAGAAAATTACGGCGCCCTGTCCTGGGCTTTTTACAAAAATACAAAATGCCCNTAAACTTTCATAGACGGTTAAAGGCAATATCAAGGGAAGTGATACTATAAACAACTAATCCCTTGATAACAACATACAAATTAGGGAGAAATTTATGGCTACATGGAACTCCAGAGGTCTTCGAGGCTCCACCCTGGAAGATATGATCAACAGAACAAACGATAAATATGCGGAGAACGGGCTTGCCCTGATTCAGAAGGTTCCTACCCCCATTACTCCTATTAAAATGGACAAGGAGCATCACCAGATTACTCTTGCTTATTTTGAGCAGAAGAGTACGGTGGATTACATCGGCGCCGTGCAGGGGATTCCCGTGTGCTTTGACGCTAAGGAATGTGCCACAGACACCTTTTCCTTACAGAATATTCATGAGCATCAGGTGGATTTCATGGGAAAANTTGAGGCTCAAAAAGGAATTGCCTTTTTCTTGATTTATTACACCCACAAGGACATTTTATATTATCTGCCCTATGAAATGCTGCTGTATTTCTGGAAGCGTGCCAGAGAGGGAGGAAGAAAAAGCTTCCGCTATGAGGAGTTGAACCCCGAATACATTCTTCCCCAAAAACATGGAATTCTTGTTCCTTATTTGGATATTTTAAAAAAAGATTTGGAGGATAGGGAAGATTAGCTTGACAGTGTTTCCTTCTTTTGATATATTTACTAAATAGTTTAGTTTGCTATCATGGTAGCACGTTACTTTGATAAAGTGAACGCTCTATAGTATAGCAACATATAAAAGCTTATAGGCAGGGATGTTGTTCCCTTACCGCCAATTGCAAGAAAGGATTTAAAACCTACATTATGGGCAAGAAATTATTACATACGCCGGAAGGCGTGAGGGATATTTACGGCAGGGAATATGCAAGAAAATTATATGTGGAAAATAAAGTGCATGAAATCATAGGCAGCTACGGATATGAGGATATCCAGACTCCTACCTTTGAGTTTTTCGATGTTTTTTCAAAGGAGATAGGAACTACCCCCAGCAAGGAGCTTTACAANTTCTTTGNCAANGNGGGAAATACNTTGGTANTCCGNCCTGATTTTANTCCGTCANTTGCNCGCTGTGTGAGCAAGTATTTTATGGAGGAAATGGCGCCNANCCGNNNTACCTACNTAGNAAATACCTTTACCAACACCTCTAATTTACAGGGAAAGCTCAAGGAAGTGACTCAGATGGGTGTTGAACTGATTAACGACTCCGGGGTGGAGACTGACGCCGAGATGATCAGTCTTGTTATCGAAGCGCTTAAGGGCATTGGGCTTACGAGATTTCAGGTGAGCATAGGCGAAGTAGAATATTTTAAAGGGCTTTGTGAGGAGGCAGGTCTTGACGAGGAGACGGAGCTTGACCTGCGCGCCTGTATCTCGGGAAAGAATTATTTTGCCACGGAGGAGCTTTTGAATGAGAGAGGAGTGGCAGAGCCGTACCGCAGTATTTTATTAAAGGTTGCGGATATGTTTGGCAATATGGTTTCCCTGCCGGAGGCGAAAGCAATGGTAAAAAATCCCCGTTCACAGGCGGCGATAGAGCGCCTTGAGAAGCTTTATGAAGTCTTAAAGCTCTACGAAGTGGAGGATTACATATCCTTTGACCTCGGAATGCTGAGCAAATATAAATACTATACCGGCATTATCTTCAAGGCATATACCTTCGGCGTGGGAAATGCCGTGGTGACC
>WFLY01000025.1 GCA_009177215.1 Bacillota bacterium
TCCTTTTTTTAATCCGCCGGTATTAATTTCAATACCTTTTCCCTTTTCAATCAGCAGCGTAAGTATTTCGTCAAAAATATCCCGATACATTTCGTAAGAGTAATTCTTGTCCGCATTCGGCCCGTATCTCACCACATAATCTAAGTGTCCGTATACATCGAAATTGGAGAATTTTTTAATATTCTGTAATATGGATTCAAAGTATTCCCTGTATGCCTCTTCCTCGTTTCTCCCCTCGTAAAAATCGGGATAGTAGGGGTCGCGTCCGTAGCAAAGATGTGAGGAGCCGATAATAAAGTCAAAATCATAGGATTTGGCATAAATTGCATTTTGACGGACAACAGCCGGCTGCAATCCCAGTTCCACGCCAAAAAGGATTTGTATTTTGTCTGCATATTTTTCCTTATATTTGATAATATCATAAAGGTAGGAATCCGTATTTAATAGGAATTGTGATCCGGGTCCGTCAGGAGAATCGGGAAATTCAAAATCATTATGTTCGGTAAAACACATAGTGGTAATCCCCTGAGCGATACCCTGCAAAATCATATCTTCCATGGGAGCGGCGGAATCTCCCGAGTGGGAAGTGTGTAAATGACAATCTGATGTAATTGGCATGTGGTCTCCTTTCATAAATAAATGGTACAATTCTTATTCAATATAGCAACAGTATAGCAGAATGCTTTTCAAAAAGCACGGAGAATCTAAATATACTGTAAAATTTCTCAGAAATGGAAATTATTTTTCATTTACATCTTGAATTATCTACTAGAATTAGGTAAAATAACTGTGCTGACAAAATTTTGACAATCTGACAAGCTGTTATATACGGCTATGGAGAAAGTCAAAATAGAAATTGCGGCTGAATGTTTACAGACGGCTGCAAAGATATAAAATTATATATTTTAGGAGGAAACTAAAATGGCAGTAAGAGTAGCAATTAATGGTTTCGGCCGTATTGGTCGTCTTGCATTCAGACAGATGTTTGATGCAGAAGGATATGAAGTTGTAGCAATCAACGATTTAACAAGCCCTAAGATGTTGGCACATTTGTTAAAATATGATTCTTCTCAGGGTGTTTACAAATATGCAAACACTGTAGAGGCTGGCGAGGACAGCATTACCGTGAACGATAAGACTATCACTATTTACAAAGAGGCTGATGCTTCCAAGCTTCCTTGGGGTGAGTTAAAGGTAGACGTTGTTTTGGAGTGTACCGGTTTCTATACTTCTAAGGATAAGGCATCTGCACACATCACAGCAGGCGCTCGTAAGGTTGTTATTTCTGCTCCTGCAGGTAATGACCTTCCTACTATCGTATATAATGTAAATCATGAGACCTTAAAGCCCGAGGATACTGTTATTTCAGCAGCTTCCTGTACAACAAACTGTCTGGCTCCTATGGCTAAGGCTTTGAACGACTGCAGACCTATCATGAGCGGTATCATGACTACTGTACATGCTTATACAGGCGACCAGATGATTCTTGACGGTCCTCAGAGAAAGGGCGACTTAAGAAGAAGCCGCGCAGGCGCTTGCAATATCGTTCCCAACTCTACAGGCGCAGCTAAGGCAATTGGCCTTGTTATTCCCGAGCTGAACGGCAAGTTGATTGGTTCTGCTCAGCGTGTTCCTACTCCTACTGGTTCTACCACTATTTTGGTAGCAGTAGTTAAGGGCGCAGTTACCAAGGATGAGATTAATGCGGCTATGAAGGCAGCAGCTACCGAGTCCTTCGGTTACAATACCGATGAAATCGTATCTTCTGATATTATCGGAAGCACCTTCGGTTCCATCTTTGATGCAACCCAGACCATGGTTATTCCTATGGAAGACGGTAATACTCAGGTTCAGGTTGTTGCATGGTATGACAACGAGAACAGCTATACTTCTCAGATGGTTCGTACTATCAAGTATTTCAGTGAGTTAGCATAATGAATTAGATGTAAAAGACCTATAGAGGGTCCGGTCTTATGGACCGGACCCTTTATTTCCGTGGGTAATGAGTCGGGCGGGCGCGCTTGAGCGCATATTTGACATAGACCGCGAGGCAGGATTCGATTCATGTTGTAATATATCGTAGATAATGGAGGTTATAAAAATGGGCTTAAACAAAAAATCAGTAGATGACATTAATGCAAGGGGCAAGCGTGTTTTAGTGAGATGTGATTTTAACGTTCCTTTGAAAAACGGTGAGATTACGGATGAAACCCGTATTGTGGCAGCGCTGCCTACCATTCAAAAATTGTTGAATGACGGCGGTAAGGTAATTCTATGCTCCCATCTTGGCAAGGTAAAGAACGGCCCTAACGAGGGAGAATCTTTAGCGCCTGTAGCTAAGAGGCTTTCCGAGAAGCTTGGTNAAGAGGTTGTATTTGTTTCGGATTACAATGTGACAGGTAAGGATGCTACCAACGCTGTTGCAGCTATGAAGGAGGGAGACGTAGTATTATTGCAGAATACCCGTTTCCGTGGCACTGAGGAGACTAAGAACGGCGAGCAGTTCAGTCAGGAATTAGCTGATTTGGCAGATATTTATGTATGCGATGCTTTTGGTTCTTCCCACAGGGCACATGCATCCGTAGCAGGCGTAACCAAGTGTATTACTGCAAAGGGCGGAGAGAATGTAGTCGGTTACTTAATGCAGAAGGAAATAAATTTCTTGGGCAATGCGGTTGAGAATCCGGTAAGACCTTTTGTTGCTATTTTAGGTGGCGCTAAGGTTGCAGATAAGCTGAATGTTATTTCCAATCTGTTGGAGAAGTGCGATACCCTGATCATCGGCGGAGGTATGGCNTATACTTTCTTAAAAGCACAGGGCTATGAGGNAGGTAAGTCCTTAGTGGNTANNGAGAAGATTGATTATTGTAAGGAAATGATGGCGAAGGCTGAGAAACTGGGTAAGAAGCTTTTGCTTCCTATCGATACCACCATTGCTAAGGAATTCCCTAATCCTATTGACGGACCTATTGAGGTAACCTCCGTTGATTCGGATAAGATTCCCGCTGATATGGAAGGTCTTGATATCGGACCTAAAACTGCAGCAATGTTTGCCGATGCGGTAAAGGCAGCTAAGACTGTTGTGTGGAACGGACCTATGGGTGTATTTGAGAATCCTACTCTTGCCGCAGGTACTATTGCAGTTGCTAAATCTCTTGCTGAGACCGATGCAACTACCATTATCGGCGGCGGTGACTCCG
Organism: Bacillota bacterium; assembly: GCA_009177215.1. Classification (GTDB taxonomy): domain Bacteria; phylum Bacillota; class Clostridia; order Lachnospirales; family Lachnospiraceae; genus Acetatifactor. Next base: position 3,201 of record WFLY01000025.1, read on the forward strand.
CAGCAGCAGTAAATCAATTGGGCTTTGGCGATAAGATGAGCCATATTTCCACCGGTGGCGGCGCATCTCTTGAGTTTTTGGAGGGCAAAGAGCTTCCGGGAGTTGCGGCAGCTGACGACAAGGAGTAAAATGCATGGTGGATTTTACAATAGACGAGATGATGGAGCTTCAGAGAAAACTGCAGGAGAAGTACAAAGACAGGTGGGAACCAATCGGTCCGGAGGCAGGAAAGAACAAGCTACTGTGGATGGTTGGGAGATTGGAGCAGTCATTGATATTGTAAAGAAAAACGGCGGTCAAAGGTCTGTTGAGGATACGAAGCTCAGGACGCATTTGGTCGAGGAACTGGCAGATGTCTTGATGTATTANAACGNGGTGCTGTTGNNCTACGNGATAACNNNNGATNAGTTAAGACAGNCATACAAGGAAAANGTAGAGAGAAATATGANCCGTTGGTNATCTNTCCTATGNGCANNATNNCTGAGNATTAATTTGATAAGAATCGAGGACGAAAAAATGGCAAGAAAGAAGATTATTGCTGGTAACTGGAAGATGAATATGACCCCCAGTGAGGCAGTTGCTTTAATCAATACCTTAAAGCCTCTTGTGGCAAATGATGATGTGGACGTGCTGCTCTGTGTTCCGGCAATTGACATCATACCTGCTATGGAAGCTGCAAAGGGTTCCAATATTATGATTGGTGCGGAGAATATGTACTTTGAGGAGAAGGGTGCCTTTACAGGTGAGATTTCTCCCGCTATGCTTGTTGACGCCGGTGTAAAATATGTTATTATTGGTCATTCCGAGAGAAGGGAATATTTTGCCGAGACGGATGAAACCGTTAATAAGAAAGTGTTAAAGGCATTTGAGTATGATATTACCCCTATTATCTGTTGCGGTGAGACTCTTACCCAGAGAGAGCAGGGCGTAACGATTGACTTTATCCGCCAGCAGATTAAGATTGCATTCCTGAATGTAACCGCGGCTCAGGCGGCAAATGCCGTTATCGCTTATGAGCCTATCTGGGCTATCGGAACCGGCAAGGTTGCTACTACCGAACAGGCACAGGAGGTTTGTAAGGCAATCCGTGACTGTATTGCTGAAATCTATGATGATGCTACAGCGGCTGCTATTCGTATCCAGTACGGTGGCTCCGTATCCGCAGACAGTGCGCACGAACTGTTCTCACAGGCAGATATTGACGGCGGTCTTGTAGGAGGCGCTTCCTTAAAGGCTGACTTTGGAAAAATCGTGAACTATTGATTTTCTTCACAAGTGAATAGTCATGAATAAATCCCGCTTTTCTTAGTATAATCTACTAGCCGGAAGCGGGATTTTTTATGCTGTGTAATTATTTTTACAAGATGGATTGCCGGCATATACAGAATACCGGCGGGCATAGGGGATTTAGTGGTAAAATGTATTCTGATTGTTTATGAATGGCATTGCAAAACATTATTTTATTGCACGCAGAGTAGATTATGATGTACAATGATACATAGAAGTTTGTTAAGGAGCGTCATATATTTGAATCGCAGAGTAGAATCTGAAATTCGGTTTGCTTGTTTGCGTAGAAAATACTCCGGCATGGAGTATCAGTATGTTAGGGGAGAATAAGTCCGTTAGGGCATTATAACTGGAGAGTGTGTTTATGGAGGAACAGTTTGTAAGAACTGCAATGCTGCTTGGCGAGGAGTCGGTCAGTCTCCTTATGAAAAGGAGAGTGGCAGTGTTCGGAATAGGGGGCGTGGGAGGTCACGCCATTGAAGCGCTTGCCCGCAGCGGTGTGGGAGCGTTGGACTTGATTGATAATGATGTGGTGAGCCTGTCGAATCTGAACCGTCAGATTATAGCTACTCATGATACTGTGGGAAGGTTTAAGACTGAGGTGATGAAGGAACGAATCGCCTCAATTAATCCCAAATGCAGAGTGACGATTTACAACACCTTTTATCTGCCGGAGGAAAGAGACAGGTTTCCCTTTGCAGAGTATGACTATATTGTGGATGCTATTGATACCGTCACGGCAAAAATTGATTTGGCAGTGCTTTCGCAGGAGCTTAAGATTCCTATTATCAGCAGTATGGGAACGGGGAATAAGCTTGACCCTTCCAGACTTGAGCTCGCCGATATTTATGAAACATCGGTCTGTCCTTTGGCAAAGGTAATGCGGAAGGAATTAAGGGCGAGAGGCGTGAATAAATTAAGGGTAGTATATTCTAAAGAAGAAGCAAGAAAACCGATAGCGCTTGAATATGAAGAAAATGTGGAAATGTCAAAGAGACGCGCCACGCCCGGAAGCACGGCATTTGTGCCTGCGGTAGCGGGACTTATGATGGCGGGTGAAGTAATTTGTACACTGGCGGCAATGAGCCAAATGCTGCAGCCGGTATCAGAGTAAAGCAGCGTAAAATATGTGCGAATGAGAGGTAGGCTATGATTTTTAAGTGTAAAAATTGTGGCGGTAATGTGATTTACAGCCCGGAAAAGAAAAGTATGTTTTGTCCGTATTGCGACAGCCTGAGCAGCGAGGAAAAAGAGGGACATATAGGACAGGAATTGCAGATATGTCCTAACTGCAACGGTGAGGTGCCGGTTTTGGAACATGCGTCCACTGCCCAGTGCCCTTATTGCGATAGTTACCTGATATTTGACGAGAGAGTAACAGGACAGTATACTCCTAAAATGATGATTCCGTTTCAAATCGGTAAGGAGAATTGTAAGAAAGCATTGCGGGATAAATTTAAAAAGAATATCTTTGCGCCTACGGATTTTCTTTCTGAAGCCCGTTTAAACAGTATGCAGGGNGTATATGTTCCTTTTTGGTTTTATGATTATAATACTAATGTGGATTTTGTGGGAGAAGCAACCAAAGTAAAAAGCTGGACTACGGGAAGTACACAATATACTGAGACCTCCTATTATAATGTAGTGAGGAACATGGATATTCATTTCAAGAGAGTGCCGGTAGATGCCTCCATACAGATGCCGGACGATGTAATGGATTTAGTGGAGCCATATACATATGCGCAGTTTGAGGATTTCAAGCCGGAATATCTTTCGGGCTTTTTTGCGGAGAAGTATAATATGACGGCTGATTTGATAGAACCCCGCGCAAAACACAAAATGGACGATGACGCCAAGCAGATACTGAACCAGAGCATTGCGGGATATGGAAATGTCAAGACACGGAAAAGACTGATAGAGGTAAAGGACAGTTCCTCGACATATGGCCTGTTGCCGGTATGGAAGTATATATATCAATATAAGGAAAAGGAATATCCCTTTTATGTCAACGGACAGACCGGGAAAATTGTGGGAATGGCTCCCCTTTCAAAGGTTAAGGTTTGGGTGTACAGCGGAACGATTTGGGCGCTGTTGACGGCAGGTATGTTGCTGATAAACAGCATTTTCCGATTGATATAGGAAAATCAGGCAAATTTGAATTGCAGAGCCGAATCTGAAATTGGGCTTGTATGCCTGCACAAGAAATGTTTCGGTACAAATAGCATTGATGGCAGAGGAGAAATCATTTTTGCGAATTTCTCGTCGTTCCGTCGCATAAAAGCTCAGGAATGGAGATTAGGATGGATAAAGAGATTAAAAAAGAAGCAAGGAAACAATATTTTAAATATTTTGGAATTTGGTTTGCCATTTTGGGGATTCTGTTACTGGTGTGGTTGGTGCTTGCCGTTGGCAAGGCAATAGTCAAGACGGCTGAACGCATTAATTTTAAGGCTCCCGTGGAGAGGGTGTATGATTANGCNGATGTGTTGNCGGATGAAGAGGANGATANTCTGCNTGCCTACNTTGCCAAAAAGGAGANGCAGGCGGAGATGGATATTGTTCTTGTGACGATTAGCGAGGATGTGGAGGCCGTTTACTACAACTGGATGTATTCCATGATGAACAGAGCAGACGATTTTTATGACGAAAATCTGTATGGCTACAATGAAGTTCATGGTGATGGTGTTTTGCTTTTGGATAACTGGTATGAGGGACAGGAGGGAAGCTGGTTTAGCGCGGCAGGGAAAGCGGAAAGACGTTTTGCGGGAAACGAAAGCAATGAGGTAGTTGATGCAGTTTATGATAAAGTGAAGAAAAGTCCTTATAAGGCATATAAGGCATATGTGGATAAAGCATGCGATATTATGACCGGTTCGGACAGGACAGTGATTCCGATATTTTTGATTCTGATTGTACCTATAGTGGCGGCGGTGATTTATGCCATGGGTAAAATGAGTCAGAAAAAGGCTCAGGACACCACAAAGACCACGGAATATGTAGAGGGCAATAAGCCCATAATCAATCAGTCAAGGGATGATTTCCTGCGTAAAAGTGTGGTTACAAGACATATTCAGAAAAGTAGCGGAGGTGGGGGAAGCCGTGGAGGCAGTTCAAGCCATGTCAGCAGAAGCGGCGTCAGACACAGCGGGGCAGGGCGCAGACGTTAAACGATATTGGCACAAAAAAAGCACCTACATGACGGTATAGGTGCTTTTAACATATCCTTGTTTATGCCATCTGATTTACAGCCTTGCTGATACGGGAAACTTTTCTTGCGGCGTTATTCTTGTGATAAACGCCCTTTGAAGCAGCCATCTCAATTGTCTTGGTAGCAGCGGCAAGCTCTGTCTTAGCAGCGTTCTTGTCACCGGATTCAATTACTGCATATACCTTTTTAATAGCTGTCNTAACACCAGATTTGATAGCTTTATTTCTATCAGCCTTANTGCGGTTTACTAANATTCTCNTTTTAGCGNATTTAATNTTANCCAANTCNTACACCTCCATTTTGTATACAATTAATTATCGATTTTGAAAATGTTTCACTTTAGCCAGACACGGAAGACTAACGTAAACATACTATTGTAGTTTAGTAAATATTTGTAAATTTGTCAATACATATTTCATTGTTTTTTTGTAAAAGATGATATCTAGAGTGACAGTTCAACCGTGACTTAAGTCTATGGGGAGCGCTTTTAGAAATGAAAGATGAGCCGCATTAGCGGCGTCAGATGCGAAGCAGCTGCTTTTATGAATGCAGAAGGCTGAACTGTTACACAAAAGGCAGCTGTTAAAAAAGAAACGGCATATTATAGTTGTATAACTATGCATAATGACAATGGAGAAGTGGAAAGTGCTATGGGGAATTTTCAGATAAGAACGGATTTGGCGTTGGAAGCAAGAGAAAGCATCAGTGAATCGGAGCAGGAACTGCGTGGAGTGCGAGTGGAAGAATATTATAGAGAGGAAGAGGATATTCAGGTTACTAAGGTGATGGTGGATACTAAAAATGCGGCAAAAACCATGGGAAAGCCGATTGGCACCTATGTCACTATGGAGGCTCCGGCGTTAGTGGAGCCAGACGAAGACTATCATAGGGAAATATCAGAATGTCTGGCGCAGGAGCTTTGGGATATCATGCCTCACACAAAGGAGGAGCAGTCCATATTGGTGGTAGGTCTTGGCAACAGAGAGGTGACGGCGGATGCTTTGGGACCTCAGGTGGTGGATAATCTGTTTATCACAAGACATGTGGTAAGGGCTTATGGCAAGGCGGCGTATAACTGTAAAAAAATAAATATTATCAGCAGTATTGAGCCGGGTGTCATGGCAAAAACCGGAATGGAGACGGCGGAGATTATCAAAGGGGTTGTTCATGAGACAAAACCGGATCTGCTGATAGTAATAGATGCCTTGGCGGCACGCAGTACAAAACGTCTAAACCGTACCATCCAGATAACCAACACGGGAATTCAGCCAGGTTCGGGCGTGGGGAATCATCGCAACGCGCTGACTGAGGACAGTCTGGGCATACCGGTAATTGCTATTGGTGTACCCACGGTTGTGGATGCCGCCACTATAGTGGGAGATGCGTTGGAAAAGCTTTTGGGAGATGATAAGGAATTTGACAGTGTGAAATATATGGGCCAGCACAGACTTGCATTTGCGGAGCTAAACAATATGTATATGACGGGAAAGGACATTGATGCGGTGATCAAAAGAGTAAGCTTTACAGTATCCGAGGGAATCAATATTGCCTTGGAAAAAGGAATGGAATAGCCTTATCAGGTATGGCATATATTATAAACAGCTTTAGGGAAGGGAGTGTTGGAGCGTAAGGACCGGAAAAATAAGAGCTAATCCTGCGGTTTTGCTGGTGGGATTGGCTGTTTTCTTTTTGTTTTGTCTGGCAGGAAAAAAGGAAGGGGATGCATCGGAGAAAACCACTTGGGATATGATAAAACAAAATTTGGCGTTGGACGCTGCGGACGCCTTACATAAACAATATTTACCGATTATTTCCTTCTTGAAACAGGAGGAAAATAATGCCCTTTGGATTACGGAAAAACAAATATGGGATATTATGCCTTATTACGGATATGCGGTAAGCCGAAACGGCAGAGGGGAACAGGAAAATATACACACACAGGAGGAATTAGGGGATTTCAAGGACAACAGCCCCAAGCAGGACGAAAAAGAGTTTCTTACTGAGCAGCTTGGCGAGACAAATCTGGAAGAGCTGATGCTTGCGGAAAACGAAGAATCCCAGAGGATAAGTAAAGAGCAACAGGAGAAGCTTTTACAGGAGCAGCTTTTGCAGGAACAAACGCAGAATCAGACATCCGTACCTTTTGTACCCCATACTTTACAGCAGGAAGTAAATATTGGTACATTAAGCGAGTATGAGACGCTTGTAAAAAATTTTTACACCATTGATAGCAATACGATGGCGGGAAGTGACCAGCTTGCAGTAGATAAGCTGATGGAAAAAAATATGCAGATATCAAAGGACGGTGAGGGTCCTCAGATTCTTATTTATCACACACATTCACAGGAGGCGTTTGCAGATTCCGTACCGGGGGATAAGAGTACCACTATTGTGGGAGTTGGAGATTATTTGAGTGAGCTATTGACAAGCAGGTATGGCTATAAGGTTCTGCATCATACTGGGGAATATGATGTGAAAGCAAGAGATGACGCTTATTCGGTGGCTCTGCCTGCTCTGGAGCAGGTGCTTGCGGAAAATCCCTCCATAGAAGTTGTCATAGACCTGCATAGAGACGAGATGGCAGAGGAGACAAGATTAGTGATNGATTTGGACGGCAGACCCACGGCACGCTTTATGTTTTTTAACGGCNTAANCAGANCCNGTAAAACCNGCAATATTTCTTNCCTGNAAAATGAAAATNTGGAGGATAACCTTGCCTTTTCTTTTCAAATGCAGTTAAAGGCAGCTCAATATTATCCCGGGCTTACCAGAAAAATTTACTTAAAGGGCTACCGGTATAATATGCATTTACGCCCTAAGACATTGTTAGTGGAGCTTGGCGCCCAGAATAATACGGTGGAGGAGGCAATGAACGCCTGCGATCCCCTTGCACATATTTTGGATATGGTGCTGAGTGGGCAGTAGACTATGTTGTAATGGCGTTAAGTTGGGTTGTAGGGCATGGACAACAAGAGAAAATTCTGTTACAATCATACTGTTTCTCATAGAAAAATTATCCTATGGAACAATAAGTATAGGACAGAGAGGAAAAAACGATGTCAGTTATGGACCAGAGCAAAATTCGCAACTTTTGTATTGTCGCACATATAGACCACGGGAAGTCAACTCTTGCAGACCGTATTATTGAGCAGACAGGCCTTTTGACCAGCAGAGAAATGCAGGCGCAGGTGCTGGACAATATGGATTTGGAGAGGGAGAGAGGAATCACTATAAAGGCGCAGTCGGTGCGTACCGTATACCGTGCCAAGAATGGTGAGGAGTATATTTTTAATCTGATTGACACTCCGGGTCACGTGGATTTTAATTACGAGGTGAGCCGTTCGCTTGCTGCATGCGACGGCGCAATTCTGGTTGTGGATGCGGCGCAGGGAATCGAGGCTCAGACCCTTGCCAATGTCTATTTGGCGTTGGACCATGATTTGGACGTATTTCCCGTTATCAATAAAATAGATTTACCCAGTGCCGAGCCCCAAAGGGTTATTGAGGAAATTGAGGATGTAATCGGTATTGAAGCGCAGGATGCCCCCTTGATTTCCGCTAAGAACGGTATTGGCATCGATGAGGTATTAGAGCAGATAGTGGCGAAGATTCCCGCCCCCAAGGGAAGCCCTGACGCCCCTTTACAGGCGCTTATTTNTGATTCCNTATATGACTCTTATAAGGGAGTGATTATTTTCTGCCNTATTATGGAGGGAACCGTGAAAAAGGGTACNACCATACGCATGATGGCAACCGGGGCAAAGCAAGAGGTGGTTGAGGTGGGGTACTTCGGTGCAGGGCAGTTTATAACCTGTGAGGAGCTTTCCGCGGGAATGGTAGGTTATATTACCGCTTCCATCAAAAACGTGAAGGATACTGCGGTGGGTGATACTGTTACGGATGCGGACAATCCCTGCGCAGAACCCCTGCCCGGTTATAAAAAGGTTCAATCCATGGTTTACTGCGGCATGTATCCGGCAGACGGTGCCAAGTACCCCGATTTGCGTGATGCACTGGAGAAGCTAAAACTCAATGACGCTTCTTTAAATTATGAGCCGGAGACGTCCATTGCTTTAGGCTTTGGTTTCCGCTGCGGCTTTTTAGGGCTGTTACATCTGGAGATTATACAGGAGCGCTTGGAGAGAGAGTACAATCTGGATTTGGTAACTACGGCGCCCGGTGTTATTTATAGAGTGCATAAGATAAGCGGTGAGGTGGTTGAATTGACCAATCCTTCCAATCTGCCGGACCCTTCAGAGATTGAGTTTATGGAGGAGCCTATTGTCAGCGCGGAGATCATGGTTACCAGTGAATTTATCGGCTCTATTATGGAGCTTTGTCAGGAGCGAAGAGGAAGATATCTGGGTATGGAATATATTGAAGGAACTCGTGCATTGTTGAAATATGAGCTTCCTTTAAATGAGATTATTTATGATTTCNTTGATGCCCTGAAATCNCGCTCCAGAGGATATGCTTCCTTTGACTATGACATTAAGGGTTATGAGCAGTCAAGTCTTGTGAAACTGGATATTTTAATCAATCACGAGGAGGTGGATGCCCTTTCTTTTATTGTACATGCGGATTCTGCCTATGAGAGAGGCCGTAAGATGTGCGAGAAGCTGAAGGACGAGATACCCAGACACTTATTTGAGATTCCTATTCAGGCTGCCGTGGGTGGGAAAATTATTGCCCGAGAGACGGTAAAAGCAATGCGCAAGGATGTGCTTGCCAAGTGCTATGGCGGAGATATTACCCGTAAGAAAAAATTGTTAGAGAAGCAGAAGGAGGGCAAGAAGCGTATGCGTCAGGTGGGCAATGTGGAAATCCCTCAGAAAGCTTTTATGAGTGTGCTGAAGCTGGACGACAGGAAATAGTGGCGGCAAAACACTTGAATCATTAGTGAAGGTGTATATTCTGCCGACTTATGAATGTCGGACAAAACTGTAACAAATGTAAGGCGCGACAGGGATAAGAGGAAATACCGAGTATGTCAGAAATAATGTCCAAACCACAGAAAGCAAACGATACAATTTCAAAGGAGAAAAAGGGATTGGGATTATATTTCCATATCCCTTTTTGTGTGCGAAAATGTCTGTACTGTGACTTTTTATCCGCGCCCTGTGGGAGGGAAACCCAGACCGCTTATATGGAAGCGCTCTTGCGGGAGACGAAAGGTAGGGCTGAGACATACGGTGACTATACGGTAAAGACGATTTTTATCGGCGGGGGNANGNCGTCGGTAGTAGAGACGGAATGGNTAGAAAAGCTTTTGACTCTGGTGAGGGAGCGCTATAAGGTTTTGCCGGAGGCGGAGGTGACCATAGAGGTGAATCCGGGAACAGTAGATTTTTATAAGCTTACCTGTTACCGCAGTGTGGGAATCAACCGGCTGAGCATTGGGCTTCAGTCCGCAAATGACAGGGAGCTTAAAAGGCTGGGGCGGATTCATACCTTTGCACAGTTTCAGGATACCTATAGTCAAGCAATAAAGGCGGGGTTTGACAATATCAATGTGGATTTGATGAGCGCTCTTCCGGAGCAAAGTCTTGCCGACTATGAAAAAACACTGCAGACAGTTCTCGGACTAAATCCCCAGCCCTCCCATATTTCTGCCTATAGTCTGATTGTGGAGGAGGGAACTGCCTTTGCGGAGCTTGAGAGGAACGGTAAGCTTTTTTTGCCTAATGAGGACTGTGAGAGGGAAATGTATGAGAAGACGGAGGAGCTTTTGCGGGAAGCGGGCTTTCGGCGCTATGAAATTTCCAATTATGCAAAAAACGGATTTGAGTGCAGACATAACTGCGGTTATTGGAAGAGGCATGACTATGCGGGATATGGCATAGGCGCGGCGTCTCTGATAGATAACAAGCGTTTTTCCAATAAAGACAGCCTCGAAGAGTATATCAAAAACCCCATGGGCTGTTCCGGTGAAATTCAGGAGCTGACCGTAAAGGAGCAGATGGAGGAGTTTATGTTTCTGGGGCTTAGGCTGGTTGAGGGTGTCAGTGCCCTGCTGTTTGAACGGACCTTTGGAAAAACTCTTGAACAGGTATATGGGGAGGTAATACGAAGGAATGTGGAGGATGGTCTTTTGTATTTTCATGGGAAAGAAATGCAGGCTGTCGGCAGCGATAAGGAAGCCCATGACCTTGTGAGGGCGTACGCAGGGAACAGACTGGCGCTCACTGGGCGGGGATTGGATGTCAGCAATTATGTAATGGCACAGTTTTTGCTTGACTAAAGCGAACTGTGCTTTTTGTACAGCTTCAAAATCGTAATGACAGGCACTTGAAGGGTCATTCCGACATAAACTATTGTTAAGTGAACCTGCGGAGGTTATGTTGAAAACCTTTCAGAAACCCTTAACGAAAGTGGAAGAAGAAAAATACATCCGGCTGCTCAGGGAGGGAAATAGAGAGGAAGCTAGAGAGGCAAAGACAATTTTGGTTGAACACAATCTTCGGCTGGTTGCACATATTGTCAAGAAATATCAGAATGTGGGTGAGGATATGGAGGATTTAATATCTATTGGCTGTGTGGGGCTTATAAAGGCGATTGATACATTCGACGCCGGAAAAGGGCGCCTTGCAACCTATGCCTGCCGTTGTATTGACAATGAACTTTTGATGCTTCTTCGGAGCAAAAAGAAAACCTCCAGAGAAATATCGCTGTTTGAAGCCATTGGACAGGACAAAGAGGGGAATGAAATTCGTCTGGTGGATGTGATAGAGCAGCAGCAGCCCGATGTGATTGAACGCATGGAACAGAGCAACAATACAAAAAAGCTCTTTGAGCTTCTGCAAAACTGTCTCACCGAAAGAGAGCGGGAAATATTGATACTCCGCTACGGACTTAACGGAAATAAAGAAACTACCCAAAACCAAATAGGAGAAAAACTGGGAATCTCCAGAAGCTACGTTTCCCGCATTGAGAAAAAGGCCATTGAAAAGCTGCGTCAGGAGTTCAAGAACAATTCCGACAATTCATCTTGTCATTTTTAACCCCTTAGGGTATAATGTTCATATAGGCATGAGCAGTGCGTTAAAGAATCAATTCAGAGCGCCCCGTGCTGGCACGAGGGAAGCGCTGAATTGATTCTTTAACATAGGGCGAAGCCCGTGAACGAGAAAGCCGGCTTTCTCGTTTGCACTGCGAGAAACGCGCAATTCAGAGCGCCCCGTGCTGGCACGAGGGAAGCACACATGCCATCAGAAAAGTCATAGGGGGATAGTATGCAGTTTGTAAGAACTGAAAAATTAAAAACAGGAATGAGGTTGGCACGCCCTATATACAGCAAAAAGGGTGTTCTTTTGTTTGACCGAAATTCTCGCCTGACGCCACAGGCAATAGAAAGTGTACATAATTTCGGCTTACTTGGTATCTATGTATTGGATCCGGCAGAGCCTCTTCCTCCTTTGAGTGAGGAGGATTTGGAATTTGAACGCTTTCAGACGGCAACGGTCTTTGCCCTTCAGGAGGAAGCGGAGAGAATTCTGAATGAGGGGAAAAAGGCAAGGATAAATCATATTGCAGGTACGCTGCTTAAGGAATACGGTCATTTGGACGGCAAAATGAATTTTTATCAGAACCTGCGAAGCAGGGAGGATTATGTCTATAGACATTCTTTGAATGTGGCTATTTTATGTACCTTGATGACCCATGTTATGAATATACGTCTGGAGGAGCAGAATCATACTGTCTGCGCTGCTCTTTTGCATGATATAGGAAGAGTGCAGCTTAAAGAGGAAAGCTTTGATGAGAGCGAAATGTCTACGGTGTCGCAGCTGCGGCTTTTAGAGGCACAGGGGCAGGTGAACGAACGGATTGAACAGTTAGTGACGGACGGAACGGCAATCAGACGCATTTGTATGCAGGTACTTAAGCTTCAGATGGATATGATTGAGGATAAAAAAGAGGCATCCAACGCCAAGATGTCTGTAGGAGCCAAAGTTTTGATGATTGCCAACCGTTATGACGAATTGACGGCAATGAGCCTTGGAGGTACCGCTGAATCTGAGGTAAAGGCACTTCGTGAATTTAATGCTTACCCTAATATTTATGACCCTTCGATAGTAGAAGCATTGATTTGCTCCATCAATATTCTTCTTCCGGGTTCATGTGTGGAGCTGAACACAGGGGAGAAAGCACTGGTACTGGCAGAGAATCCTGGAGATATATTAAGACCGGTGGTTTTGAGCTTCAAGGACAACAGCATTATTGATTTAAGTCTGCGTGTTTATAGAGATATTGAGATAGTAGATATTATGAAGACATTGGACAATCGCTATATCATGGATACTGATGCTTTGCATCGGGCGGGGTATTAGTGCCGGTTAAGGAGGAAATATTCAATGCTTAGCATAGAACAAATATTGAGGATCGCCGAAGAGGCAGGTGCCAGTGATGTTCATCTTAGCGCCGGTATTTCTCCTAAAATGCGGGTGAATGGCAAGTTAATCACTATGGATTGCCCTAAGCTGCTTCCTGCGGATACCTTGGATATATTGGTTTGTATTATGACAGAGGCACAAAGAGCACATTTTGAAGAGAAGGGGGAATATGACATATCCTTCTCTATTCCAAACTGTGGGAGATATCGTGTCAATGCCTACAAGCAGCGAGGCTTTATTGCCTTGGCATTNCGTTTANTGGGAAATAATGTGCCGTCTTGTGAGGAGCTGGGNGTACCGGATTCCGTNATTGANTTANATCNGCGCANGCGGNGATTGGTTTTGGTANCAGNACCTGCCGGAANTGGGAAANCAACGACTTTGGCGGCTATGATAGATAAAATAAACAGCAAACGTGATGCCCATATCATTACCTTGGAGAATCCCATTGAATACCTGCATCAGCACAAGATGTCCATGGTGAATCAGCGTGAAATCGGAATTGATTCGGACAATTATATTAACGGACTGCGTGCTGCCTTGCGTGAGGATCCGGATGTCATTTTTATTGGTGAGATGCATGATTTTGAGACTGTCAATATGGCGGTCACTGCGGCGGAGACAGGACATTTGGTGTTGTCCGCCTTACATACCGTAGGTGTCGCCGAGACTGTTAATCGTATGATTGATATGTTTCCGCCACACCATCGGCAGCAGATATGCGTAAGGCTTGCAAATGTATTGGAGGCGGTGATTTTCCAGCAGCTGATACCTAACGTCGACGGCAGCGGACGCATGGCGGCATTTGAGGTTATGCATGTAAATCAAGCCGTGCGAAAACTGATTCGTGAGGATAAACTGCATCAGCTTACCGAGATTATGCAGACCGGTAAAAACATGGGCATGATAACTATGGATGAGACAATAGCGCAGCTTTACCATGAAGGGCGCATAAATAGGGAAAGCGCAGTTCAATTTGCTCAGAACCCTGATATCATGGAGACAAAAATATAATTCTTATTAAGTTCTTATAATCAAAGATTCAATTAGTATTCCGGTTTAAAAGCGTAAGCGTTGTGGCATGGCAGTACAGCGGCTGAGCCATGACCTTTTCGCAGTAATCCGAGAATATTATTCACACCAAATATCCGCAAAATATATTAAAGTCGAACAAAGCAACATATTGCAGTGAAACAAAACTCTTGTTAACGCATCGATACTCTTCGAAAAC
>WFLY01000237.1:0-4766 GCA_009177215.1 Bacillota bacterium
AAAATTAAACCGTTCCATCACAGCTTTATTAGTTGGACAATTAAGTGCAAACCCTCCTGCTAAAGCAACATATGTATCCGTTGTGTCAATATTATATTTATGAAAAGTAAGCAAATTCAGAATATATGTTACGCACGTTTAAAATATGTAAAGAGATTGTTCCGAGAATACCTGCCGTAGCACATCTTAATGAAACGGCAAGAATACAATCCATTAATGAAAAACAAAATACTCTTTTGTAACAGATTATAAAAGAATTTTACAAAAAAACGGGAATACATATAATTTGCAATACATCACTTAACGACAAAGGAGAACCGATTATTAATAAAATAGAAGAAGCCATTAATTTTGCACTCAGAAAAAGAATTAATGTAGCCTATATCAATAATTACCGTGTTAAGTTTTATAATCATGATTTATATACAGAAGATAAACCTTTAGCCAGGGATGTTAGTAATGTTTTCCCATTTAGTAAAGACGAATTATCCGAAGTAAAAAAACAGATTAACCCATACAATTTAAAATGTGAGGATTTACAGTTTTTTTATTGGAATTTTAAAGTATTTAAAAATTTTGACTTACATATGGAAAAGGACGTTAAGAGATTTTTGCGACTGAAAAAAGTAATGAGTTAACAACATAAAAAACAAATAAATTATCGGAAAAGGAAGTGAATACTGTGAGATATGAATGGATAGATGATTATCTTATGAATAAAAAAGGTGTGGAAAAGGATTTGCAAGAAAGCTGGAATTGGATTCGATATAAAATCAATAATAAAGTGTTTGCATCAATATGTAGGGATAAAAATGATAAGCCATATTATATTACGCTAAAGCTGGAACCTATGCGAGGTGAAGCGTTAAGAAAACAATATAAGGATATTATACCGGGGTACTATGCAAATAAGCTGCATTGGAATTCTATTGCGGCAGATGGCGAAGTACCCGACGATTTATTGAAGGACATGCTGGATGAATCCTATCATCTGATATTCAACAGCTTAAGCAAGAAGAAACAGGCAGAAATATTAGCGACAGAGCAGCATTAGAGGATGAACTTATGAAAAATATAAAAAAGGTATTAGTGTTTATGTTTTTAGCTCCAATATTTTTTTTATCCGGCTGTACACACAGAAATGTAAACGAAGAGTTAACGATATATAATGTGTCATATGATTCAACCAGAGAATTATATGAAGCGTATAATACCCTTTTTTTAGCTTATTTTGAAGAAAAGGCAGGGCAAAAGTTAAAGGTGTTACAATCCCATGGAGGCTCAGGGAGTCAGGCGCGCTCTGTGATAGAAGGCGCAAATGCGGATGTTGTCACATTAGCGCTGGCACATGATATCACGCTGATAGAAGAAGCGGGCTTAATAGATAAAGGCTGGTATGACGAGTTGGAAGGTCATTCTTCACCATATACATCGACAATCGTATTTGTGGTTCATAAAAACAATCCCAAACAGATTTGTGATTGGGATGATTTGATTGCAAACGACGTCGAAATTGTTACACCGGATCCGAAGTCATCGGGAGGCGCGTGCTGGAATTTTCTTGCCGCATGGCATTATGCCCAACAATTATATAATAATCAAGAGCAGACGGAGGAGTTTGTCAGAAGCTTGTATAAAAATGTTCTCGTAATGGATTCCAGCGCCAGAAGCGCCACCACCACATTTGTCGAAAACGGACAAGGGGATGTGTTAATTGCATGGGAGAATGACGCTATTGTTGTATGCGAGGAGTATCCGGACGAATATGAGATTATCATTCCGAGCGTAAGTATATTGGCGCAACCAAGCGTAGCGGTGGTTGATTATAATGTAAAAAGAAACGGAACGGAACAAATAGCCAATGAGTATTTGAAGTACTTATATTCTGACGAAGCGCAATATTTATTTGCCGAATACGGTTTCAGGCCAAGCAATCAAAAAATACTTAATGAGTATTCAGACCGATTTAATCAGGATATGAAGCTGTGTACTATTGATGATTTTGGCGGCTGGGAAGCGGTCTACCAAAAGTTTTTTAAGGATGGCGATATTTTTGACCTTATTTATAATGAGTAAGGGATTGGGCAGGGCGACTGTGTGATTTGAGACTGAGACATGGAGGATAAGTGTGAATGACTACAGAGAATCTAAGAGATTAATTCCGGGATTTCCTTTAACCTTAGGAATTACAATTAGTATGCTTTCCGTTATTGTTATCATTCCGTTGCTATCTATTTTTCGATATGCATTGAAAATTGCCCCTGTTGATTTTTTGAACATTATATTACAGCAAAATATAAGAAGGGCATTTTGGACAAGTATTGTACAGTCATTGATAGCCGCGGGCATTAACAGTTTATTTGGTACGATAATTGCTTGGGTTTTGGTTAGATATACATTTAGGTTTAAAAAATTTTTTGATTGTCTGATTGACATACCTCTTGCTATGCCAACTGCAGTTGCAGGTATTACATTATCTAAATTATATTCTGACCAAGGATGGCTGGGCAGGCTGTTGAGGGGAGTTGGAATACATGTTTCCTATACAAAAGCAGGGCTTACAATTGCGCTTATTTTTGTCGGAATCCCCTTTGTCGTTCGGGTTATCCAGCCTGTTTTACAAGGACTTAATAGCCAATACGAAGAGGCGGCGCAGCTGTTAGGTGCAAATAAGATTACCGTTTTTAGAAAAATTATTTTTCCGGAGATCAGGGCGGCTGTTTTTACGGGATTTAGCCTTGCGTTTGCAAGGGGGCTGGGTGAATATGGCAGCGTGATATATATATCGGGGAATAGTGATAGAAACGGAACAAAGGTTATTTCCTATGTTATCATGCAGAAATTGAATGCAGGAGCAATAGATTATGAAGGGGTTTCAGCTATAGCTTTGGTCTTATTAGTATTATCTTTTTTTATACTTTTGGTAACGAATCTGATACAGATTAGCAATAATAAACGTAAGTATTAATCATGATGTGCAGTGCAAGGACGGTGAAAAATAGTGGCACGTGATGAAGTGATGAAGGTCATCGTAAGAAAGAAACATTTTGATATGGGAAGAGCGTTATTAATTTGTATTAGCATACTATTTATTGGAATCATGCTGCTATTACCATTAGGAACCGTAATTTATAATGCGTTAAGGGCTGGGTGGAAGGTACTATTTTTGGCGTGGAGGGCGCCCTATACAATATCGGCATTAAAGGTAACGCTATATGTTACGCTTGTATCATTGTGTGTTAATACAGTTTTCGGGATAGCTGCTGCCTGGTGTTTGACAAAATATGATTTTAGGGGTAAGCAAATTTTATCAAGTATGATTGACATCCCCTTTTCATGCTCGCCCGTTATTGTTGCGCTCGGATACATTATGATGTTTGGACGTATGGGTTGGGCGGCTCCCATGATAGATTGGATTTATAAAGTCACAGGCTTTAATATACAACTGCCCTATTCAATCAACGGTGTGATCTTAGCGACTATATTTGTGACATTTCCGTTTGTGGTCAGAGAGATTGTTCCGGTACTAAACGCAATCGGAAGGGAAGAGGAAACGGCGGCAGCACAGATGGGAGCGGGCGGAGTTGCTATTTTCTGTAGAATCACATTGCCCAATATGAAATGGGCATTGTTGAGCGGCATGATTATGTGTACGGCTAGAGCGTTAGGTGAGTTTGGGGCGGTTTTTGCGCTTGCCAGAAACAGGGGTGAAACGTTTACGCTCCCTCTGGAGGTGGATGCTTTATATATGACCGGAAGAAAGGATTCTGTTACGATGGCATTTGCAGTATCTTTCATATTAATATTGCTGGATGTAACAATATTGTTCATTAAGAATATTGCAGAGTATATAACGAAAAAGAAAAAGGTGGATGAAGCATTTGGGTGATATCTATATTAAAATGCAGGAGGTTGATAAAGCCTTTCACGGATTTTTAGCATCCCAAAATATAACCTTTGGAATTGAAAAGGGGCATATTGCAGCTTTATTGGGACCGTCTGGTAGTGGAAAAACAACAATTTTGCGCATGATTGCCGGATTGACAGAACCGGATTGCGGGCAAGTATACATTGCCGGTAGATGTATAAACCATGTGCCGGCAAATAAGAGAGATATTGGTTTTGTGTTTCAAAATTATTCGTTATTCAGACATATGAATGTATATGATAATATTGCTTTTGGACTTAAAGTGCAGAAAAAGAAAAAAGAAGATATTAATCTCAGGGTAACAGAACTGTTAGAATTAATCGACCTGTCGAATCTAAGGGCATACTATCCCTATCAATTATCCGGCGGTCAACGTCAAAGAGTAGCATTTGCAAGAGCTGTAGCAACGAATCCTCAAGTGCTGTTATTAGATGAACCGTTTGCTGCCATTGACCAACAAATTCGTAAGGAGTTACGAGTCTGGCTCAGGGATATGATTAAAAAATTGGGTATTACCAGTATTTTTGTAACCCACGACCAAGAAGAAGCAATGGAGTTGGCGGATGATATTATAGTAATCAATCAAGGAAAAATAGAACAGATAGGAACGCCGTTTGAGTTATATACTAATCCTAAAAGTATGTTTGTCGCTAATTTTATCGGGAATACCATGAAATTTGAACCGGAAGAATGGATAGCAGGTTTTGAATTTGATAAGCAGGTTGAACAAGTTTTAATTCGGACTGAGAATGTATATGTATTTCGCATAAATGAGAATCCGGAGCTTAAATATTATAATATCGGAACAATAAATTCTATTTCTTACTATGGAAGGNNA
>WFLY01000237.1:4771-29949 GCA_009177215.1 Bacillota bacterium
AGANNACNTGTTTTCTGTGAAGACAAGGAAATTATCGCTAAGCATGTTGGGAATATAAAGCAACTATGCATTGGAGAGAAAGTAAAAGTTTATATAAGTGAAATATTTGTGTGTTATAAGAATTACATAGAAAAAATGATAAATAGGGAGCATGTGTAAATATGGATATAAGTATACCAACATGGCCTTATGCTGATCAGAAAGAAATTAATGTTTATCTGATGTTTTGCAATCAGCTANTTGGTGGAGAAATAGCGGTAAGCACGTAAAAATGTTTGAAATAGAATTTGCAGAATACNAAGGCNGTAACGGTGCAGTANNTGTTGCAAATGGAACGGTTGCCATAGAAATTGCATTGAAGGCACTTAATATCGGAGAAAATGACGAAGTAATCATACCGNCATNTACTTTTTATTCAACAGAATGACAGAAAGCATGACAGAAATTTAACAAAAATACTTGCATTCTTATGTTTGTATGGTAAAATGTAGGGGACAATAGAATAGTGAGAGATTTATTTGACGAAGAGGAGAAGAACATAATTATGAAAAAGCGAGTTTACGTTTACTTATTTATGGCACTTCTGTTAGTGGCTGCACTGGGTGGATGCGCAGGTGGCACAGGAGAGTCTTCGGGGGATAAGTCCTCTGTTGTTGTAGGAATACAACAGGATATTGACAGTCTTGACCCACACAAAGCAACTGCGGCAGGAACTAAGGAAATATTATTCAACATTTTTGAGGGTCTGGTGAAGACCGATGAGAATGGTAATTTAATGAATGCAGTGGCAAGTGATTATACCATTTCCGAGGACGGATTGGTGTACACCTTTACGCTCCGTGAGAACGTTAAGTTCCACAACGGCAACGAGGTGACGGCTGAGGATGTAAAATATTCTTTGGAGAGGGCTTCAGGCTTACTTGACGGCACTGTACTCATTTCAACATTAAAGATAATTCAGAGTGTGGATATCGTGGATGAACATACGGTTCAGGTAACGGTGGACAGTGCCAACACAGAGCTGGTTTACAGCTTTACAACAGCCATTATCCCCGCAGGAAGCGGCGAGGCTGCAGAGGGTACGCCTATCGGTACGGGACCGTTTTCTTTTGTCTCCTACAAGCCTCAGGAGGGCATTGTCTTGGCAAAGAATACGGAGTATTGGCAGGAGGGCCTGCCTTATCTGGAGGAGGTAACCTTCAAGATTGTAAACAGCCCGGATACGGCGCTTCTTGATTTAAAGGGTGGCTCCATTGATATTTATCCTTACCTGACAGACTCTCAGGCAAATGAGTTGAAAGAATCCTTCCAGATTTTGGCGGCGCCCTCCAATGTGGTTCAGGCATTATTCCTTAATAATGCCGACGAGACGTTGAAGGACATGAGAGTAAGACAGGCAATCTGCTATGCCATGGATAAGACGGAGGCAAATGAATTTGTTACCGGTGGCAACAGTGTGCCGATAAGCTCCGCAATGCTTCCGGCAATGAAGGATTATTATGTGGATCTGAATGACATGTATGGAGATACCGCCAATATCGAAAAGGCAAAGGAGCTTTTGACTGAGGCAGGCTATCCTGACGGAATTGATCTGGAGATTACGGTGCCCTCCAATTATGAGGTGCATATGCAGACGGCGGAGGTAATTGCCGAGCAGCTAAAGGCGGCAGGAATCAACGCTGTAATAAACCCCGTGGAGTGGAATACATGGCTGGAGGACTGCTACAACGGCAGAA
The DNA here is from genome assembly GCA_009177215.1 of Bacillota bacterium. GTDB lineage: Bacteria > Bacillota > Clostridia > Lachnospirales > Lachnospiraceae > Acetatifactor. Next base: position 6,508 of record WFLY01000237.1, read on the forward strand.
AGTATCAGTCTACTATCTGCGGTATTACCTGTGATATGACTCCGGGTTATCTGCTCAATAGATTCCAGACAGATTCCAGCAAAAATTTTGTGAATTTTGCGAATGCAGAGTATGACGCAGCTTATTTAAAGGCTCAGGCAAGCCTTGATTTGGGCGAGAAGGCAGAGCACTATAAGGAGCTTCAGCGGATTCTTTGCGAGGATGCGGGAAGCGCCTTCATTCAGGTGCCACCCATCACCATAGCAATGAATCAAAAGCTTACCGGCTATAAATTTTATCCTATTTATGTTCAGGATATGAGTACCGTACGCTGGACAGAGTAATAGAACCATTATTTTTNCCGTGTACAGGAANGCNGNCATANAGNAANATTNGGATAANGCNTCATACGAAAGGNGGCGGCAGCANTTGAAATACTTGGCAAAAAAAATAATCACTCTCATTATGACATTGTTTCTTGTTTCAGTGGCTGCCTTTGTCGCCTTTCAGATCATACCCGGCGATGTAGTTACCTCCATTCTGGGTACGGAGGCTACTCCCGAGAGGGAGGAGCAGCTAAGGGAGGAGCTTGGCTTGAATGACCCGCCGGTGAAGCGTTATTTTAACTGGGTGGGCGATGTAGTCAAAGGAGATTTGGGCGTCAGTTATCGTTATTCCAAGAACATGAACGAGATGATGCCCGTATCGGAGCTTATCAGCGACAAGCTGCCGGTCACTTTGTGGCTGGCGGCAATCGCCGTGGTTCTTATTGTAGTAATATCTATTCCGCTGGGCGTTTTTTGGGCAAAAAGCAAGAGNNATGGGCTGGATGCCTGTATGGNTGTGCTGACTCAGGCGGCTATGGCGATTCCCNCTTTTTTTCNGGGNATTATAGTNACTTATTTGTTTGGTATAGTTTTTAAGCTTTTTGCGCCGGGGGGATATATCAGCTATCAGGATAATTTTCCCGGCTTTTTGGGTTATCTTTTCTTTCCCGCACTTTCCGTGGCGATTCCGAAGATTGCCATGACGGCACGTTTTTTGCGTAATTCCATGCTGACGGAGATAAAAGCGGATTATGTGCGCACCGCATACAGCAAGGGCTGTAGCGACAGGCGGGTGATGTACGGACATGTGCTGAGAAATGCCATGATGCCGGTGATTACCTTTCTTGGTATGATTATTGCGGAGATTGTGGCGGGGAGCACTGTAGTGGAGCAGGTATTTGGGCTGCCCGGTATAGGACGACTGTTAATCAGCTCTATTTCAACCAGAGATTTTCCGGTGGTAGAGATACTGATTTTATATATAACCTTTGTAGTGATTTTTGTATATTTTCTGGTGGATATTCTGTATCGTGTGATTGACCCCAGAATCAGCAACCGCTAGAGTTCTGTATATTTGAGGAAGGCATGATGAGAGAAGTGAAATTGCCTAATGTTCAAAAATGGAATAAATATTTTACGGTAGGGTTGACTATGACTGTGCTTGCACTGCTGATGGCAGTTGTGGGTCTCTTTTGGACTCCCTACAGCACTACTGCCATGTCTGCCGCCGAGAGATTTCATGGGCCATCCCTATTGCACCCCTTCGGTACGGATAATTTCGGCAGGGATATTTTTTCCAGAGTGATGAAGGGTATGGGTACTACCATTTTTATCAGTACGCTGGTAGTAGTCTGCTCCGGTGGGATAGGAGTATTAGTAGGCGCTTTAACAGGATATTTCGGAGGTATTCTGGATGAGGCGGTAATGCGTATTACCGATGCCGTCAACGGTTTCCCCAGTATCCTATTGGCGCTTGTGGTTATCAGTGTTTTGGGAGGCGGCAGGCAGAAGTTGATTATTTCCCTTGCTATCGTGTTTACTCCTAGCTTTGTCCGTATTGTGCGCAGCGAGTTTATCAGGCTCAGAGATGCGGATTATATTATGAGGGCAAGGCTTATGGGTGTGGGTAAGGCGCGTATTTTGTTCGTTCATATTTTGCCCAACATTTTCTCTACCTTTTGGGTTTCGGTCATGATAGGCTTTAACAATGCCATATTGGCGGAATCGGGCATGAGTTATCTGGGAGTGGGTGTGAAGCCTCCGGACGCAAGTCTCGGAAATATGCTTTCGGATGCGCAGGGCTATCTGATGACCGCGCCATGGTACGCTTTAGCGCCGGGGCTTGCCATTGTATGGTTGGTGCTTGGTTTTTCTCTATTGAGTGAGGGAATCCGCAGAAACGCATAGGAGCACGAGGATAATGATAAAAATAGAAAATTTATCCGTTGCTTTCGACGGCACGGAGGTTGTAAAAAATGNCAGTCTGGNAATTGNGGACGGTGAANTANTGGGCGTGGTAGGAGNGNCCGGCTCAGGTAAGTCCGTGACGGCGCTTACNCTTATGGGTCTTGNGTCGGAGGAAGCGGTGANTACCTCCGGCAGAATCCTTTATGATGATGCGGTGCTGGCAAGAGCGGGAAGACCCCGGGATAAGGCTTTGTACAGGACTTATCAGGGAAGCAGGATGTCCATGGTTTTTCAGGAGCCTATGACCTCTTTAAATCCCACCAAAAGAGTGGGTAGGCAGGTGGAGGAAATGCTGCGGCTCCACACTGCGGATATGACTGCAGAGCAGATGAAGGAGCGGGTTCTTGAGACCTTTCTGAAGGTGGGGCTTAGGGATGCGCAGAGAGTGTATGCCAGCTATCCGCACCAGCTTTCGGGAGGAATGCGCCAAAGGGCGATGATTGCTATGGCGGTTATTTTGCATCCCGGTCTTGTGGTGGCGGACGAACCCACCACCGCTTTGGACGTAAGCGTACAGAACCAGATTATTTCTCTGCTTCGGGAGATTAATAGGGAGCAGAAAAATGCCATGCTGTTTATTACCCATGACCTGAATCTGGCAAAGCGTCTTTGCCATCGTGTGGCGGTGATGAAGGACGGCAGAGTTGTGGAGAGCGGCAATGTGGAGGAGCTATTTGAGAATCCTAAGGAAGCTTATACCAAGAGGCTGATAGAGGCTGTACCCTCCAGAATGAAAAAAGAGACAAAGGTGAAACAGGAGAATCCTGTAAGAGAAAATATNTTAGANGTCAAGAATTTAANTGTGTTTNATAAGGAAGGCAGCAACNGCCTCTTTTCCNGCAGGAAAAAGAAGCTTGTGGTGTCAGGAGCCNCCTNTACCANGAAGNANGGTGAAACCTTGGGGTTGGTAGGAGAGAGNGGCTGCGGCAAGACAAGTCTTTCCAAGGCGATTCTCGGCATTAACAAGGATATTGAGGGCAGCGTGGTACATCATTCCAACCGGCCCCAGATGATTTTTCAGGATCCTTATAGCAGCTTAAATCCTTCCAAAACAATCGGATGGCTGCTGCAGGAGCCTTTGCGCGTACAGTGTCTTATTGAGAAATCGAAGGCAATGACCGATAAGGACAGGGAGGCGGCAGCCTTTGACATGCTTCACAGAGTGGGTATGGAGGATAAATATTTTTATCGCAGACCCTCCCAGCTAAGCGGCGGACAACGCCAAAGAATCAGCATCGGTCAGGCGCTTATCACAAGACCCGGGTTTGTGATTGCGGATGAGCCGGTGTCTGCGCTGGATGTAACCATACAGGCGCAGATTATGGAGCTAATGCGAAGTCTTCAGGAGGAAATGAAGCTGTCCTTTCTATTTATTTCCCATGATATCAATGTGGTATATCAGATGAGCGACCGCATTATGGTGATGAAGGAAGGCAGAATCGTGGAGCTGGGAGATACAGAGGAGGTTTTTGAAAATCCGAAAGAGGTATATACAAGACAGCTGCTGCGGGAGGCATAGTCCGCCCGCATAAAAATATTGTATTGTAAGGTTTTTCCAGTGTGCATTGTCTTGGCGGAACCGGATTATTAAAAGCGGCATAGAAATGAAAGTTAAAATGGACATACTTTTCCTCCTGCAAGCATAGAGTTGTATTGCAACCAAGCTTGTAGGAGGAATTTTCTTTGTTTGAACAGTGTAGCATACAGGATACGATAAAAAGGCTTCGCACGGATGAAAATTTAGGTCTTGACGGAGCGGAGGCACATAGGAGACTGCTTGCAAACGGCAAAAATGAGATGAAAGCGGAGAGAAAGAAAACCTGTGTGGAGAATTTTCTGGAGCAATTAAACGACCCGCTTATCTACGTGCTTATGGTGGCGGCAGCAGTATCTGTTTTTCTTGGAGAAATCAGCGATGCCGTGATTATTGGGGTAGTTGTCCTGCTGAATGCCGTTGTAGGAATGATACAGGAGGGCAAGGCAAGAAAGGCATTGGAATCCTTAAAAAAGCTGACAAGTCCCCATGCCGTGGTGATTCGGGAGGGAGTGCGCAGAGAAATTCCTGCGGCGGAGCTGGTGACGGGCGATTTGGTGTGTTTGGAAGCAGGATGTCAGGTGCCGGCAGATTTGCGTCTGATAGGCAGCGCAAATCTTAAGATTGAGGAATCGGCGCTGACGGGAGAATCTCTTCCCATGGAAAAGGACGCATTGTTTTTGGTGGGCAGCGGAATGGACATTCCTCTGGGAGACAGGCGAAACATGGCGTATATGTCTACCATTGTCACCTATGGCAGAGGAGAAGGCATTGTAACGGCTACCGGCATGAATACGGAAATCGGGCAGATTGCCAAGATGATAACCGGCAGCAGGGAGGAGATGACTCCCCTGCAAAAGCGCCTTGGAGAGCTGGGGAAAATACTTAGCCTTTTGTCTCTTTTGCTGTGTGCGGCATTGTTTGTGCTTGCGGTATTGCAGCACAGAAATGTTGGTGANATGCTGATAACCGCGATTTCNCTTGCCGTGGCGGCAGTGCCCGAANGGCTTCCGGCGGTGGTTACTATCTGTCTTGCNCTCTCCGTCACTNAGATGGTGCGGGTTAATACTATTGTGANGAGGCNNCNCTCGGNGGAAACGCTGGGTGCGNTGAGCGTGGTNTGCTCNGACAAGNCGGGTACCCTTANCCAGAATAAAATGACAGTGGNAGAATGCTATTGGGATAATCAAACGGTATCGGTAAGCGAGCTTGAAAAACAGTGGGAGCCTGCCGGCATGAGACAACAGGCGGAAAAACAGAAGGAAGATTTCTTTTTAGGTCTGATATTGTGTAATGATGCTGTTATGGATAAAAATACGGAAAATCATATGGGCGACCCTACGGAGCTGGCGCTATTAGAGCTGGGAGAGAAGTTCGGCTACGACAAGAAAAGGCTGGAAGAGGAATTTCCCAGATATGATGAGCTTTCCTTTGATTCCGACCGCAAAATGATGACAACCTATCACCGTGTTCTGCGAAGGGATTACGGAGGGGCAAAAAGCTTTGTCAGCTATACGAAGGGAGCGCCTGACGAGGTATTGAGAAGATGCACGGAAATCCTGTCCGGAGGGCGTATACTGAAAATTACGGATAGACATCGCAGACAAATACGGGCTGCGGTGGAGGATATGTCGGGAGTGGCATTAAGAACTCTTGCCGTGGCAATGCGCCGGGACTGCGCAGGTCCTATGGAGGAAGAGCTGATTTTCTTAGGGCTGGTAGGTATGAAGGACCCGGCTCGCCCAGAGGCAGGAGAAGCGGTGAGTACCTTTTGCCGGGCGGGAGTGAGCACTGTTATGATAACGGGAGACCATGTGGAGACGGCGTTTGCTATCGGAAAACAGCTGGGAATCGCTAATCGTATGGAGCAGTGTATGACCGGCGAGGCAATGCAGCGAATGGACGATGAGGAATTTTTTGAAAGACTGGAGGACACTAGAATTTTTGCCAGAGTTTCCCCGGCACAGAAGGTTCGTATTGTAAACGGCTTCAAACACAGGGGAGAGGTTGTGGCAATGACAGGCGACGGCGTAAACGATGCTCCCTCCTTAAAGACGGCTGATATCGGAATTGCCATGGGCAAAAACGGAACGGATGTGGCGAAGCAGGCTTCGGACATGATTCTTACGGATGATAATTTTGCAACCATAGAGAAAGCTATCGAGGAGGGCAGAGGGGTTTATGAAAATATCAGGAAATCCGTTATTTTCTTACTTTCCTCCAATTTGGGAGAGATATTAACCATGTTTTTTGCGGTAATTTGCGGACTTGCCTCTCCGTTAAAATCAAGTCATATTCTGTGGATTAATCTGATTACGGATTCTCTTCCGGCGCTGGCGCTGGGGGTGGACAAAAACGACGGGAAGGAGCTTATGAAAAATCCCCCCAGAAAACCGGAGGAAAGCCTGTTTTCAAGAGGAGGGCTGACATGTACCTGTTTTTATGGCGTGCTGATTGCCGCAATCAGTCTGGGGGCGTTTTTGATGCTGCCCTGTGTGATGTTAAAGAACCAAGGGTATAATATTACCTTGGAGGGTGTGGCATTTATGCTGAAAAACGAGGAGTTGCTTTCCAAGGCGCAGACCTATGCCTTTACCGTGCTGGGAATGTCACAGCTATTCCACGCTGTGGGTATGAGGGATGTACAAAAGTCATTTTTCCGAATGAACCACCTTGAGAATAAATTAATGATAGCGGCATGTATCCTAGGATTTTTCCTGCAGTTTGCCGTTACCGAGGTGCCGTTTTTGGTAAATGCTTTTGGTACGTCGCCGCTTAGCGGCAGGGAGTGGCTGCATTTGACATTGCTTGCCGCCAGCCCCCTGATTGCACATGAGATTATTTCGCTTTTGGAATTTTTCCAAGCTCGGCATTAACTATTTGCAAGGCATTTTCCGGGATATTTTCTTCGTTGCCCATGCTGCTTACCATACCTGTCATATCCGCCAAGGTTTTTTCACGCATCATGTTCAGCATGGATTTTTTCAGTTTCATGCCGGTGACGGAGGAGAGGAAGCCGGAGACTACACGATAGGCGTCGTCATTTTCCAAAATGTCCTGAAGCTTGTCATGGACGGAGAAATGTGTCTCGGAGAACTCCATGGGGGCGTCGCTTGCCACGGTTTCTACCTGTGAAAACCAGTTGGCAACACCCTCCATGTCGTCATCTTCCTCAGGCAGGGTATAAATGGCGGGCTTTTCCTCCACTCGCTCAAGGGTCATCGCATCCGTATATTCGCCGGAGACGGCGCCGATATAATTAAAGCCCTTTTCCAGAGGAACGTTTTCAAAGATAAATATTTTGTTGCCGCTCTTGGTGGAAAATGCTTTTCCGTTTACATAAAGAGTCACCTGAGGCTGGTTGGAATACACCTTGACAGGGGTGCTTTCCGCCGCCCGAAGGGCATAGCGCTTCCCACACAGATATACGAAGGGCTCCTTGCTCCAATATGCCTTGTAAACATAGAAGGCTTCCTTTTTGATTTGACGGTCTATGGTTACAAGCCCTTTATTGTTACGCCCGGCTGTTCCTCCCTCGTTTCTGGCGGCGCAGCCGAAGTCAAACATATTCCAGACATGGGTGCTCCACAGATAGGGGCGCTCCATTAGGATTTTAGCCATATGTTCATGATATTCTGCTTGATAGCTTTCCGAGTAATCCCTGCATTTGGGTTCATCGGGCTGATAGGTGATAATGCCCTCGGCGCCGTATTCGGACAGACCGAGACAGATATCAGGGTATTTTTCATGAAATTCATCCAGCCATTTCTCGTTTTTGTCGTAGGTTCCCCCGTACCAGCCAAAATAGTGATTATAACTCTCCACATCGGTAATACCATGAAGCTCGCTGTCCATGGGCAACATACTCACATGGGCAATCGTGGTGAGGCGTGAGGGGTCGATACTCTTTACCAGTTCATTCAAATCCTTGTGATTGTCCACAAGTTCCGGTTTTTCTCCGGCTATGGTGATTTCGTTGGACAAGCCCCAGAAGCAGATACTGGGATGGTTATAATTCTGGTAAATCAAATCAAGCATCTGTTGGCGGCTGTTTTCATGGGCATCAGGGTCATCACTCTGGCAGCTGATATAGGGAATCTCTGCCCAGACAATAAAGCCGTATTCGTCACAGGCGTCATAGAAATCCCTGCTGTGCTGGTAGTGGGCAAGCCTGACTGTGTTGGCGCCGATTTCCTGAATAATTGCCGCATCCTCGTAATGCTCTTCGCGTGTTAAGGCATTTCCCTTATAAAGCCTGTCCTGATGTCTGGACACGCCCCTTAACATCATGGGTCTGTCATTGAGAAAAAAGCCCTCGGCGGGGTCTACACGGAAGGAGCGGATACCGAAATTACAGGATACCTCGTCAACGGTCTCGTTGCGGTAGACTATTGTAGCCGTGAGACGATACAGGTAAGGGTCCTCCACGCCCTGCCAGAGATGGGGATTTTCTAACAGCACATCCACCTTTGTGTCGGTAGACAGACGCCAGATTTCGGCGGCGTTTTTTCCTTCCCTGTCAGTGATTTTGTAGCGGACGGTGTAATCCTCGGAAGGGCTGCATACCCAGCTGTTTAGGTGGAGTATGGCCTGTTTGCCCTGTGAGATAACCTCGCTTGTCACGGCAATACCGCTTGCACCGTGAAAGCACACATCAAAATGTGTTTTGGGCAGGATAATGAGATTGACGCCTCTGTATAAGCCGCCGTAAAAGGTGAAGTCAGCCATTTGGGGATAGATGTGGCTGCGCTCGCTGTTGTCAACGGTGATGAGCAGGCGGTTTGGAGCGTCCGTGCGCAGGTATGGGGTCATGTCCACCACATAGGAGGAGTACCCGCACTCATGGCTTCCCGCTTCCTTGTCGTTGACAAAGACCTTGGAAGAAAGGGAGGCGGCAAGAATCTCTAAAAATACGTTGGAGTCGCTTCCGGCGGAGGAGAGGTCAAGGTCGGCTGCGGAAAACTCTATGGAATAATAGCATTCTCCCCTGTAGTATTCTCCACTGCCGTCCATACCGTCCACGGCGTTCCATGTGTGGGGTAAGGTTACGGGCTGCCAATGTATTTTGTCTTTTGAAAACTGCCAGTTGTGGTTGAAAGAAATTGTTTTTCTCATATTGTCTCCATTCTATTCTTCTATTCTACGAAATTATGTTCTGCAAAATTTTGAAAGTCTGTTTTTAAAAGTTTGTGTGTGGGGATAGGGCGGCTATGGCATAGGTGTGGTTTCGACGGTGCAGCTGCCTCAAACAAATCATTCATATACTTCCCCAACACAATCATTTTTTATACTTACCACCTATCATGCACTTATTTTTTATTTTCATTCCTTAAAAACTATTTGCCAACAGCAAAAAAAATGGTATGATAGTAAACATGAATCATGACAATGAAATTATAATATTTAAAAATAGTAGCTGCAGGCAAATGAGGTATATTTCGGATAAAGAGAAATAACAATTTGCAGATACGGGAAAGGTATGGTTTTCAGAATGGATAAGATTATTTTGACAGGCGACAGACCCACGGGAAGGCTGCATGTAGGGCATTATGTAGGCTCCCTTCGCAGACGTGTGGAGCTGCAGAATTCAGGAGAATATAAAAAGACGTTTATCATGATTGCCGACGCTCAGGCGCTTACCGATAATATTGAGAATCCGGAGAAGGTTCGTCAGAATATTATCGAGGTGGCATTGGATTATATGTCCTGTGGTTTAGACCCGGCAAAATCTACGCTTTTTATTCAGTCACAAATTTCAGAGCTATGTGAGCTGACCTTTTATTATATGGATTTGGTGACAGTGGCAAGACTGCAGCGCAACCCTACCGTAAAGAGCGAGATTCAAATGCGAAACTTTGAGGCAAGCATCCCGGTGGGATTTTTCACATATCCTATCAGTCAGGCGGCAGATATTACGGCGTTTAAGGCAACCACTGTTCCTGTGGGAGGGGATCAGCTTCCCATGATTGAGCAGACAAGGGAGATTGTACATAAATTTAATACGGTATATGCGCCGGTGCTTGTGGAGCCTGCTGCGCTTTTACCGGAGAATGAGGCGTGCCAGAGACTGCCGGGCATTGACGGCAAGGCAAAGATGAGCAAGTCTCTGGGCAACTGTATTTATCTTGCCGACACGGCTGATGAGGTCAGGACAAAGATTATGAGTATGTACACGGATCCGCTNNATTTGNAGGTCAGCGATCCCGGACATCTGGNGGGTAATACNGTATTTANNTATTTGNATGCATTCTGCAAGGAGGAGCATTTTGAGCGCTATCTGCCTGACTATGCGAATCTGGACGAGTTAAAGGCGCATTATCAGAGAGGCGGCTTAGGTGATGTGAAGGTCAAGAGGTTCCTGAATAATGTAATGCAGGAGGTTCTGGAGCCTATCAGAAACCGCAGGAAGGAGCTGGAGAAGGATATTCCTGCCGTTTACGAGGTGTTAAAGAAGGGCAGCGGTACGGCACGTGAAGTGGCTGCACAGACTCTGTCCGAAGTAAAAAGCGCTATGCGAATCAATTATTTTGACGATGATGAATTAATTCGTGCACAGAGTGAAAAATATGAAGGATAGCAAACAGGTATGGTAAGATATCTGTCCATAGAAAAAGAAATTTTCACAGGAGTGTATGGGCGAGTANGAGGTAAACGGAAATGNANAATGAAANAGATGAAGATAACTNGGAAGAAATTACTTTTGATGAGCTTAATGAAGAAGACGGGCCTGTAGTGGAGGAGGATGAAAAGTCCAATCCTTGGGTAATGGCTGCAATCTTTGGAGGATTGATAGTTTTAGCGGCAATCATCTGTGCGGTATTGTGGCGTTTCACGCATTCGGATAATCAAAACGATACGCCTGCAGGCTTGAACCTGCCTACGGAATCGGTGGAGGATACCTTGGCGATTGAACAGTCAGATGGCATGTCTGAACCTGATATGAGCGATAAGAACGGAATAGCTGCAGATGAATCAGGTGATTCTGTGCTGGGGCAGGATTTTACAAGTGAAGGAAACGAGCAGACAAGCCCCGGGGATACAGTCGGACAGGAGCAGGGAACCGAGCAGGAAGGGGCAGGCGGAAGCTCCTCAGGACAGGAAGGCGCTGAGGCACCTACGCAATCCGCTGAGTCGAAGGAATTAATGGAGGAGCCAGTGTCCGGAACTACCTCCATGATATTTACGGAGGTTAATGATGAGGTAACGGCAAAGGATGTGACGAATCTTCGCTCAGTGCCCAGTACGACAGATTCTGAAAATGTGNTGGCACAGCTTAAAAANGNAGACAAGCTTTCCAGANCAGGAACGAATTCCNCTANCGGTTGGTCGAGACTGATATACAACGNTGAAACGGTTTATGCGGTTACGCAATTCTTAACTACTGACTTAAACTACAAGGCTCCCGCTGCGGCAGCTGACCCCAATCGTATTACTACTCAAGATGGCAGAGTGATTATATTTACTGATTGCAGTGATAATATCACCCCAAAGGAATATGTGAATTTGCGGACGGAGCCAAGTACCTCTCAGGGTGATGCTACGGTCAGATGTCAGGTGAACAGTGGGGAGACAGTGCTTCGCACCGGTTACAGCGCCGATTCGGGTTGGTCAAGGGTGGAATACAACGGGGAAGTGCTGTATGTAGTGAGCAGTCTGATGAAGGCGGCGCAGTAAGCAGTTTTTTGCCGGTTCTACATGTTGTAAAGAAACTATATTAGTATCTTTACCAATTTCAGAGGTTATTAAGGAAAGTGGAATTATGCGGTAGGAATATTTGAAAGCCTAACGCAGAGGGGAGTATTTCCCTATGTTGTAGAATGACAAATGAAATGAGCATCTGCATGAAGTAGATGAGGAGTGTCATATAATGAGAGTGACAAGGACAATATTATCATTGAGTATATTGTTTTTTGCAAAGTTTTTAACGAGCAGATAAAAGAGCGTGGAGTGGTATCATTTCCACTGCCTAAAATATAAGGAATTGTCAGTATGGAAATCAGTTATGCTATTCTATTGACAAAAGCAGGGCAATAAGAGTATACTAAAAATAGTTAGCGGCTACTAACATGTATGTAGCCGCATTTATTAAACCAAAAGGTTAGTTAATACTAATCAAATCGGATGATGAATGGAGAGAAGATTAATGTTTCCGGTAAAAAAATGACAAGATTTCATACAAATATTAAGATTGTCATAATTGCAGATGCAATCTGATAGACGCTCAGATTGGGAAAGGAAAAAAATATGTCAGAGGAAGAAAGAAATTTTTTGGAGATTGTAGATTTAAAGAAGGGGTTTGGCAGCGGGGAAACCCGTCAGGAGGTACTTCGCGGAATGAATTTTTCTGTTGCGAAAGGAGAGTTTTGTGTGCTTCTTGGTCCTTCCGGTTCAGGAAAGTCCACATTACTTAATATAATCGGTGGGATAGACAGCGCTGATTCAGGCTACATATCCATAAACGGCGATAAACTGGAAGATTTAGGGGAAAAGAAACTGACGCAATATCGTAGAAAACACTTGGGTTATGTCTTTCAGATGTATAATCTGATTGGAAACTTAAATGNAAAGGAAAATATTGAGGTTGGGGNATATCTGTCAGATGCTNCGCNGGATATTGACGNACTTCTAAATACGCTTGGGCTTTATGACCATAGATATAAGCTTCCCAACNAANTNNCNGGAGNNCAGCAGNANCGAGTTTCNATTNGTNGTGCNATTGTCAAAAATCCGGATATATTGCTTTGCGATGAACCTACAGGAGCACTGGATTATAACACGTCAAAGGAAATATTGAAGCTGATTGAAGATGTTAATTTAAAATATGGAAATACCGTCATTATGGTTACACATAACGAAGCCATTAAGAACATGGCAGATCACATAATCAAGCTTCGTGATGGAGGGGTCCGTCATAACGAAATCAACGCAAATAAGATTTCAGCGGTGAGTTTGGAGTGGTAGGGGAATAAAATAAGTTTGAAAGAAAATCTCTTCCAAATATTNAATTAATGTCCGCTGAAGCGGACGGAGGATATAANCATGGAAAATATACAAACAAAAAAGCGCATAAAGAAAGTGAAAAATCCGCTCATGAAGCGAATCCCCAGAGAACTTTCAGGCGACTGGAGAAAGTATCTTGTGGTGAGTATGTTTCTGATTCTTACAATCGGCTTTGTGTCAGGCATGTATGTTGCAAATGAGAGTATGATGATAGCAGCAGATGAGGGTGTGTACAAATATAAGTTGGAGAGCGGTCATTTTGAGCTGAACCACAAAGCAGACGAGAAGCTTCTTTTGGCAATTGAGTCAGGAGAAATGGCGAATATTAAACAATATTATCTTGATGAGGCTAAGGAAGAGCTGGATGAAAAATTTGAGAGAGAATTTAAGCAGAAGTTTACGGATAATTTAGATCCTGAATTTGGAATAGAATTTGATGAAGTATATGACGAGGCATATGCGAAGGCTTATGATGAGACATGGAAGGATATCCGAAATGAAATAGACGAAAAATATGTAGAGGCAGAAGAAAAGTATGAGTTAGATGATCCTGAGTTTGAATCCGTACCGATAAAGGTATATGAAAATTTTTACAGAAACGAGGAAGAGGATAACGATAATGACGGCATGGCTGACGGAACTGTCCGGGTTTATGCAAAAACAGAAGAGGTGAACCTTGCCTGTCTGATGGGGGGAGACTTTCCCGTTACGGAAGATGAAATTGCAATCGACCGTATGCATGCGGATAACGTGGGAATTAAGGTTGGAGACACCATTACCGTCAGTGGACAGTCCTATAAAGTAGTTGGTCTGATTGCTTATGTGAATTATTCTACCCTTCATGAAAAAAGTACGGACACTATCTTTGACGCTCTTAGGTTTGATGTGGCAATGGTGACGGAGAGCGGTTTTGACCGTTTAAAAAAGACCACGCATTATGCATACGCGTGGCAGTATGTAACGGAACCGAAGGATGAAAAGGAAGAAAAGAAATTTTCGGATAATTTTTTAAAGGCTCTGATCACGCAGGCAGTTGCGGGTGATAAAGAAATTGTGGATTATTCTCCCCGGTATGCCAATCCGGCAATTAATTTTGCGACGGAAGATATGGGTTCTGATGAAGCAATGGGAGGCGTGCTTCTGGATATTCTGATTGTTATTATTGCATTTATCTTCGCAGTGACAATAAGCAACACAATAGCGAAGGAATCACAGGCAATCGGTACGCTTCGCGCCTCCGGATACAGTCAGGGAGAACTGGTCAGGCATTATCTTTCCATGCCGGTAATTGTGACTCTGATTGCGGCGGGTATTGGAAATATCCTAGGTTATACAGTATTCAAAAAGATAGTGGTATCCATGTACTATAACAGCTATAGCCTGCCGGTCTATGAAACCATTTGGAATCCCGATGCATTTGTTAAGACAACATTGATTCCGCTGGCATTGATGTTTGTGGTAAATCTTGCCATTATCATTAAAATGATGCAGCATGCTCATCTGCAGTTTTTACAACATCATTTAAAGAAAAACAGACGTAAAAAAGCAATGCGCCTTCCTGGATGGAAATTTTTTGGCAGATTCCGTCTGCGTATTATGTTTCAGAATATTCCGAATTACATAATCCTTTTTTTCGGTATTTTCTTTATTATGATAATGCTTGCCATGGCTGTAGGAATGCCTGACACTCTTAAGTTTTATAAAGAGAATGCTGCGGAAATGATGTTTGCCAAATATCAATATGTGCTCAAGTCATATGAAAATGAAGAGGGAAATGTGATAAGCACGGAAAATGACAGCGCCGAAAAATTCAGTATGCGGTCACTGCAGAAAAAGAGTGATGTATTGGATGAGGAGATTCTGGTATATGGAATCTCAGATGACAGCAAATATGTCAGTATTGCTGGTTTAAAAGCGCTTAAGGAGGGAGAAGTTTATATCTCACAACCATTTTGCGATAAGTACGGTGTGAAAGTGGGGGACACAATCTCTCTGGATGAAAAGTATGAGAACAGACAGTATCAGTTTGAAGTAGTGGGGATTTATGATAAATGCCTGAGTATTACAGTTTTCATGCCGATGAAAAATTTTCAATCCATATTTGATTTAGATGAGGACGAATTTGGCGGCTATATGTCTGATTCGGAAATTACGGATGTCGAAGAAGAAAACATTGCAACTGTTATTACCGAGCGGGATATTACTAAAATGTGTGACCAACTGGATCATTCCATGGGAGCTTATATGCAGTATTTCCAGTTTCTATGTATTCTTTTATCGGCAGTGCTGATTTATCTTCTTACCAAGATTATTATAGAGAAGAATGAGAATGCGATATCCATGACAAAAATTCTGGGGTATGAGAACAGGGAAATAGCAAGCTTGTACCTGCTTTCCACAACTATAATGCTGATGATTTCGGATGCAGTCAGCGTTGTTTTAGGGGCGATAGTCATGAAACAGGCATGGAAAGCAATTATGTTCAGTTATAGCGGATGGTTTGAGTTTGTTATTGAACCGGTGGGATATGTTAAAATGTTTGCCTTTGTCCTGATTGGATATCTGATTGTGGTGGTTTTCGATTTCAGGAGGATAAAGAAGATTCCCATGGATGAAGCGCTTAAGAATGTGGAGTGATTCCTGCGTGCAACGAGCCAAGCGGATGTGCTTGCACATACATTTGGTGTCTGCAGTAAGGGTCAGCGATACCATCATCAGCTATCGGCANTNTGTNAAAAGTAACAGTACGGGAAATNTNGGTTGTGGGAGAGCCGTGAGCNTTGGNACAAAAACACTAATTGTGGGTGGCGCCAAGAANTGGTTTCGGCAAGGGTGAGACTTTAAAGATAAAATTGTATTCATGCCGTAGGGATGAGTAGGCGGCAATTTGAATGAAAATTGAAAAAAGTGGGAAACATGAATACTAATGTAATGTACTGGCACATTCATCTTTGCATTAACGGTGCCGCATACAATGTCATCCTGCAAGGCGGATTTCCGACGGCGTAGCGGTGGCTGCGTCTAGAAAATCTGACGAAGCAAGGGGCGGCGTAGGTGGTGCGGTTAGTGTAATAATGAACATGCCGGTACACTAATTTTTTTAGTATTTCATGGAAGGGATTGGTGAAGGGAATGGGTCAGAATTTGGGCAAGGCAAGCATTTGTCTGGAAAAGCCGGTATATATTTTAAATAGTGCAAGCATTGTAGGAACAAAGGAAGGGGAAGGACCTCTGGGGCTGTTGTTTGATATGGTTGGTGAGGATGACATGTTCGGGTGCAATACCTGGGAAGAGGCTGAGAGCAATCTGCAAAAGGACGCAATCTATATGGCGCTGGGAAAGGCAGGACTGAAGCCGGCGGATGTCTCTTTTGTTTTCGCTGGTGACTTGCTTGGTCAATCCATAGCCACATCATTTGGTATAGCTACCTATCAGATACCACTATTGGGAGTATATGGGGCATGTTCTACCTGTGGTGAATCCTTGACTCTTGGCGCCATGTGCGTGGCGGGGGGCTTTGCCGAGAGGGTGGTGTGTGTTACCTCCAGTCACTTTGCCAGTGCAGAAAAGGAGTTTCGCTTTCCCTTGGAATATGGCAACCAGCGACCACTTTCCGCCACATGGACGGTGACAGGAAGCGGTGCTTTTGTATTGAGTGATACACCTGTCATATCAAAGGCGGTAGCCGATGCGAATGGTCAGCCAGAAAAGGCACAGAGCAATGCACGTGCGCTTATTACAGGTATGACTGTGGGAAAAATTGTGGATTATGGCTTAAAGGATTCTATGAATATGGGCGCCTGTATGGCTCCTGCGGCAGCCTCTACCTTGGAGCAGCATTTTCTTGACTTTGATAGTNAACNANGCGATTATGATAAAATTATCACGGGAGNCTTGGGCTCGGTTGGGCAGACGGTTTTGATTGACCTGCTCCGGGAAANGGGCTACGACATTTCAGAGAAGCATATGGACTGCGGTATTGAAATCTATGATGCCAAGTCGCAGGATACTCATGCGGGAGGAAGCGGCTGTGGCTGCAGCGCAGTGACATTATCCGCCTATATTTTAAAGCAAATAGAGGAAGGTAATTGGAAAAAGGTGCTTTTTATGCCCACGGGAGCATTGCTCAGTAAGACAAGCTTCAACGAAGGACAGAGCGTGCCGGGAATTGCTCATGCCCTTGTCTTGGAAAGCATTCATTCATAAGCTTTTTTGTGAGAAATACTGTATCGTCTTTCTTAATGACTTCCTTTTTTCCCAAAGGACAGATGTATTCCTGAACCGGCTCCTATATTCTGCAATACTTTTCTTGTAAGAGAATATAATATTAAAAAAGCAAAAATAGGTTATATATGCAAAAACAAATTTCTCTTGAACCGGCTGCCGCTGCGGTCTGTGCTGCGGCAGCAAAACCTCCCCTTATATTCCAAATACCACCCAGACAGGGGAGGGAAGTGTTGGAAAATCTTCAAAATGCACCGGTATATATGTATCCGGCATCGATACAAGGCATTGTCGTAGACACAGGAAAATGGAGCCAGGTTAAGGTTTTTATTGTTTGTCCGGAAAATACTACCCTGCCGGTCAATGTTATTTTTTACATTCATGGCGGCGGGTGGGTTTTCGGAAGCTTCCATACCCATGAAAAGCTGGTAAGGGAATTGGCGGCAAGAACGGGTTCTGTGGTGATTTTTCCGGAATACAGCCGTGCGCCGGAAGCAAAATATCCTGTCGCCATTGAGCAATGTTATGACATTTTATGTAAGATTCCGTCCGTTTTACAGAGAGCCGGATTTCAAAGGAAGCCCTGTACGATAACATTGGCAGGAGACAGCGCAGGCGGAACTATAGCTATTGCAATGACGCTGATAGCAATGCATCGAGGCGGACCTCGCATTCATAAGCTGCTTTTGTATTATCCTGTTACAAATGCATGTTTTGATACCAATTCATATATCCGGTTTGCAGAAGGGTACTATCTGTATCGTCAGGGTATGATATGGTTTTGGGATCAGTATACCGCATCGGATTGTGACCGCAGCAGGATTACGGCATCGCCGCTTAAAGCAAACGAAGAACAGCTGAAGGGATTTCCCGACACCATGATATTGAACGGTGAAGCAGATGTGCTCAGAGATGAGGGTGAGGCTTTCGCCTGCAGATTACGGGAGGCAGGTGTCAATGTGACTGCAATAAGATTTCAGGGCATTATACATGATTTTGTGATGCTGAACGCATTGGACCAGACAAACGCATGCCGCGCTGCAATGAATGTATCGGTTGATTGGATAAATGGAAATAATGGTTGCAGCAAGTAGGCTGTGAGATGAATTAAAAACTGTGTTTATCGTAGATGCGCAACCGAAAGAATGCGTTGATTTCTGCGAAATACAGTGCTTATCAGTTATAGTCGGAGAAAAAGAAATCAACAAAAGTAAATGAAATTGAAAATGAGAGATTAGCGACTCCAAAAGAGTCACTCTTGCCCAAACTAATGTCTGGGAACTGGATGTCAATGATAATTTGGTATGCAATATAACTTTTTTCATCTTGCAATCAATAGCGTTTATTGGTAAAATACATAACGAGACAGCGGAGGTAGAACACTATGCGCAGGATGGAATTTAAGATGGAGCGTTCAGGTTTTTTGGAGATTGGCGATAGAATCACCGTGACCGAGGGTGTACTCCCCAGCAATTATTATTATACCATTGACCCGTCTCTTGCCATGTCGGCGAATATTCCTTTTCGCAATCGATTGAAGAGCACGGAGGGAACGGTAGTGGATATTATTGAGAATGCCAGAGGCTTCTATGTGACGGCGGAGTTTGACGAGCCGGAGACAGAAGGCTGAAAGCCGATCCTAAAATGGCATTAGAAGAACAGAAATTACGAAAACTAATAAAAAAGTAGAAAGAGGAAAGAGTATGTTAAAGAAAATTTCAACAGATAAGGCCCCGGCAGCAATCGGACCCTATTCACAGGGCATTATTACAGGAAACTTATTATTTGCATCCGGTCAGATTCCCATTAATCCGGCAAACGGTGAAATTGAGGGTGCAGACATTGTGGCTCAGGCGGAGCAGGTGATGAAGAATATAGGAGCGCTTCTTGACGAGGCGGGTACCGACTATACCAAAGTGGTGAAGACCTCTTGTTTTTTGGCTGATATGAATGATTTTGCAGCCTTTAACGAGGTTTATGCAAGGTATTTTACCGAGAAACCTGCAAGAAGCTGTGTGGCGGTAAAAACACTGCCTAAGAATGTTTTGTGTGAGGTAGAAGTGATAGCAGAGGTGTAAGCAGTCAGGCAAAAGCGTCGCAGAAGCGGCGCTTTTATTATAAGCGGGAAAGGGAGGTAAAATACACATATGGACAAAGATAACGTAGTTTTGATAGGAATGCCGGGTTCGGGAAAGAGTACGGTGGGCGTAGTCTTGGCAAAGCGTTTAGGCTATGGCTTTGTGGATTCGGATTTGGTGATTCAGGACAGGTATGGGAAGTTTTTGCATGATCTGATTGAGGAGCATGGGGTGGAGGGTTTTTGGAAAATAGAAAATGATGTCAATACCGGGCTTTCTACGCATAGAAGTGTGATTGCAACAGGAGGCAGCGCAGTATACGGCACGGAGGCAATGGAACATTTGCGGGAAATCGGAACCGTAATTTACTTAAAGCTTCCCTATGAGGAAATTGCGGAACGGCTGGGAGATTTAAATGCCAGAGGAGTAACTTTAAGGTTAGGGCAGACCTTGGAGGAGTTATACAAGGAGCGCATTCCCCTTTATGAAAAATATGCCCATGTAACGGTGGATTGTGAAGGGAAAATGCTACGTGATATTGTTGCCGAGGCGGCAGGACTTGTGGCAGGATAACTGGTGTTTTGCCGTTCACGCTCCGCTGGCTTTTACTATGCATGATGCGGCTATGAAGCTTTACTGCCTGTATCTCATTGTGGGCGGTATGCTAAAATGTGTCATGCAGTTTTGGGATAACGGTCATAGACTTATTGAGGCAATTGGATTTACCATTTTGTGTTAGGTCTATTAATTTGAAAATACGGAGGCTGTTATAATGAAAAAGCATATAATAAATGATTATACATTTTTTTATTCAGATGGAGAGAATTATAGATGCTGTGTCGAAATAGTAAACATTTCTGAAATGATAAAAGCACAGTGCATTGCATGTAATCTGCCATATTATGAAACTGCACATAATAGAGAAAAGGCGATAAATAATTTTTTGTCAGAAATAACAAAAAGCATTCTCCACGTATAAATTCCGGATTAAGGGCAGAAACTAATCAAAAGCTTGGGAAAAGGAATAGGAAGTTAATCGATGTCCGTTTCGGTGGGCAAAGAAGGTATAAGGTTGAATAAAAATGCGTATTCAACTATTGATTTGGATGCGCGTCGCAATGCGCAGAGAGGTATAAAATGGATTATCTGAATGCTTTTTGGGTGGGCGGACTGATTTGTGCGCTTGTACAGATACTTATGGAAAAAACAAAGATGATGCCGGGGCGTATCATGGTACTCTTGGTAGTGCTTGGTACTATTATCAGCGTTTTCGGCTGGTACGAGCCTTTTCAGGAGTTTGCGGGAGCAGGGGCAAGTGTGCCGCTCCTTGGCTTTGGGAATGTGCTGATGAAGGGCGTTAAGGAGGCAGTTGATGAGCAAGGACTTTTAGGGCTTTTTGCGGGAGGCTTTAAGGCAGGGGCCGTAGGAACCTCTGCGGCGCTTATCTTCGGCTATTTGGCAAGTTTGATTTTCCAGCCTAAAATGAAAAAATAAGCCGGGTATTTCATAAGGGGAAACTCGCCTAAAGCGACATTTCCCCTTTTATGATGCCATTTTGATACAGAAAATTAAGAAATAATTTAGATGAAAAAATCATGAATACTTGCTATACTTGTGAATAAAGATGAAATGTATCCGATAAGGGTCTCTTCTGCGGAGGCTCATAATTACGGAAGATAAGGAAAGAGTATCATGTGCATTTTGTGGGGAAGTCTTGCGGGGCTGCTGTTCTATTTAGAGATTGTCTACCATATNTNCGGATTNGGNTTCAGAGNNTNNANTCCTNTATNTACNATATTTTTAATTATTGNATNNTCCGCTNTTGAANNCATGTTAATCGGTCTGCTAAAGGACAGATGGAAAAAAATTGTTTACTATTTCTGTATTTGGGCGTCCATTGTCTGGAGTGGAGCACAGCTGGTGTATCTACGGATTTTTAAGCAGCCCCTTTTGTGGGAAGCAATGTTTAGGGGCGGACAGGATGCACTGACGAATTATTGGCGTGAAGCCTTAGAGGGAATAGCGGGAGCCTTGCCGTTCTTGGTGTTAATGATATTGCCGGGTATTTTGGCAGGCTTTTTCCTGCATTGGAAAAAGTGGGAGCTTCCCTCCTTTTCCAGTTTGCAGGTACTTAGAATGTCGGTTATATTAGTTTTGGGAATCGTGGGATGCATAGCGACAATGCAGGTGGATAAATACATAAATGCCGAATATTATGAGGAGTATGATGAATTTTTTGACCCCCTGACAATTGCACAAAAAATGGGAGTGTTTCCAATGCTTCAGCGGGATACTGCAAAAAGTGTCGGAAGACTTACGGGAAGCATTATGGATAGTATTGCGGGAGGCGGCAGAATCAGTCTTGCGGCAAATGCCGGTGCAGTAGTACGAGGCAGTGATAATGTGCAGGGGGAAAATACGAATAGTATAGAAGGCTATGGCTTTCTGACAGGGGAAGGTATCCGGCAGGGGGCGGACGCAGAAAGGCGGTCCGGTGGGAAGAGCCGTTCCGAAGAGAAGGATCCTGCTATTTTGCCCCATCAATTTGAAATTGATTTTGAGGCGCTGCATGGTCTGGCGGACAATGATAAGCAGTCTTGGCTTGCGGATTATATACAGGGTCTTGCTCCTACCACCACCAATGAATATACTGGTATTTTTGAAGGCTATAATCTGATATATCTGACGGCGGAGGGATTTTCTTCTTATGCGGTAAGAGAGGATTTGACGCCTACCTTGTATCGTCTGATTCATTCGGGCTTTGTTTTTGAGAATTATTATGTACCCTTATGGCAGACCAGTACCAGTGATGGTGAATATATAAATTGTACGGCATTAATACCGGACGGACAGTTTAGTATGCGCAAAAGCAGCAGCAATAGTATGGCGTATACCCTGCCCAGATTTTTTGAGCAGGAGGGCGTTGCCTCTTATGCTTACCACAACAACAGTCTTTCCTATTATGACAGATATCTGACACATCCCAATTTAGGCTATGATTTCAAAGGCTGTAAGCTGGGAGAATTGGCCGAGGAAGAATGGGGTGACAAGATTTTCCCCATGGAAAATCCCGACGCGTGGCCTGCTTCCGATTGGGAAATGATGCAGGGAACAGTTCCGGAGTACATCAATAACGAGCGTTTTCATGTGTACTATATGACTGTCTCGGGACATATGAATTATAATTTTACGGGAAACTCCATGTCAAGCAAAAACAGAGAATCTGTTGAAGGGCTTGAGATGTCCGAGAATGCCAGAGCTTATATTGCCTGCAATATAGAATTGGATAAGGCGCTTGCGTATCTTTTGGAGCAGCTTGAAGCGGCGGGAAAGCTGGAAAACACTGTAATCTGCCTGAGCGCAGACCATTATCCCTATGCCATGACCGAGGCGGAGTATGAGGAATTGGCAGGCAGGGATTTGTCAGAGGGTATGGATATGTATCGGAACAGCCTGATTTTATGGAATGCGGGAATGGAGGAGGAACCGGTGCATGTGAAAAAGGCATGCGGTTCCATGGACATTGTACCTACGCTTTTGAATCTGTTTGGATTCTCTTATGATTCTAGAATGTATGCGGGAAGGGATATTTTTTCCGATGAGGAAGGAATGGTAATCTTCAATGACAGAAGCTTTGTGACGGATTCCTGTATTTATAATAGGAAAGGTAAGGACACTATCTGGCTTGCGGACGAGGAGGGCAATGCGGTGGTTCCCGAGGAGAGCAGGGAGGATTATTTTTCCGGCAAGAAACAGGAGGTAAAGGACAGATACCAATTCAGCGCTTATATTCTGCAGGAAAATTATTATAGTGATGTGGAGGAAGCTATCAGTAAATCAAGGAAGAGTAGTCTTTAGGACTGAAGGAGCGGCAGACTGGCAATAGTACTGCCGCTTATAAATTTTCGTAAGTGACGCCTTTTTGGGAGAAATATTTAGTAATGGCTTTATCCCAGATTATATCGGGTTCCTTATCCATTACAAAAGTGTGGTAGGCGCTGCCTGTGGTAAGGATTGCCCTGCTGCCGTCATATTTGATGGTGAGGACCAGCGCTTTTAGCTGGGAAATATCAAAGGCGCTTTGATTCTGTGAAAATAGGGCAGCCATTTTTTCGGGCTTTAAGTGGAATACAAATTTAAAAAATATTGGGGTGTGTCTGNCTTTTATCAGGTTATANCATAGCCCTTTTATTTCGCTCCAAGGCTGGNATTCGTAGAGAAGCCTTTCGNCTGTGCGCTCTTCCGGNGNGAAAAATTCAGNATTGATATGTCCGTCGATAGTATAAGTATTGGCAGTGGAACTGACAGCTTCCTCCAAAAGAAAAATGTCAAA
>WFLY01000217.1 GCA_009177215.1 Bacillota bacterium
TGCGGCTAAATGGATAACNGCCTCATGTTTNCCTCTGAATTTGAGNTCTTCTGCAATCGCGGCAAGCGTTAAAATCCAATAATCCTCNTCATGGATTTTCTGNACCTGAAACTCCTTATGNCCNCCGCCGATTCCATATTCTTTTCCTTTGTACTCCAATGNNACTGCNCCCAACTGCACCTCTTTTTCNACACTGGCAGCAAAAACCCTGTGTGCCGTTTTCATATTTCCATATCCATGATCCACGCCTAAAATCAATTTTCCGTTATAATNTAATTCCTGCATNATAAATTCCTCCAATCNNTTTAATGTTTCTNACTACAATACGAGATTGCTTTCTATACCTCGTTTCTGCCATTACCGTACTCATAATAATTTACTTCCGCACTGTAATAANTACTGATNGTGTTTGGCGCATTATAAAGNGCTGTCAGCAAATACGCCTTGATATTCGCTATATGGGTGGTGGTCTTTTCCATGCTGTCCAAAACATAACGGATATGCCCTGAATCCAGCTTTAAAAATTTCCCTTTAACCAGTTCATACGGATAATCTGCGCCACCGATACGGATACTTTTTCTCTGAACCGCCACCACATCAACAACACTTTCTACCAGCTCGTCCAATAACTCATACTGATATTTCATATCTGCTTTCAGAATCTCGTAATCAATATTTTCTCTCACGATCTGCCTATAAACCTCTATCTCATCCATCTGTTCCGCATCTGCTTCTCCCTGATTGATGGATAGATAATCTTTATTAGTANTCTCTATAGTATTCTTTGTATTTGTCTCCCCTTTCAGGGAGGNACCTGTCACCTTTGAAGTAGTACCCTCCCTCTTTTCAGGGATACTCCTCCCTCCTTCTACAGATAGAGGTATCTCCCTTGGCGGGTATAGGGTATTTTCCTCAACTTCTTCCGGAAATATCACATCATACAGCCTCTTGGGAACCAGTTCGATAAACAGTACATTATTTAAAATCTGTCCTCTTACTTGGATTGTTTTAAAGATGCGTTTGATAATACCCATCTTCTCAAGTGCCTTTACCGCTTCTATTGCCTGCTTCTTTGATAATCCAAAAGTGTCTGCCATCTGATCATAGCTGCGCTGTAGGTAATCATCACGAAACTTCTTTTTCATGCAGATCAGCTGCCCGCTTTCCTCATCTCTTTCTTCTTTTGGTCGATACCAATACACGATATCTGCCAGAATATGAATTGCATTATTGTTTGGAGTGCCATTTGGATATCTAATTGTTTTAAACCACACCATAGGAATTACATTTCCCGTAAAATTCATAGTTCCAACTTCATCCACAATAGGATTACCTGTTGAATACCGGAACGTCTTTTTATAATCCATCATTTCCCTCTTTCCGCAATTTATTATTTACTTCAAAGAGAGCCTTTGTTATACTAAATTTGCAATCTGAGTATAGTAAGACTCTGCTTTGCTTACTCTGAAATGCCCTTGTTACCAGCAGGGGCATTTTCTTTTATTCCTGCCATCTTGTCCAACATATCCGCTACCTTTTCCTGCTCTGACGGATATAAATGTCCATAGGTATTCAATGTAATCCGGATATCCTTATGTCCAAGACGCTCTTTAATAATCATGGGCTGAACACCAAGATGTATGAGATAGGCGCAACTTGNATGTCTGAGGTCGTGGACTCGGNTATATTNGTCTCCGGCTTTATCCGCATGTNNTTTCNTCACATGNTGCANTGCCTCCGGCACGNNCGCAAAGNTCCTTTCATCTGTAGGCAGCTTATACATAGATGCCATATATGCCTTTAGTTCTTCCGCCAGAAATTCAGGAATAATCACCGTCCGCACAGATTCCCTTGTTTTAGGTCCTGTAATCTCGTCTTTACCCTTGTGTCGGAAGTATGTCTTTGTAATAGATATCCGCCTGTTTACCGTGTCAATGTCCGATGCAATAAGCGCTAAGGCTTCCCCGATTCTACAGCCACTATAAAACAGCAAATCAAACAAAACATGATATTTGCTCCCCTCTTCAAAGGTGTCTATAAAACAATTAAATTCATCTAATGTCCAGAATTGTAACTGCTTTTTATCTGCGTCTGCTCTGCCCATGCGTTTTACTTTCGTGCANGGATTATCTTNTAAGTTGTAAATCTNTGTNGCATGAGTAAATNATGCNGTCATCTGATTTTGAAGCATCCGCTGATANGNTTCCTTAAATCNNNTGGANCGGATCTNNTTNTGCCACTGAATAATATCCGCTGGTGTAATGCTATCCATAGCCTTATTACCCAACAGAGGAATAATGTGATGTTCAATCATGTAACGCTTATTCCGAATCGTGCGCTGTTTTAGTTCGCCAGCTTTATCCCTGAAATATACCTCTACAAAATCAGTCAGCTTCATGTTCATGTCTGTTTTTGACGCTAACAGTGTATTTCGCTCCCATTCCAAGGCTTCTTTTTTACTCGCAAACCCACGCTTCTTTTTATGCCTTTTCTTACCCTGCCAGTCTTCCACCCATATTTGTGAAGTCCATGTGCCTTTTTCTGTATCTTTTGATACTGCCATTCTACACTCACTCCCCTCCTTATCCGATATTTCTTTTTCCGGAATAAAATCTTTCGCTCCAATATGTACGTGGCACTTTTGCCTGTACCGTCATATACCCAGCAGCCTCTAATTCCTCATTGAGCTGACGGATAATGCGATACCCCTTCTGCTTTGACACGCCCAACTCCTGAGCAACATCATCAACAGTCATCATGTAGTTTGTTTTTGTCATATCATTTCTCCTTTCGCACTATATTTTCTCATATTACGTATTTCGTATTGTGATTGATTTAATATTATTANTNATTGCGTATTTTGTNAATACTATTTTAAAAATATTTTAACTTATTTACGAATTGCATAATATGTTGTACAATGTTATAATATATAAGATCTCTTTCATTTNTATGTTGCTAGTATGATAAANCGGAAGTTGTGAGGAAATTTTATGAGANNGACATATGNANAGAAGATTGAAGAAGCTAAAAAACAAAGAATTTATCTGCCTACTAAGTTACTAGGAAAAAATATTGTTGGTGTATATGGCTTTTTTGCAACAAAAGAAAATGAGAGGCAATGTTTTTATATAGGAAAAGCAACTAATATGGCTTCAAGGTTGTTGGCATCCAAGGGGCATGTGCACAATTATTTATATGGTTATTTTGGCAAGCTAGTTCCTGATAAAATTAAGCATTATCTCAATTTGGGCTATGATATTGAAGTAGAAATACTTGATGAAATTGATTATGAAGATATTTATTTTTCAAGGGCGGCGCATCGTCTTGCACTGGCTGAAATTCAACAAATAGTATATTATCAAAAACTTGGACAATGTTTAGAACAGCGTCCAGAAGGAGTAAGTTCAAAAGAAGAAGAGTATTGGAAAAGGAACTATAATACGAACACATAATCAAATTGACAACTTAAAGTTTGTCTTTGAAGCAGTGCGCGGTATGGTAGAGTTCATAGTCAGAGATAAGGCTATCATAGCCTAATGGAAGGTGGGATGAATGTAATGAGCGAGATACTCTATAGACTGATTAACGATGATAATGAAAGGCATCTTGTTCAGTCAAGGGAAAATCCGGGTAGAGTTAGAGGTCAGACTCGAGAAAAAGACAATAAAAATCCTCGTTTTAATGAATTAGAGCCAGTCGAGGTTCCAGATTATGAATTTGAGTTGGTAAAATTGGCGCATGATGAGCGAATGGCTGAAATCCAAGCAAGACAGTCTGTAACTGATACCGTTACATCGATTTTTAATTTGTTTGACACCGTTGTGACCTTTGTTGGGGAGCATCCAGAAGTTGTCGCAGCAGTAGTTAGAGCAGGAAAAAAAGCAAAACAGGGTATTGCAAATGTAAAAAGCAAATTAGGTACAGTTAATCTGGATGAAAATAAAAAGACTAAAGAACCTGTTAAAAAAGTTGTACATAAGCCGAAAAAAATGATAACCAAATTGCGGAAAAAGCAAGAAACGCAATAATCGAAGATGCTTCGGAAACATCGCAAGTTGAACAAGAAAATATGAGTCTTGAAGAAGCGCGGGAGTTAATATTGGAGATTCTTTTGAACTATATAAGTATGAAGAAGAAGCTGAATAGGCTATCAAATGCAAATATCCAAAATGTGGAAAGCCAAAAATTGAATGTGGATGATGTCATTGTCCAATTAGATTCTCTGATTAAGAGGTATCCCGCATTGATGGATGAAAATACCACCGAGGACATTTTGGCTCTGCTTAAAATGAACGCTGGCTTGCAAGAAAATGCAAAAATTAAAGAAGCCTTAAGAATCGAAGGCTTGTTATAAAGAAATTATAATTTTTATAAATCAAATTAAAGGTAAGGCAATGCATATGAATAATCAAAAGAGAAACAATTATAAAAAACATAATTCCCCTAAAAGAAAAAATGTAAAAGCAAATACGAAAGCATTAGTGACAAAGAAAGCATCATCCAAAGAACAAGCATGGTTTTCTGATATGAATCAAATTGATTGGTTTCCTATCGATCCTTATTGCGACTGACATTCAAGTTAATTATAGAACGTAATTGTAAAATAGAGTAAATAATACTATATAGCAGAAAGGAATGTATTATATGGGTTATGGTCAAAATTTAAAAGATATTTTAGACAATAAGGGCATGACAGTAAAAGAACTTGCACTAAAGGCAAAGATCGCGCCAACAACACTTTATTCTATTATCCAAAGAGACACCGCAATCCGCTTTGACACTGCACTTAGAATCTCTAATATATTAGATATACCAATCAGTTCTATCTGCAAGGATAATCCGTATGACGATATTGAGACTTTACCGGCACTTCCATATGACAGTGAAAAAAGGAATATTGACAGCCATAAAAATAGTTATATATCAGATCGTACCGCCCGCATTCTGAAAAAATTTGATTACACAGAGCTGCCTATGGTGGATGAGTTGATTGCTGATCTATATGTNCTAGATGACACTACAAGACGAGACCTCTTTGAATATACAAAAATGTTAAAGAAAAATCATACCTCTCCTGAAAGAGCTGCTGATTTGAAAGATATAAAATAATAGATTACGCTTAATTCTCTAATAAATATAGGAAGGATAACATTATTTGTTATAGGTATATACATATGAATGAGCATTTAAATTTTCTTTATAATTGGTTTTCAGAAATTGATTGTCATCCTCAATTCCCTAATATACAATTTTCTCAACCAACCATTCTAACTGTAAAACAAGAGCTAAAGCTATTAAGCCAAGATATAGGACAGACTGATTTTTTCCATAGCAAAGAATTCATGCGATTAAAAGACCGTTTATTTAATCCATTCGGTGTAAATCCTGCTGTTCATGGAATGATATTTGGTTACATTACTTCTTTATATGAAAATCAAAAACAACCCTTCAATGATATATGGGATTATATTCACCCCAAAATCCAAAAGGTTTCCAAAGGACAATATCTCTCCGGATTCTATGCTGACGCTGCCGAAAATGCTTTTAAAGAAATCAACGCACGGACAAAACGCATATATGCAAATGCGTGTCCAAATACTCCTATTCCAGATGGTGCCGCTGCTATGACAAAAGTATATTCTTCAAACAATCCTATTGTAGAATTTTGTGACAGACACACCGAGAGTGGACAAAATACTCAATTAGGTTTTATGAAAATGGCAGAAGGTGCCATGATTGCTTTAAGAAATCCTGTTGCACATGAAAATCTAAACATGTCACAAGATGATGCAATGCGTCAGCTCATGTTTGCAAGTATGATAATGTATAAGATTGACGAAGGTGTTATTCATTCAGGAATTACTGAGCAAGAATAAAATATCGTAGCCATTTTGTAGCCACTTTAGTTCCCTAAAGTGGCTTTCCACATAAAAAGGGTTCCGGAGAAATCTCCGAAACCCTCGAATTTACTGTAATTCTATTGATTACTCGATGATAGTAGCCACACGACCAGATCCAACTGTTCTACCACCCTCACGGATAGCGAAAGTAAGACCCTGCTCCATAGCGATAGGATGAATCAGCTCGATGGTCATCTCTACGTTATCACCAGGCATGCACATCTCGGTACCTGCAGGAAGCTCGCAAACGCCGGTAACATCAGTTGTTCTGAAATAGAACTGAGGACGATAGTTGTTGAAGAAAGGTGTATGACGACCACCCTCGTCCTTGGTCAGAACGTAAACCTGAGCGGTAAACTTCTTGTGGCAGGTAACAGAACCGGGCTTAGCAAGAACCTGTCCTCTTTCGATTTCAGTTCTCTGAACACCACGAAGCAACGCACCGATATTATCACCAGCCTGAGCCTCGTCAAGCATCTTACGGAACATCTCGATACCGGTAACAACGGTCTTTTTGGTATCTTCCTTNATACCAACGATTTCAACTTCATCGTTCAAGTGAAGAACACCACGCTCTACNCNNCCNGTAGCAACAGTACCACGACCGGTAATNGTGAATACNTCCTCTACAGGCATNAGGAAAGGNTTGTCAGTNTCACGCTGAGGATCAGGAATATACTCATCAACAGTGCTCATGAGTTCCATGATCTTATCGCCCCACTCGCCGTTAGGATCTTCCAGAGCCTTCAAAGCAGAACCCTTAATGATAGGGCAGTCTGTGAAGTCATACTCTTCCAACTGCTCGGTAATTTCCATCTCTACTAACTCAAGCAGTTCAGGATCATCAACCATATCACACTTGTTCATAAATACTACGATATAAGGTACACCTACCTGACGAGACAGAAGGATATGCTCCTTGGTCTGAGCCATAACACCGTCAGTTGCAGCAACAACAAGGATTGCGCCGTCCATCTGAGCAGCACCGGTAATCATGTTCTTTACATAATCAGCATGACCAGGGCAGTCAACGTGCGCATAATGTCTCTTCTCAGTCTGATACTCAACGTGTGCGGTAGAAATAGTAATACCACGCTCTCTCTCTTCGGGAGCCTTATCAATATTCTCAAAATCTACCTTCTCATTTCCTGAAACTCTCTCAGCAAGAACCTTAGTGATTGCTGCTGTTAAAGTGGTCTTACCATGGTCAACGTGTCCGATGGTACCAATGTTACAATGGGGCTTTGTTCTTTCAAATTTAGCTTTAGCCATTATTGTAGTCCTCCTTAAAATAATCAACTGTTTTTTATTTACCGAAGTGCTATCCCGCACTTCGGCGTGATTCAACTCGGCTAACTCTGATTATATTAAATAATCGGTAGTTTTTCAAGTTAATTTTTGTAAAATATGGCATGCTTTGCGAACATTTTATGTCCGCAAAGCCGTTGCCGTTATTTCTTTACATTTTTTTNAAAAATATACTGTATTTANAGTNAAAATTACTTANCAAANCNCAATTANCCAATAAATAAAATTAACCAAAAGGAAACTCATTTACGGACTATATTCATGCAAACCTGCTAAACACTTTACCGGCTATATTCATTCAGCCGAAGCCACATCTATTTATGGCTATATTTACTTGGTCTTAGCTGCAAGCACCTTCTCCTGTACATTCTTAGGTACCGGTTCATACTTATCGAAGAACATGGAGTAGTTACCACGACCCTGAGTCTTGGAACGCAGGTCTGTGGAATATCCGAACATCTCAGCAAGAGGAACAAATGCTTTAACCATCTTGCCACCGCCGATATCCTCCATACCCTCAACGCGACCACGACGGGAGTTAAGGTCACCGATAACGTCGCCCATATATTCTTCAGGCATAGTAACTTCAACCTTCATAATAGGCTCAANANNTACGGGAGCCGCTTTCTGCATTGCCTCCTTGAATGCCATGGAACCTGCAATGTGGAATGCCATTTCAGAAGAGTCAACCTCATGATAGGAACCGTCATATACATTCGCATGAACACCNAGTACAGNGAATCCNNCAAGNATACCNGCCTGAGCTGCTTCTCTGATACCTTCACCGACTGCAGGGATGTATTCCTTAGGAATAGCACCACCTACTACGGTAGATTCANACAACAAAACAGGCGGCTCATTAATCAATATATTAGCTTTAGGGTCAAAGTCAAACTTCTCACANTTAGCCTCCAAAGGCTCAAACTTAACTTTACAATGACCGTACTGACCACGACCACCGGACTGCTTAGCATACTTGGAATCTACCTCAACAGCCTTTGTAAACGCTTCCTTGTAAGCAACCTGAGGAGCACCTACATTAGCTTCTACCTTAAACTCACGAAGCAGACGGTCTACGATAATCTCCAAGTGAAGTTCGCCCATACCTGCGATAATAGTCTGACCGGTCTCCTGATTGGTGTGGGCACGGAAGGTAGGATCTTCCTCTGCAAGCTTTGCAAGAGCCTCACCCATCTTGCCCTGACCAGCCTTGGTCTTAGGCTCAATAGCAAGCTCGATAACGGGCTCCGGGAACTCCATAGACTCAAGGATTACAGGATGCTGCTCGTCACAGATGGTATCACCGGTTGTGGTAAACTTAAAACCAACTGCTGCCGCAATATCACCGGAATAAACCTTATCCAGCTCTGCACGCTTATTAGCATGCATCTGCAGAATACGTCCTACACGTTCCTTCTTATCCTTAGTTGCATTCAACACATAAGAACCGGAATTAATAGAACCGGAATATACACGGAAGAATGCAAGCTTTCCTACGAAGGGGTCTGCCATAATCTTAAACGCAAGTGCAGAGAACGGCTCCTCATCGGAAGAATGTCTCTCTACCTCATTGCCATCCAAGTCAACGCCCTTGATAGCAGGAATATCTGTAGGAGCGGGCATAAACTCAAGGACTGCGTCCAAAAGCTTCTGAACGCCCTTGTTACGATAAGCGGAACCACAGCATACGGGAATCGCCGTACACTCACAGGTTGCTCTACGAAGAACTGCCTTCATCTCCTCAACGGAAGGCTCTTCACCCTCCAAATACTGCATCATTAAATCATCATCTAATTCACAGATTTTCTCAACTAACTCAGCATGATACAATTCTGCATCATCCTTCATATCTCCAAGGTCATCAGTTACGGTGATATCATCACCCTTATCATCATTGTAGATGTAAGCCTTCATCTCGAACAGGTCGATAATGCCCTTGAAGTCATCCTCCTTGCCGATAGGCAGCTGAAGAATAATGGCATTTTTGCCAAGTCTGGTTTTGATCTGCTCTACTGCTCCATAGAAGTTTGCACCCAAGATGTCCATCTTGTTGATAAATGCCATACGAGGTACATTGTAGGTATCAGCCTGACGCCATACATTCTCAGACTGAGGTTCTACACCGCCCTTTGCACAGAAAACGCCTACGGCGCCGTCCAATACACGAAGGGAACGCTCTACTTCTACAGTAAAGTCAACGTGGCCAGGAGTATCAATAATATTGATACGATGCTCCAACGCGCCGGGCATGGGCTTGGTTTCTTTTTCCAGAGTCCAATGGCAGGTTGTAGCAGCTGATGTGATGGTAATACCTCTCTCCTGTTCCTGCTCCATCCAATCCATGGTAGCAGTACCCTCATGAGTATCACCAATCTTGTAATTAACACCGGTATAATAAAGAATACGCTCTGTCAATGTAGTCTTACCCGCATCGATATGAGCCATAATACCAATGTTTCTGGTTCTCTCTAATGGATATTCTCTTCCAGCCAAGATTTTTTCCTCCTATAGTTCTAAACACACAACTAAAATCTGTAATGCGCGAAGGCTTTGTTTGCCTCTGCCATTTTGTGCATATCTTCTTTTCTCTTAACAGCAGCGCCGGTATTATTGGCTGCATCAAGAATTTCGTTTGCAAGTCTGTCTTTCATGGTCTTCTCACTTCTCTTACGAGAGAACATGGTAAGCCAGCGAAGACCAAGAGCCTGACGTCTCTCAGCTCTTACCTCGATAGGTACCTGATAGGTAGCACCACCGATACGTCTTGCTTTTACTTCCAGAACAGGCATGATATTATTCATTGCCTCGTCAAATACTTCGAGAGCCGGTTTACCGGATTTCTCTTCTACCTTTGCAAATGCTCCATATACAATCTTCTGAGCTACGCCCTTCTTCCCGTCCAACATGATGTTGTTGATAAGCTTGGTAACTACCTTGTTGTTGTATAAAGGATCTGCCAATACATCTCTTTTCTGAATATGTCCTTTACGTGGCACGGTTCTTCCCTCCTTATTAATTAGTGCGGCTGACCACACCTTGGTCAGCAGATGCTGACATTAAATAAATCATCGGTACTCACATGTGTTTCCCCAAGTGTTCGCGCTGTTACATCTGTTATAACATCTTATCTGTATCACAGAATTCCAACACTTTTCTTAGTTTCGTTGTTGTGGTACAAGGCAATCCGAAGGATTGCCCGAAAAACTTACGTTTTTCATCCATAGAGAATAACATTACATTCTCCCCTACGCTCATGATGCCTTAGCCTCAACTAATCTAAAGCATCTCTGCCGCCCTGCCAAGACTTATTTCTTAGCATCCTTAGGTCTCTTGGCACCATACTTGGAACGAGCCTGTTTTCTGTTAGCGACGCCTGCGGTATCAAGAGTACCACGGATAATGTGATATCTGGTACCGGGTAAGTCCTTAACACGACCACCACGGATCAAAACAACGCTATGCTCCTGAAGATTGTGACCTTCACCGGGAATGTAGCTGGTAACTTCGATTCCGTTGGAAAGACGAACTCTGGCAATTTTTCTGAGCGCTGAGTTAGGCTTCTTAGGAGTTGCTGTCTTAACAGCAGTACATACACCACGCTTCTGCGGAGCAGATACATCGGTAGCTTTCTTGTGAAGAGAGTTGTACCCCTTCTGAAGAGCCGGTGCAGTAGACTTCTTTACAGCAGTCTGACGTCCTTTTCTTACTAACTGGTTAAATGTTGGCATTCTGTTTCACCTCTTTCTGAAATGTAATAATAAGTTACTATTTGTGGTACACGAAAAAATATGCATTCGCATGCACACTAAGATAGTATACTTGTTTGCGAATGCATTGTCAACTACATTTTAATAAAATCATTCCTATATAGCTAACAGTTCAATTATAGTTCTATTTCCTTTAAATATCTGCCAAGAGCATCCTGCCATGAAGGAAGCCGCACAAATCCGCTTTCCTCCAGCTTATCCTTATTCATACGACTGTTGGAAGGCCTCTTTGCCTTTGCCTTATACTGCTCGGCACTGACAGGCTCTACCTCCACCTGAACTCCTGCCTGCCTGAAAATCTCACAGGCAAATTCATACCATGTACAAATACCTTCATTGGTAGCATGATAAATGCCATATTTATCCGTTAATATCATGTCCACCAGAAGCCTTGCCAAATCATAAGTATATGTGGGAGAACCGAACTGGTCGTTTACAACCGTAATATGCTTTTGCGTCTTTGCAAGATTCAGCATTGTTTTGATAAAGTTTTTGCCGTTCACACCGAACACCCATGCAATACGCACAATAAAGTATTTTTCCAGTGTATTCTGCACTGCAAGCTCCCCCTCATATTTCGTCTGTCCGTAAACATTAAGAGGTGTGCGCTCATCCTCCGGCTCCCACGGTCTGTTTCCTTCACCGTCAAATACATAATCCGTGCTGATATAAATCATAGGGATATCCAGATTTTTACACATATTGGCAATATTCTGCGTTCCGTCCGCATTTACCCTTCGACATAATTCTACATTATCTTCCGCAGCATCCACCGCCGTATATGCCGCACAATGTATCACCGCGTCAGGTGCCGTCTCACCTATCACCTTGTTCACACTGTCTGCGTCGGTAATGTCCATTTCCTCTACATCCACTCCCACAGCCTCTAAGCCGCGCCCGGTAAGCTCGTTAATCACATCATGCCCCAGCTGTCCCTTTGTGCCTGTCACCAAAACCTTCATCCTTGTATATCCTCCTAATATTAAATCATACCTAATTAATCACTTAATATACATCTCTATACTCCAACTGTAATTCCAGTATCCGGCATTCAAAAACAATTGTCAATCCCCACCATAAAAATTATAAATCTGTTAGTAACAGTCCACACAAAAAAGCCTGATACAGATTACATGTATCAATCTGTATCAGGCTTTATCATACAACATATTACATCTTACATATTGTCAATAGTGGCTTCCAACATGGCGTCTTCTGCCTCAGATACTTCATTGTCGTCCAGTTCGGAAGATTCCATATCATCCTGCAAACCATCGTCAAAGCTAAATTCTTCCTCTTCACCAAATCCCTCATCAAAGGAAATAATATCCAATTCATCCGTGTTAAGCTTGGTATTGCGGTATCTCTTCATACCTGTACCTGCCGGGATCAGCTTACCGATGCAGACATTTTCCTTCAAACCAATCAGAGGATCCACCTTACCCTTAATAGCAGCCTCTGTCAGAACCTTGGTAGTCTCTTGGAAGGATGCCGCTGACAGGAATGAGTTGGTTGCAAGCGCTGCCTTTGTAATTCCAAGCATTACCTGCTTGCCGTCCGCAGGCTCCAAGCCCTTTGCAATCAATTCTTCGTTCATGTCCTCATAGTCCAGCACATCCACCAATGTACCGGGAAGGAAATCCGTATCTCCGTTATTTTCAATACGAACCTTCTTCAGCATCTGACGTACGATCACTTCTATATGCTTATCGGAAATATCAACACCCTGTAAACGGTAAACTCTCTGGACTTCACGGAGCATATAATCCTGTACGGAACGAATACCCTTAATCTTCAGCAGGTCATGAGGGTTCACACTACCCTCTGTAAGCTCGTCACCCGCCTCCAAAACCTGACCGTCCATAATCTTGATACGGGAACCGTAAGGAATCAGATATGCCTTAGATTCACCAGTCTCATCATTGGTGATGACAACCTCTCGCTTCTTCTTAGTATCACGAATCTCGGCTTTACCGCCAAACTCAGCGATAATAGCAAGACCCTTGGGTTTTCTTGCCTCAAAAAGCTCCTCGACACGAGGAAGACCCTGCGTAATATCATCACCGGCAACACCACCTGTATGGAAGGTTCTCATGGTAAGCTGTGTACCGGGTTCACCGATGGACTGCGCGGCAATAATACCCACAGCCTCACCTACCTGAACCGCCTCACCGGTTGCCATGTTAGCACCGTAGCACTTCGCACAGATACCTACATGGGAACGACAGCTCAGAACGGTACGAATCTTTACCGCTTCTACAGGCTCGCCCTTCTCATTAACGCCCACGCTGAGGATCTTAGCTGCACGACTGGGCGTAATCATATGATTGCGCTTTACAATTACATTGCCGTCCTTATCGTTTATCGTCTCACAGGAGTATCTTCCTGTAATTCTATCCTTTAAGCCCTCTATGGTCTCCTTGCCGTCCATGAACGCCTTAACCACCATACCCGGAATCTCTGTCTTGTCTTCTGCACAATCCACTTCACGGATAATCAGCTCCTGAGATACGTCAACCATTCGTCTGGTAAGGTAACCGGAGTCAGCGGTACGAAGCGCCGTATCGGACAGACCCTTACGAGCGCCGTGCGCGGACATAAAGTACTCTAATACGTCCAGACCTTCACGGAAATTAGACTTAATGGGCAGCTCAATGGTTCTACCGGTGGTATCTGCCATCAATCCTCGCATACCGGCAAGCTGCTTAATCTGCTGGTTGGAACCACGGGCACCAGAATCAGCCATCATAAAGATGTTATTATACTTATCCAGTCCTGCGAGCAGCACCTCAGTCAATTCCTTATCTGTCTCATTCCATGTCTCCACTACCGCACGGTATCTTTCCTCCTCGGTAATCAAACCACGTCTGTAGTTTGCAGAAATCTTATCAACGGTTGCCTGAGCCTGCTCCAGCATCTGAGGCTTTTTCTC
The DNA here is from genome assembly GCA_009177215.1 of Bacillota bacterium. Lineage (GTDB taxonomy): Bacteria > Bacillota > Clostridia > Lachnospirales > Lachnospiraceae > Acetatifactor. Next base: position 13,911 of record WFLY01000217.1, read on the forward strand.
AGGAACGGTCATATCTGAAATGGATACAGTCATTGCCGCTCTTGTTGAATACTTGTAACCGATTGCCTTTACATCATCCAAAACCTCTGCAGTCTTGGAAGCGCCATGGGTATTGATAACATTCTCCAGAATCTGCTTCAGGCCCTTCTTGCCCACATGGAAGTCTACCTCCAGCTTCAGGAAGTTCTCAGGCTTGCTTCTATCCACAAAGCCCAAATCCTGAGGAAGAATCTCATTGAAAAGGAAGCGTCCCAATGTAGACTCCACATTACCGCTTACAACCTCTCCCTGAGCATTTTTTTTGCTCATACGGACNGTAATTCTGGAATGCAGGGTCAATGCTTGATTCTCATATGCCAAAATTGCTTCATTTACACTCTTAAAGAACTTGCCCTCACCCAAAGCACCGGGTCTTTCCTGCGTCAGATAGTAGATACCGAGTACCATATCCTGTGAAGGAACGGCAACAGGGCCACCGTCGGAGGGCTTAAGCAGGTTGTTGGGTGACAGCAGCAGGAACCTGCACTCTGCCTGTGCCTCTACGGACAAAGGAAGGTGCACAGCCATCTGATCGCCGTCAAAGTCCGCATTAAATGCGGTACACACCAAAGGATGCAGCTTAATAGCCTTACCCTCTACCAAAATAGGCTCAAACGCCTGAATACCCAATCTATGCAGTGTAGGAGCACGGTTCAACATAACAGGATGCTCTTTGATTACCTCTTCCAGCACATCCCAAACCTGTGTATCAAGCCTCTCTACCAGCTTCTTCGCATTTTTAATATTCTGGCTGATTCCCTTTGCCACCAGCTCCTTCATAACAAAGGGCTTAAACAGTTCGATAGCCATTTCTTTGGGCAGACCGCACTGATAAATCTTAAGCTCGGGACCAACTACGATAACGGAACGTCCGGAATAGTCAACACGCTTACCCAACAGGTTCTGGCGGAAACGTCCGGATTTACCCTTGAGCATATCGGAAAGGGATTTCAGGGCACGGTTGCCGGGTCCTGTTACGGGACGACCACGTCTGCCGTTGTCAATCAAGGCATCCACAGCCTCCTGCAGCATACGCTTCTCGTTGCGCACGATAATATCAGGCGCCCCCAGCTCCAACAATCTCTTCAAGCGGTTATTTCTATTGATGATTCTTCTATACAGGTCATTTAAATCAGAGGTTGCAAAACGTCCGCCGTCCAACTGTACCATGGGACGTAAATCGGGAGGAATGACGGGAACTACATCCATAATCATCCACTCAGGCTGATTGCCCGAACCTCGGAACGCCTCCACTACCTCTAATCTCTTAATAATACGGGCACGCTTCTGACCGGAGGATTCCTTCAGACCTGTCTTTAACTCCACTGCCTCCGTTTCCAAATCAATTGCCTGCAAAAGCTCCTTGATAGCCTCTGCGCCCATGCCTACACGGAATTTGCTACCCCACGTCTCTCTTGCATCCTGATATTCTCTCTCTGACAATACCTGCTTGTATTCCAGATTGGAATCACCGGGATCCAGCACAATATAGGACGCAAAATACAGAACCTTTTCCAAAACTCTGGGAGATAAATCCAGTATCAGACCCATGCGGCTGGGGATACCTTTAAAATACCAAATGTGAGACACGGGAGCAGCAAGCTCAATATGTCCCATACGCTCTCTACGAACGCTTGCCTTGGTAACCTCAACACCACATCTGTCGCAGACTACGCCTTTATATCTGATTTTCTTATACTTACCGCAATGACATTCCCAATCCTTGCTGGGTCCGAAAATTTTCTCACAGAACAGACCGTCACGCTCAGGCTTTAAAGTTCTGTAATTGATTGTCTCAGGCTTTAATACCTCACCATGAGACCACTCACGGATTTTATCCGGTGAAGCCAATCCAATCTTGATGGCATCAAATGTCATCGGCTGATACACTTCATTTTTTGTTTCTGACATTTATGGCACTCCCTTCTATTCTTCCTAGAACTCATCTTCGACATCATCATAACTATCGAACACTTCATCATCGAAATCAGAATCCGCATCCTCGTCCTCTGTGCTCACAAGCTCTCCGCTCTCCGCATCAAATTCCTGAGTCTGATAGCCCATCTCACCTAATGAGCCGTTCTCGTAATCATCATACTTACGGTCACCCTCCATCTCATAACGGTAATCAGTGTCACCATAATCGATAGTTTCCATAATTTCAACTTCGGTCTGATCCTCGCGAAGAACTCTCACATCAAGACCAAGTGCCTGCAGTTCTTTTAACAATACCTTGAAGGACTCGGGAATACCCGGTTCAGGAATATTGTCACCCTTAATAATCGCCTCATAGGTCTTCACACGTCCGACCACATCATCGGACTTAACAGTCAGGATTTCCTGTAAGGTGTAGGAAGCGCCATATGCCTCCAATGCCCAAACTTCCATCTCACCGAAACGCTGTCCGCCAAACTGAGCCTTACCTCCAAGAGGCTGCTGAGTTACTAAAGAGTACGGTCCTGTGGAACGCGCATGAATCTTATCATCTACCAGATGGTGCAGCTTCAGATAATGCATGTGTCCGATTGTTACANGACTGTCAAAATACTCGCCGGTTCTGCCGTCACGCNGACGAACCTTACCGTCTCTGGAANTAGGTACGCCCTTCNACAGCTTTCTGTGTTCTCTNTTATCAGATAAATANNGCATNACCTCAGGCAAAAGCTCTTCTTTATGCTTCTTCTCAAACTCTTCCCACTCAAGATTTACATAATCATTTGCCAAATCCAGAGTGTCCATAATATCCTTCTCGTTGGCGCCGTCAAATACCGGTGTGGCAACATTGAAGCCCAACGCCTTAGCGGCGAGAGAAAGATGAATCTCCAATACCTGTCCAATATTCATACGGGAAGGCACACCCAAAGGGTTCAGTACAATATCCAAAGGACGTCCGTTAGGCAGATAAGGCATATCTTCCACAGGCAATACGCGGGAAACAACACCCTTGTTGCCGTGACGTCCGGCCATCTTGTCGCCTACGGAAATTTTTCTCTTCTGGGCAATATAAATACGGACTGCCTGATTTACACCAGGAGACAATTCGTCACAATTTTCTCTGGTAAATACCTTGGCATCTACAACAATACCGTACTCTCCGTGAGGTACCTTAAGGGAAGTATCCCTTACTTCTCTTGCCTTCTCGCCGAAAATAGCCCGGAGCAGCCTCTCTTCTGCGGTAAGCTCCGTCTCTCCCTTGGGAGTAACTTTACCTACCAGAATATCACCGGCGCGAACTTCAGCACCGATACGAATGATACCTCTGTCGTCCAAATCCTTCAAAGCATCATCACCTACACCGGGAACATCACGGGTAATCTCCTCGGGCCCTAACTTGGTGTCACGTGCTTCAGCCTCATATTCTTCAATGTGAACGGAGGTGTATACATCCTCCTGCACAAGTCTTTCACTTAATAAAACCGCGTCCTCGTAATTATAGCCTTCCCATGTCATAAATCCAATCAACGGGTTTTTACCCAAAGCAAGCTCACCCATGGAAGTGGAAGGACCGTCCGCAATTACCTGCCCCTCCGCAACATGATCTCCCTTGAATACAATGGGCTTCTGATTATAGCAGTTGGACTGGTTGCTTCTGGAAAACTTAGTCAGATGAAACTCTGCCTTTTCTCCGTCATCGTAGGTCATCCTAATCAGATTGGAGGATACATAATCCACCATGCCTGCCTTCTTAGCCAAAACGCACACACCGGAGTCAACCGCAGTCTTAGTCTCCATACCCGTACCTACTGCAGGCGCTTCAGTGGTAAGCAGCGGCACTGCCTGACGCTGCATATTGGAACCCATCAGCGCACGGTTTGCGTCGTCATTCTCCAAGAAAGGAATCAAAGCCGTAGCCACGGAGAACACCATTTTAGGAGATACATCCATGTAGTCAAACATTGCCTTGGGATACTCCTGAGTCTCCTCACGATAACGACCGGATACACTGTTACGCACAAAATGACCGTCCGCATCCAACGCCTCATTCGCCTGTGCTACATGATAATTATCCTCTTCATCAGCAGTCATATATACAACCTCATCCGTTACGCGAGGATTAGACACATCCGACTTGTCAATCTTACGATAGGGTGCTTCTACAAAGCCATATTCATTAATCCTCGCATAGCTTGCAAGTGAGTTAATCAAACCGATGTTAGGACCTTCAGGTGTCTCAATAGGACACATTCTTCCATAGTGGGAATAATGTACGTCTCGAACCTCGAAACCTGCACGGTCTCTGGACAAACCGCCGGGACCCAACGCCGACAGACGCCTCTTATGGGTAAGCTCACCCAAAGGATTATTCTGATCCATAAACTGTGACAGCTGGGAGGAACCAAAGAATTCCTTCACGGCAGCAGTTACCGGCTTAATGTTAATCAGGCTCTGGGGAGAAATCTCCTCTGCATCATGGGTAGTCATACGCTCCCTTACCACTCTCTCCATTCTGGAAAGACCGATGCGGTACTGATTCTGCAGCAGTTCACCTACCGCACGGATACGTCTGTTCCCTAAATGGTCGATATCATCATCATTACCCAAGTCATACTCCAAATGCATATTATAATTAATGGAAGCAATAATATCTTCCTTCGTAATGTGCTTAGGCACTAATTCATGTACATTTTTCTTGATAGCCTCAGCCAGCTTCTCCGCATCACCGCCAAACTCCTCTAAAATCTGCGCCAGCACAGGATAGTAAACAAGCTCGTGGATACCGAAATCTTTGGGGTTGCAGTCAACGAAATGAGTCAGGTCAACCATCATGTTGGATAATACCTTGACATTCCTCTCCTCTGTCTGGATATAAACAAAAGGAACTGCTGCATTCTGAATAGCGTCGGCAAGCTCTGCCGTCACCTTGTCTCCGGCTGCCGCAAGCACCTCACCGGTGGAAGGATCTATTACATCAGCTGCTAAAATCTGATGTCTGATTCTGTTCTTGAGTGCTAATTTTTTATTGAATTTATATCTTCCGACTTTTGCCAAGTCATATCTTCGGGGGTCAAAAAACATAGCGTTAATCAAGCTTTCAGCACTTTCAACGCTTAAGGGTTCGCCGGGGCGAATCTTTTTGTATAACTCTAACAGACCCTCCTGATAATTCTCAGCAGTGTCCTTTCCTAAGCTTGCTTCAATCTTCGGTTCGTCACCGAATACTTCTCTGATTTCATCATTAGTTCCGATTCCAAGCGCTCGAATCAGCACGGTAATGGGAACCTTACGGGTTCTGTCTACACGAACATAAAAAACATCATTGGAATCCGTCTCGTACTCCAACCATGCGCCACGGTTAGGAATTACGGTACAGGAAAACAGCCTTTTACCAATCTTATCATGACCAATTGCATAATAAATACCGGGAGAACGTACAAGCTGGCTAACGATAACACGCTCCGCACCATTAATAATGAAAGTACCTGTCTCAGTCATCAGCGGCAAATCGCCCATGAAAATCTCATGCTCGCTGATTTCCTCTTTTTCCTTATTATAAAGGCGAACCTTCACCTTTAAAGGCGCTGCGTAATTAGCATCTCTCTCCTTACATTCTTCAATAGAATATTTCACGTCATTCCTGCATAACTCAAAGTCGACGAATTCCAAACTCAAAGAGCCACTGTAGTCAGCAATGGGAGAGATATCGTCAAAGGCTTCTTTTAAACCTTCGTTTAAAAACCACTGATAGGAATCCTTCTGGACTTCAATCAGGTTGGGCATCTCTAAGACCTCTTTTTGTCTTGAATAACTCATACGCATAACCTTGGTATCGGCAATCGGACGTATTCTGTTTTTTTCCATTGACATTTCACCCCGTTCTTTCAGATTTAAAGCCTATTTATCTTTCAATTTCCAACAAATAAGCATAACTCCGCACAATAGTGCACTATCCATGTTAACACAAAATAGGAATGGGGTCAAGAAAAAAAGAATTTTTTAACCAAAAATTTCCGAAATGTTTATGACATTTGAGATAATTAAAGCAATAGAATACTTCGCAACGCAAAACGGACAGAAAACGTATATAGCTTTCTGTCCGTTATAGTTTCACATTCTCTTGGGATATAATTACTTAAGAGTAACCTTAGCGCCAACTTCCTCAAGCTTTTTCTTGATTTCCTCAGCCTCTTCCTTGGAAGCAGCTTCTTTAACTACCTTAGGAGCGCCGTCAACAACGTCCTTTGCTTCCTTTAAGCCAAGACCGGTTACTTCACGAACAACCTTGATAACCTTAACCTTCTCAGCGCCTACCTCAGTAAGCTCAACATCAAACTCGGTCTTCTCTTCTACTGCTTCTGCCGCACCGGCACCTGCTGCTGCAACTACAACGCCTGCTGCTGCGGATACACCGAACTCTTCTTCGCAAGCTTTTACAAGGTCATTTAATTCTAATACGGTCAACTCTTTGATAGCATCAATAAGTTCCTGAGCTGTTAATTTAGCCATTTTATTTTCCTCCATTTTTAAAATTAATAAATATTTTCTTACTTATGTTTCTCAATATTACTCTGCTGCGGGCATCTCTGCCTCAGCAGGCGCTTCTGCTACGGGTGCTTCCTCTGTGGACTCCGTCTCTGCCGCAGGTGCGTCACATGCTGCCGCGCCGCCTTTTTCTGCAAGCTGATTCATAACACGAGCAAAATTGGTGATAGGACTCTGCATACTTCCAAGCAATCTGGAAATAAGAACTTCTCTGGAAGGAATGCTTGCAATCTCTGCGATTCCCTTAGCATCGTAAACAGTGCCTTCAACCACACCAGCCTTAATCTCCAGCTTGTCAGCTGTCTTAGCAAATTGTGCAAGCACTCTTGCGGGAGCAGTTGCATCCTCTGTGGAAAGAGCCATTGCGCTGGGTCCTTCCAAGTACTGAGTCAAACCTTCAAACTCCGTACCCTTGAACGCAAAGTTCATCATGGTATTCTTGTAAACCTTGTAGATAACTCCTGCTTCACGCAAGTTTTTACGGAGCTGGGTATCCTGCTCCACTGTAAGTCCACGGTAATCTACCAAAACTACAGACTGAGCATCTTTGATATTAGCAGAAATCTCTTCTACAATAGGCTGCTTCAATTCAACCTTTGCCATTTTTTTACCTCCTTATAGATTTTGAGCCGATATAAAGACATCGCCCTGCGACTCTTTTTGAGTGTACAAATAACGGCATTTGCGCCCATATGATAAAAAATCTCCCTGAAGACTCAGAGAGATAGTGTAATCAAATGTGTACTCTTCTCCTCGGTAGGATTTATGTTTGGTTACCCTCACACCTACTGTCTTCGGCTTAGTTAATTAACCTTTAACACAATATCATGTGAATCAATTTATGTCAAGTATTAATTTTCTTTTTTTCATTTTTCATTTTTAACGTAAAACAAATAATAATTCCCAAAAGCACAAAACAGGATATTATATTAGATATTAACTGGACCGTTGTACCTGCATACCATACCTCTATTACACCGTTTGTTTCCTTCTGCAGCTTTACTTCCACCAATCCTTCTTCACTTTTTCCGACTTGCAGCTCCTGATTTTCTCTGTTTGGTGCCACCAGCTTTATAGGATAACAATAAGGAAATCCCACAAATATTCATAAGCGCCGAAATCACAAGAAAAACATCCGGATAAAAAATAGAACTTCCATACCCGTATCCATTAAAGAAAATAGGATTAATCCTCGGTGAAAGCTCCCGTTTACCAAAGCTTCCTTAAAAAAGGGAACCGTATAAACCGTTCCCTCTTTCTTACATACTATTTAAAATTTAGCCACACTCACCTTTACACCAGGACCCATAGTGCTGGTTAAGGTAATGCTTCTCAAATACTGACCCTTAAGCGCACTGGGCTTAGCCTTTACAATAGCGTCCATAAGTGCATTAAAGTTCTCCTGCAAAGCCTCTTCCGTGAAGGAAGCCTTTCCAACAGGAACATGAACAATATTTGTCTTGTCAAGTCTGTACTCAATCTTACCTGCTTTAATATCAGCGATAGCCTTAGCTACATCCATAGTTACGGTACCGGCCTTAGGATTGGGCATCAAGCCCTTAGGACCCAAAACCTTACCAAGTCGACCAACCACGCCCATCATATCAGGTGTAGCTACTACTACATCAAAATCAAGCCATCCATCGTTCTGAATCTTGGGAATCAGCTCCTCGCCGCCTACATAATCAGCGCCTGCTGCCTCTGCCTCGTTCACCTTATCACCTTTTGCAAACACTAACACCTTAACAGTCTTACCGGTTCCGTTAGGCAGCACAACCGCGCCACGGATCTGCTGTTCAGCATGACGTCCGTCACAGCCGGTTCTGATGTGTACTTCAATAGTCTCGTCAAATTTTGCAGTTGCCGTCTTCTTAACAAGCGCAATCGCATCATTAGGCTCATAGAATGTTGCTCTGTCTACAAGCTTAGCAACTTCGGCATATTTCTTACCATGTTTCATTATTTTACCTCCTAGGTTCCAGCGACAATTTTCATTGTCTCCCAATCAAATATTATTACAGTCTCTCAAGTGAAATCCAAGGTTTCAGGCACCTGTCGTACGCTCTGAAAGCCTTTCATTCTTAGTCCTCTACAACAATACCCATACTACGTGCAGTACCGGCAATCATGCTCATAGCTGCTTCCAAGCTAGCTGCGTTTAAATCAGGCATCTTCATCTCTGCGATTTCCTGAACCTTTGCCTTGGAAATGGTAGCAACCTTAGTCTTGTTAGGCACACCTGAACCGGACTTAATATTGCAAGCCTTCTTTAACAATACGGCTGCAGGAGGAGTCTTTGTAACGAAACTAAAGCTTCTGTCTGCATATACGGTAATAACTACAGGAATGATAACGTCACCCTTGTCTGCCGTTCTTGCGTTGAACTGCTTTGTAAATTCTACGATGTTTACACCATGCTGTCCAAGTGCAGGACCAACTGGTGGAGCCGGTGTTGCTTTGCCGGCAGGAATCTGTAACTTGATATATCCTTCTACTTTCTTTGCCATTGTGGCACCTCCTATAATGTGGTAAATCGGCGCAGGTAATGCGTGTAAACGCCCCTGCTCCCACTAGGAATACCCTTGTCGCCTCCGGTATTCCTTTCGTGTTGCAAGCATGTCACATGCGACATGCCGAGAATTACTCATTTATATTTTAGCGGAACTCAAAAACATGCTCCGAAAAATATCTCCAACCAAAAAGCTACTTATAAAATTAGAGCTTTCTAACCTCTGCAAAGCTGATTTCAACAGGGGTTTCCCTACCGAACAGCTCTACATTAATTGTTGCGGTCTGCTTGCTGTAGTCAAGCTTCTGAACCACACCAACGGTGTCCTTCCAAACGCCTGCAACCACTGCTATGCTGTCCCCCTCTGCAAAATCAATGGAAACATTCTCTGTCTTAATCCCTAATGGCTTCATCTCAGCTTCCGTAAGAGGAACGGGCTTGCTTCCCGGTCCTACAAATCCGGTCACACCGCGGGTATTACGAACAACGTACCATGTATCATCGTTCATCTCCATATTGAGGAGCACATATCCCGGGAACATTTTCTTTTGAACGGTCTTTCTGGCACCATTCTTCATTTCCACCACTTCCTGCAGCGGAACCCGCACCTCCAAAATCTGCTCCGCAAGGTGCTTGTTGTTCTCAATGGTCTTCTCAATATTGGCTTTGACCTTATTTTCATATCCTGAATAGGTATGAACTACATACCATCTTGCCTCTGCCATACAATCACCCTCGCTCTATATTGATGTTAAGAAATTAACTCCATACTGAATCACATAGTCCAGAATGGCAATGATAACTCCCACAACGACTGATATAGCCACAACCGCTATTGACTGCTTTAATGTGGACTGTCTGCCCGGCCATGATATTTTCTTAAATTCAGATTTGATACCCTTAAAGAAACTGGGGCGTGCCTGCTTTTCTGCGGAATCTNCCATCTTGNCNTCCTAAATATNGAACANCTNATTNTTTGGNTTCTTTNTGCATTGTATGTGTCTTACAAAATCTACAATATTTCTTTGTTTCCATTCTGTCAGGATGTGTTTTCTTATCCTTGGTAGTATTGTAGTTACGCTGCTTGCATTCGGTACATGCCAATGTAATTTTTGTACGCATTTGTCTACCTCCACATATTTTGTGATTCTCTAAAATTAAGCATAAAAAAAAGACCTAAAATCTCATCTCGCTTGATTACTATATCACAGTTGCAGCCAAGCGTCAACAGTTTTTTTACAGTTTGCAATGCCCAATGTTTATTACCAAAATTTTCTTTCCCCCCTTGCTTCTTTTCCGGTTTTATGTTATACTACATTATACAAAAGGTGGGTTATTGTGCGCACGAATGTGCACATACATGCAACGGATTAGTATGAACTCACATAGTACATCCATTGAACACAGATTTCAAGGAAGAAAGGAGGCGTGACAATGGGTGCTGTTCTTAACACGGTTTACAACAACTATCTTACAACATATACACCGAAAAGCACCACTCGTTTCGACGCTCACAAAAAGAGCGAACTTCGCAGTGTCTATAATTCCATTGTCAAATTAAATAAAGAGTCCCCCTGGTATCTTCCTACCACCAATAAAATTACCCAGCTTTATGCGGTAGACATTAAGGAAAATGCCCGCGACCTGCATAATACGCTTGCACAGCTGGGTGGTCTTGAGGAGAATGGTCTTTTCAGCAAAAAGAGCGCTTATACTACGGATGAAGGTGTTGCGACAGCCTCCTTTATCGGCTCTCAATCTCCTGATGGGGCAACGCCTGAGTTTACCTTGGAAGTGCGCTCCCTCGCATCCTCACAAGAAAATATGGGACTTTTCCTGAATGATTCCAAGNTGCAGCTTAAACCTGATACCTATTCCTTTGATGTTTCCATCAATGATATGAATTACGAGTTTCAGTTCTCCATTGGCGAGGGTGAAACTAACCGGGATGTACAGGAGCGTCTTGTTCGTTTGATCAACAATTCCAATATCGGTATCAAGGCTGGTCTGATAGAAGCCGATTCCCAGACCTCACTTCGCATGGAGTCTGATGCAACAGGCTTACCTTTAGGTAAATCACAGATATTTACAATCAGTGATACGCATACCAGCAAGGCTTCCGGTTCAGTAGATTATTTTGGCTTGAATTACACCAGTCGTCAGGCTTCCAATGCCCAATTTCTCGTTAATGGTGAGAAACGTTCCACTTCCTCTAACCATTTTACCGTAGAACAGTTATTTGATGTACAGTTAAAGGGTGTCACCCCGGAAGACGAACCCATTCGGGTAGGCTTGAAAACAGACGTTGAATCTCTTACGGACAATGTCACCCACTTAATCAGCGGCTATAATGACTTTATAAAGGCAGTATCCGCATATATGGATTCTCAATCAAAAAGTAAGCAGCTTGTGCATGAAATGCAGGGAATTGCTACCCTCTATCACAACTCCTTAGAATCCACCGGGGTACAGCTTGCAGATGACAGCACCCTGAAGATTGATACCGATGTACTGCGAAAAACAGCGCAGCAGTCGGATGATATTTCAGAGACCTTCGGTTACTTGAAGGATTTCTCCCGGTCGTTGTTCCGGAAGAGCAACCAAATATCGCTCAATCCTATGAATTATGTGGAAAAAACCGTTGTCGCCTACAAAAATCCCGGTCATAATTTTGTAAGCCCCTACGCAACCAGTGCTTACAGCGGAATGATGTTTAACGGATATTGCTAAAAAGCTTCTACGAAAACTTGTGACGTAGAAGCTTTTTATGTATAGCAAATTACAGGGGAATATTTCCATGCTTTTTCTTCGGTATTTCAGTTTTTTTTGTTTTTAAAACTTTCAAAGACATAAGAATCTTATCTCTGGATTCCTCCGGCTTGATCACCTCATTCACATAGCCTCTTGCCGCGGCAATATAAGGATTTAAAAAGCGCTCTTCATATTCCCTTTTGCATTGCTTCCTCATAGCTTCCGAATCAGCTGCCGCTTTGATTTTTCTTTTGAAAGCTATATTCACCGCACCGTCGGCGCCCATAACCGCAATCTCCGCAATAGGCCACGCAAATACCATATCCGCTCCCATCTCTTTGGAATTCATAGCAATATAAGCGCCTCCGTATGCCTTTCGCATAATCAGTGAAATCTTAGGCACCGTAGCCTCAGAATACGCATAGAGTACCTTTGCGCCATGGCGGATGATGCCGTTATGCTCCTGCGCTGTTCCCGGCAAAAATGCAGGAACATCCACCAATGTTATCAACGGTATATTAAAACAGTCGCAGAAGCGGATAAATCGCGCCATCTTGTCGGAGGCGTGATAGTCCAGTGAACCGCACATATTGTTGGGCTGGTTTGCCACAAATCCCACGCTCTCTCCCGCCATTCTGGCAAAGCCTACTACCACATTGGGGGCGAATTGCTCCTGTACCTCAAAAAAGCTTGCCTTATCCGCAATACATTCAATAACCTTCTTTACATCATAGGCGTTGCGGGAATTATCCGGAACAATATCCTTTAATCCGGAGCAAGGATTCTCCGCTTTTTTTTCCACAAAATTTTTACGCAGTGTCAGCTTATTCAACATTCTATTGACGGAAAACAAAAGCGATTCCTTTTCCTCAATAGTCTTTACTACCGGTGCTGTTACTTCAAAGCTGCTTGGAAGATAGGACAAAAGCTTTCTGACTCCCATCAGGCATTCGCCCTCGGTATTATAGGTAAAATGGGATACTCCGCTTTTTCTGGCATGCACATCCGCACCGCCAAGCTCCTCTACACTGACCTCCTCGNTAATTACCGTCTTTANCACATTCGGTCCGGTAATAAACATCNTANAAANATCCTTTACCATAAAAATAAAATCACAGATTGCCGGGGCATAGCAGGCGCCACCGGAACAAGGNCCTAAAATAACNGCTATCTGGGGAATCATANCTGACGCTTTTGTATGNNTTAAAAACATTCCGCTGTAACCGCTCAAGGAAGAAATACCTTCCTCTATTCTGNCTNCGCCACTGTCATTAATNCAGATAAAGGGCGCCTTCATATCCATTGCCATATCCTGAATTTTTGTAAACTTTAGGGAATGAATCTCTCCAAGAGTTCCTCCAATCACGGTAAAATCCTCGCTTGCCACAAATACAGTCCTTCCGTCAATCTCACCGTAACCCGTAACGATACCGTCACCCGGTACCCGACGCTTATCCAAATCAAAATCATCTATTCGAGATTCCATGAATGCGTCTACTTCCACAAAAGTTCCCTTATCCAATAAAATATCAATGCGTTCTCTGGCGGTAAGCTTTCCTTGCTCATGCTGCTTATCGATCCTGAGCTGTCCGCCGCCTAAAGCGCCCTTTCTTCTCCTATCGTCCAAATCATGTAACGCTTCTTCCCAGTTCATATCTGTATTGAGCCTCCATCCAACTTTTCTTTTTTATTTTCAAATTTCTTCTGTATACTTATGTGTTGTATACATTTCTTCAAATGACTTGCCTGATTTTCCCTCCGCCGTGCTGTGGAACAATACCGTCATAAACCTACGGTTTTTTTAAGTGTTTTGCATGTCTTACTATTTGAGTTTCAATTCATTTGAGTTTCAAACTATTTTATATAATAACAGCATTGTACAAAAAAGGCAAGTAGATTTTCATAATCTACCTGCCCTGCTTAAATATTCTTCCAACTTATGAATGGCATGGCTGAACTGCTGCCATGATTTTCCCTTCTATAATACGGCGCTATTTTCCGTTATCAATCTGTGATTGTGCCATATCCAATGCCGCCTCAATCACCTTGTCCATATCATAATATCGATACTGACCCAGCCTGCCGCCAAACAGAACATTCTTTTCCTTGGCAGCAAGCTCCTGATAACGAGCAAATAAAGTATTGTTGCGTTCATCATTAATGGGGTAATAGGGTTCGTCACCCTTATGCCAGCTTGCGGGATACTCTCTGGTGATAATCGTTCCCTTTCCGGTGCCAAACTCAAAATGCTTATGTTCAATGATTCGGGTATATGGCACTTCTCTTTCCGTGTAGTTCACTACAGCGTTACCCTGATAATTGTCACAATCCGAAAGCTTCTCTTCCTCAAAACGAAGGGAGCGATATTGCATCTCTCCCAGCTGATAATCAAAATACTCATCTATCATGCCGGTATACAAAACCGTGTCAAATACATCAGTCNCNGCCTTCNCTGCANTTGCCNCAAGAANANCNCGGTAGNAAATTTCAAGCCGTACCGGAACATCCGCCANAAGCTTCTCAATCATCTGAGTGTAGCCGNCTATGGGAATGCCCTGATATCTATCGNTAAAGTAATTATTGTCNTAGGTGAAACGCACGGGAAGCCTCTTGATGATAAATGCAGGCAGCTCCCTGCAATCTCTTCCCCACTGCTTTTCCGTATACCCCTTCACCAGCTTTTCATAGACATCACGCCCAACCAGAGAAAGCGCCTGTTCCTCCAGATTCTGTGGATTTTCTACCGCTTCATTCTGTCTTTGTTTGTCAATCTCTGCCTTTGCCTCGTCAGGGGTGCGTATCCCCCATAGCCTGCTAAAGGTATTCATGTTAAAAGGCNTATTATAAAGCTCGTCCTTGNAAATAGCAATAGNGGAATTTACATAATGNTTAAACTNCGCANACTGATTCACATAATCCCAGATTCTGCGATTAGAGGTATGGAAAATATGGGCTCCGTATTTATGGACTTGAATGCCCATTTCCTCCTCTGTATAGATATTCCCTCCAATATTTCCTCTCTTATCAATACAATAGCAGCTTTTCCCGGCTTTTTTCATTTCATGAGCAAACACAGCACCAAAAAGACCTGTTCCGACAATTAAATAATCGTATTTCATACTACTTGCTCTTCTTGCCCTTTGCCTTGTACTTGTCAATCTGAACAAAATCGTCCATTAGCTCTAAAATTTTATCACGTCCGTCCTGATTCAGCTTTACATAGTACTGCATTACTCGGTTCTCCAAAAGCTGTGCTCCCAAAGAGGTATCTCTCTCCAGTGAGGAAAAATCCACCGGATTCAGGCTTAACTTATCGCACATTCTGATAACCGTTCCATAAGCCATGCCTTCTATACCACGCTCCAAAGCAGTTACTAATGTACTGTAAGGTATATTCATCTCCATTGCAAACTGACGCACACTGCGATATTGTCTTAAAATTTCTTTCTTTAAAATCTCTGCTTTTGTCATTATTCTCTCCTCCAAACTGTCTGTCAAATTAGTGTACAGATTTAATATACGATATTTCGTGTGCCTTTTCAAGACTTATTATGAAAATTAATATTCTTTATAAAACTTTAATTTTCTTACATCCATACCATATATTTGCACCACCTCCAAAAGGGGGCTGTCAAATAAATCCTGCGGCGTTACAATCACTCCGCCGTTGCTGTCCAAATCGTATCCGAAATGCTTATACGCATACCAGACCAGATGTGCACATTGTGTACCAGTGATAGCTTCTTCCGAGCCTGTTTTTGCTGTTTTTGTTTCTTCTATTTCCTGATTTAGAACTACCGATTCTGTGGATTCCACTTTTGTAGATGCCGACTTAACCGCTTCCGACTGCATAGGCATCGACAGTATTCCCGCCGTCAGCTGATAAGGAACATCCGCCAAGTGCGCTGCGGCATACTCCGCAATCTCTTTTCTCTCCTCCTTGGAGACTTCCCTTAACCGGAGTACTGCAAAGGATGGATAGCTTCGCCAATGTTCCAAAGATAGGACTGCCGAATCACTGCCAAGTACCCTTGCTTCCAAAGTCATTCTGTTTTCTGCGTCTACCACAATCCCTGCATGTCCGACTCTCCACCCCAGCACATGACAATTAAAAGTAACTAAAATATCTCCATCCTCCACAACAGGTATTTCCGCCAGTAAATCATCCGAATCGCAAAGTAATACCTCCTCCCTGCTTATCACAGTGTTGGGTTCACAGTAAACCTGCGTCTCTCTGAAAAAATCCTGCTGCAGCTTACTCAATTTTCCATTATCCCCCCTTTTTCGCAGTTCATCTACCGCAGCTTTGCCTAATCCGGTCTGGCAAAACAAAAGAACATATTCTTTTTCCGTCAGTTCTTTTTTTTCCAAATAAACCTCCAAATTTTTCATAGGATAGTCCGGCGTATAATGTGCTCTTTTCTCTATTGCCATCGTCCAAAGGCATAGAATCGTGCCCAATATGGAAACGCCGCCTAAAATCCTGAATGCAGTCCTTCTTCCCGTATTTTTCATTCTCCCGTTTCAAGCTTTATTTTCCTATAAATCATCTCCAAATCCAGAAAAAATATACAAAAATGCCACCCTTACGAGTGGCATTTTTATATGACATATTTATTGTTAATGCTTACTATCCAGAAACTGAGGCGGAANAAAGCTTGAACCGCTCATATTCTNATAATANTCATNNNCTGCNTTTGAGGATTTACGGCCGTCACGAATACCTGCACGTTCCTTGGCAAAAAATTCCTCCACCAGCTTTTTATTGCGCTGTTCCTGCGCCTGCACGGAGACACTAAGCTCCGTAACTTCAGTAACTTTTTGCTGTAGCACCCTAATCTGCTCTGCATATCTTTCTCTATTTCCTTTTAATTCTTCAGAGAGCTTGGCGTACATAGTTTCAAAACCCGTGTCCAGCTTAATAATCTTCTCAATCAACTGCCCCTTTTTCTCCATGGCAGCGTCAAAGCTATCTAAATCCGCCTGACCGCCTTGAAAGCTCTTTTCCTGTTCAGCGTTATACTTCTGAATCTCTTTTAACACTTCCAGCTTTCTATCCAAACTTTCCGCAAGAATACTTAACTGACTCTCCATTATGCAGTTCCTTTCTCCTTGTTAAGACGTATCACTTCTTTCCATGTATCGCGCATGGAGCGGAGATGAGTAGTAACTTCTTCCAAAATATCCTTATCTTTTTTCAAGTTCGCTTCTACCAGACGCTGCTCCAGATATACATAAACACGTTCAAAGTCCTGAGAAACCTCATATTTCATATCTAAAGTCTGCCGAAAATAGTCCACAATTTTCTGTGCTTTTACAATATTGGTATGAGCCTTTTCAACATCCTTCTGTTCCACCGCTGCCATTGCAATATTGCAAAACTTAATAGCGCCCTCATAAAGCATCAAGGTAAGCTCTGCCGGAGAAGCCGTTAATATTTTGCTGTTATTGTACTGTGCATAAGCATTAGGCAATGCCATNTTGTTACCNCCGTTTTATCAGCCGCCAAGTAAGCTTGTTACAGCGCTAGCGTTGCTCNGCATCTTTGACAAAGCTGTCTCCATAGCGGCNAACTTGGAATACCACTGTTCTTCATAATCATTCAACTTTTTTTCCAATTCTGAAATCTTGCTGGTATAGTCGTCATAATCCTCCTTCATCTTCTTATCTTCATAAAGTGTATAGGAGGAGCTATATTCCGTTCCCTTCATCAAGTCGCTGAGCTTAGAATACAGACTTCTTGACAAGGTTGTAAAGAACGATACTACCGTATCAGGGTCGTTTGCAATCATACTCTTCAGCTTATCTGCATTGCCTGCCGTAGAAGCGTCATCCGCATCACCATCTATATGATATGCATTCTTCTCGTTATCAGCAGCAATAAAATAACTTAAGGTCTCAATTCCAAAATCGGAAAGATACATTTTCTTACCGTTTACAGATACACCGGACATCATGATTTCCTTCAGANCACCGGAAACCGTGCTAAGCGTGGAATCCNTACGNAGAATGGAATCTTTNATCTTCTTCTCCCACTCCTCCACTTCGGAATCTGACATGGCATCCTTTTCCTCATCGGTCAAAGGCTTATACCCCTTTGCGGCGTCTGCATTGTAAAGCTTATCCATCTGATTAATGATTTCATTATATTCCTTAATGAAATTCTTAACCATGTCGTAGATGCCCTGAGTATCGTCCTCTGTGGTAAGAGTAACAACCTCATTCTCCGCAGTGGTTGCATTAACCGTTATAGTCAAGCCGTTAATTTCAAAGGTATTACTGTCGGATTCATATTGTACACCGTTCAATGAAATTACAGCGTCTTCACCTTCCATCTTATTTGCCACTGTTGCCTTTAAGCTGCCGTTTGCATATTGCTCTTTAATCTGGGATGCTGCTGCAATCTCTTTCTCCACCTGCCCCCTGATAGTTCCGGCATAGGAGTTCCTGATCTGATAAACATCCTTACCGTCTTCATCTTTTCCGGTAATTTCAAGCTTATTATTTACAATATCATCCAATTCGCNTGTANTTTTNTCATAATTGGANGACCATNTNTTNAATGCCGTGTAAGCTGNCTNCTCAGTAGTATNGCTAGAATTNTTANGATTCTCAATCCTTACTTTAACCCTAACTTTGTCTTCCGCACTGAGCGGCTTCGTAGTATCAATGTCTTCAAAGATTGACTTGTAAGTATTTAACTGGCTTAACTGGCTGTCACGCTGAGCTTCAAGGCTATCTTTGCGGGCAATCAGATTCTTTTCTTCCGTCCGGATTCTGCCTGCAATAACCTCCTCGGAATTATTAATAAGCTCGTCATAGTATTTCTGCTCCGCTGCTCCATAAGTGCTAAGCCCTAAGGACTGTAGCATCTTACAGCCGTTCACATCTCCGCCCACCAGCGTAAAGTTCTGTTTTAATCCCGTAGATTTGGAGCTAACGAAAAATCTCTGGTTTTTCTCATCGAAGGAAGCATTAACGCCGGCATCACGCAAAGCTGTGGTAAAGCCGTTGATTGTCATATCCTTGTCAATGGTGATGGACTTTGTCTCACCGTTCACCGTCAGACTGATACTGCCGTAACCCTCTTCCCCATTAAACTCGATTCCGCTGTTTGCCAGCACATCTGTCAGCTTACTGCTTCCCTTGTAATCCTCTCCGGCACTTTTCAGCACACCGCCTGTAACATAAGTAGGCTTTGCCAAAGTGGTAATTTGAAGACTCTGAACACTGTTTACCGCACCCTCACCGGTGATAACCGATACCAAATTGGGATTGGAAACCTTCGTTGTCTTTTTAATAAAGGAAGACTCAAAACGCATATTACTCAGAGCGCCATTATAAAGCTTCAACACCTGTGCATTCAAGCTTTTCCATGCTTCCTGCTTCCATTTATGCTTTGTCTGTGCTCTCTTGGTATCATCCACTTTAGTACGCTTTGCAGCCACTAATTCCTGAATAATACTCTCTGTATCCATACCGGACATCAGTCCTGTCAACCGCATTGCCATAATAGCATCCTCCTACTTATCTCTTCTCATCCACCATCATACCGGCAAGCTCCCACACCTTAGCAATCATATCCAAGGTTTTCTCGGGGGGAAGCTCTTTGATAACTTCTTTCGTATTACGATCCACTATCTTGATTGTTACACGATGAGTATCCTCGTGAATACCAAATACAGCTTCAGAATGAGACATGCTTTTATTCAGTTTTTCTACTGCCTTGCGAATTTGTTCGTTATTCGCCTGCTCCTGTTCCTGCTCTGACGGATTACCGGCCTCACCCTTATTCTGTGCGTTTTCTACCACACCGATAGTCTTGTCATAGCTATCCACTGCCTGTGCAGCCTGAGAGGCAGGAGCTTCTACCTTCTCTGTGGATACCGTTCTTTGCGGCACTGTGTTCTGTGCCTGTACACTCATAACACCTGTTAATGCTTCTATTGCCATTTCGGTCACCTCCATGTGAAAATATAAATATGTACTTTTTGAAATCCATTCCAAAATCAAGCTTCTAAACCTTTTATCGGTACATATTAAAAAAAAATTAAGAGGAAAGTGCAAAAAATTGTGCTTTCCTCTTAATTTTATCCCAATAAATTCCTTAATGCTTCTATTCCGTCTACATTGACAGCCTCTTTATTAGACTCCTGAATCTGTAAATAGACTTCTTTGCGGTAAATCGGCACCTCTCTCGGTGCGGTAATGCCGATTTTTACCTGATCTCCCTTAACCTCCAGAATTGTCACTTCAACATTGTTATTAATAATAATTGCTTCATTCTTTTTGCGCGATAAAGCCAGCATTTTACTCACCTGCCTTTCTTGCCTGCAGGATTTCAAAAATAGGGAATTTCACAGGATATGAACTTCCGTCCACAATAATCTGACATGCCTTGTGTTCATCCACATTAATAATAATAGGACCCTGTAAATTCACACTCATCTGTGTCAAATCGGAAGGAATGCTCGCCGTTACCAGCACCAGAATATTATCTTCATTAAGACTGCCTGCACTTAACAGCAGTTCATCATCAACCTCCGGGTCATAATCCGGTTTTACTATAAGGGGATCCATCACAGGCATTGCAAAAGCAGGTTCCTCAATAGATTGCAGAAAACGGATTCCTACGTCCTTTCCCTTTTCTTCATCGTGTAAGAGCGTAAAATGCTTCATATCGGGGAAGCCTATGATTCCATTATCAAAGGTAATAATCTTTTCATCAGACACTTCGATTTCTCCAAAAATCTTTGTATTAATTTTCATAGCTGCTCCTATCTGCCCTATCCGGTGGGCCCTATTTCAGGTAGGTTAAATAAAGTTAAGCAGAGTTGTCTGCATTACCTTTCCCGCCGCCAAAAGCGCCGCTTCGTAGGTCATTTCCGCACTCTTCAACTGAATAACCACTTCTGTAATATCAATATCTTCATTCTCACTTTTCAGTGTTTCAAAGGTAGTTTTCTGATTCTGCATACGGTTCTTGATCAGGGTAAGCTTACTGCTCCTTGTTCCGCAGTTTGTAATACATAAATTAGAATCATCCAAATAGCCCTGAAAAGTAGTAATTCCTTTTTCAAACAACTTCTGACATTTATCCTTGGCAAGGGTCAGCGCCTTATTGGCGGCGTCCAGCTGTGCCTGCAGCGTCTTCGCATCCGCTCCTGAAGCTGTCTTTAGCATATTCTCTATATCAGCCTTTACTCCCTCTAAATCCAGCACCGACTGCATGGAATCCACCAAATCGTCAACCGTTCTGCCAATCCCATGCTGGAAGCATTCATCTGCCGTAGAATTCACACGGATTGTCTGATTAAATCCGACATCGTATTCAATTTCCTGTCTTTCTGCATCGCCGCTTGTATAACTTTCGTTATAGACAATTCCTTCACTCTCACATTGGAAATAATGCTCCGGTCTTAAATCTCCCTTAACCCAATGTTCCTTTTGGTATGTTACCCGAATTTCCGATTCATCGGCAACAGTAGTTACATCATCCTTGGTTGCCATCAATGCTTCATAACGGTTTTTACCCAACAAAAGTTCTCCCGTCTCCGGCACATAAATCAAAGCATCATCATCCGCCGCCACCTTACTATAGGGATCGTCATAGGAATGCATTTGCTCTATCTCACCGCTTATGCTCCCATCCGCATTGGTTGTAGGCCATGTCACCCACTCATAACCGCTGCCATCCGCCTTTTTCTGCTGAAAGCTGATAGAAGGAGCTCCCCCGTCCATACAATCGTCATATGCCAATCTGATACGATATACATCCACTGCCGATATCTTTTCCTCGTTAATATCCGCTATACCGGAACTCGCATCATTAAAATTACCGGAATTCCAGTCAAGTAGCTTATCCGTATTCACCTTAGTAATAGAATCTATCGCACTGCTGTCTATCTGCTCTAAAATATCGTAGCTCTTTGTCTCCTCCTTCATAAATCTAAGCGAAGTATCAGTACGATAACCGGTGAACACATACCTTCCCGCATAATCGGCATCTCCGGTACTGTAAACCTCATCGCCAAGAGCCTTAAGCTGCTCTAAAATAATCTCCCGGTCCGTAGTCTTCAGATCACCGTTGGAGCCCTTAGTACACTGTCCAATCATATTTGTAATAATTTGAGACAGATTCTTCAGAGCATCCTCGGTAACGCTCAGCCAGCTCTCCGCATCAGGGATATTTTTGCTGTAATACTGCGTCACCTCGGTCACGCTGCTTCTGAGGCGCAGCGCCCTGATTGCCACTACAGGGTCGTCTGAAGGGCGGTTCACCTTCTTCTGGGTAGACATCTGGTTGCTCAATCTATCTTGATATAATTTGTTAGTGTTAATGTTTGCCAGATTATTTTTCTGCATAATCTTGTTTGTAATTCTCACAGGTTATCCCACCTTTCCTAGACTCCCGTCTCCAAAATCAATCTGTCATAAATTTCCGTCAATGTCTGTATCATTTTAGAGGCAAGATTATATCCATTTTGATATTTTACCAGATTAACGGCTTCCTCATCCTCATCCACACCGGAAATAGAAATCCTCTGCATATCAATATTCCCAGCAATATCATGAAAGCTCTGATAAAAAATATTTGCACGCTCGGTATTCAGCGCCACATCAGACAAAATACACTGTAAAAATTCGGAAGCAGAGCAGCCTCTAAAGCTCATCTTATCCTTGTTGTTTACCATATCCTTCAAGGCATGGAGCAAATCGTCCTGCTCTACGCCGTCTCCCTGCTTGAATTTATTGGCAAGCAGCTCGGGGTCAAGTTCCATTGCCGCAAGTATAGTAAAATTCTTGGCCGTCAGCCGATAGTAGCTGTCATCAGCCTCATTCACCTTCATGGAAACCGCCTGCTTTGCTTTCTCCAATGCATCAGCCTCTGACAAAGAAGGATCTGCATCCATATACTCTGTCTTTAACTCTTCCACCTTCTTGGTGTAAGCCTCATATGTAAAAGAATCAAAACGCGTTTCCTCCGGAAAGCCAAACTGCTTCTCATCAGTCGCCATATCACCGGTAAACAGCATCGAACCGGGATTATTGTTGTTATCATATCCGGAGGTTAATATATCGTTAAATTTCTGAGAAAAAGTTCTGAGCCATTCGTTCATCTGACTCATATAATAAGGAATTCCCTGATAATTCAAGCTTTCTCCGATACTTGCCACCTTGCCCAAACGATCGTTTGTCAATCTGTTCGGATTCTTATTTTTATCCGATAAGGTAAATGTGTAATTATAAACAGCATTACCATCATCACCGTAGGTTATATTACATTCCCATGAATCATAATAAAATTCCTGATTCCCCAGAGAAATAATACCACCTTGATCCGACAGGTTACATTTATTTAAGTCTCTCAGATAATGCTTCTCCACCTGAATGGTAACCGTATCCTGCGCACCATTATCAGTTGAACCCACCGCCGTTACCTGACCGATAAAATTCTCGCCGTTATTGCCGTCGCGCATTTCTACCAGTCCGCGTAGTGCACCGCCCATAGCTGCACTATAAAGATTAAAACGTGTGCCATCTTTCCATTGTATCTCGTAAAGACCATCAATATCCGTCTGATTTACCTTTTCATAGGCGGTTCTCGCCACACACTCAAGCCCTCTATACTCACTGCCGTCTACCAAAAGCTGACCTCCGGCAATCTTAATCAGACAGCGGGTACCTCCGGTCACTCTGTCAGGATTATTTGAGTCTGTAATAGGAGTTTCTTTCACCTCCACATCCACAATTTCCGACAACTGATCCAACAAAAGCGTCCTTCTGTCCCGCAGCTCATTAGCCTTTACGCCGGAAAGCTCGATGGTATTAATCTGTTTGTTCAAGGTGGCAATCTCTCCTGCCAAAGAATTGATTTCGTCCACCTTCAGCTTGATTTCCTGATTGACATCCTTCTGTAAGGATTCCATATTCCCGGCAAGCCCGTTAAAATACTCCGTCAAGGCTCCCGCATAGCCCACAAACTGAGATTTTGCAGTCGCACTACTTGGATTCTTCAACAGCTCTTCCATACCCGTTATCATAAACTGGTCAAATATAGTTTTAAAACCGGCATTTTTACCATTGTCATCAAAATAGGATTCTACCTGCCTCATATAGTATTGCTTCATACTATATTCGCCTACCTTGGCGTTATTATCCCAATATCTTCCGTCATAAAAATCGTCTCTGATACGCTCTATTGCAAGAACATCAACGCCGGCGCCCGCACAGCCATAGGTCTGGAAAACCCGCAATGCATTAGCTGCCTGCTGTGACACCTGCTGTCTGCTGTACCCTTCTGTCTGCACATTGGCAATATTATTGGAGGTGGTATTCAGAGCGGCGTTGCTTGCCAGCAAACCCGTATATGCAATATTCAGTCCAAAAAATTGTGATGGCATTCTATTTTCCTCCTTCAAAGCTCCTGTATTACATACCCAGCGTATTGATAATATGCTCTATCATTTCGCTGACTACATTAATATATCTGCTGGACGCATTATATGCATTCTGGAATTTTATCATATTAGACAATTCCTCGTCGGTACACACACCCACTACC
>WFLY01000165.1 GCA_009177215.1 Bacillota bacterium
ACTCAAGTAATTGTCCTCTCACAGCAATCAATTGTAATATTGCAGCCTTTGCATGAGATGTTTTATCTCATCAGCTCTTTTACCTTCGCTTTCTTTCCTACACGATCTCTCAGGTAATTCAGCTTTGCACGTCTTACCTTACCTCTTCTNACCACTTCNATNTTCTCNACNTTAGGAGAATGCAGGGGCCATGTCTTCTCAACACCGATNCCGTTAGAAGTCTTTCTNACAGTNAANGTCTCTCTGTTGCTTCCGCCCTGTCTCTTNANTACAACNCCTTCAAANACCTGNATTCTNTCACGGTTGCCNTCNTTNATCTTACCGTNTACCTTAACGGTATCGCCNACNNGANATTCATCAACATTGGCTNTNAACTGTTCTGCTTCGANTTCTTNNATAATATTACTCATCGCGAGCCTCCTTCATAAAATGGATGTTCTTAATACCTAAAATGTAACAGAGGACCATCTCGTTTTCACAACATTCAAATTTTATCATACTGTTCTAAAAAAAGCAAGAACTTTTTAGTCCTCTTTTCCCAGCCAGAACACTGTTTTATCCGCCACATAATATCCCAGACTTTCCTGCAGCCCTAGAGACGCCTTATTATCCATGATAATATGAGCGTAGGGAATAAAATTCCGCTCCCTTAAGCGGTTGGTGCAGTAACACACCAAGGATTCCCCCAAATGCCTCCG
The DNA here is from genome assembly GCA_009177215.1 of Bacillota bacterium. Taxonomy (GTDB): domain Bacteria; phylum Bacillota; class Clostridia; order Lachnospirales; family Lachnospiraceae; genus Acetatifactor. Next base: position 699 of record WFLY01000165.1, read on the forward strand.
TCTGTATGCCTTATCCACGAAAAGCAATCCCAGACTGCCATCCTCATGTATTCCCATAAAGCCGGCAAGACATCCGTCCACGTAGGCACCATACATCACCTTCGCCTCAATTAATTTCCTTAAATGCTTCTCATTCCCCATATCGTAATGCTCACTCACATAAGGTAAATCTTCCAAGGTAAGCAGCCGGATATCCTTATGCTTTATCGGCAATTGTTCCTTTTTTGTGTATAATACCTGATAACATTCATGGTATACCACAAAGGAAAAAAGCCTGCACACAGGCTCGTTCATAAACTCCTGATTGGTAATAAACAATCTCGTCTCTGCCGGCACCAGAGCAAGCATGTTTTCGCCTGCCTCCCTGCTTTGTGCCGTTATCATACAGATTTTACATTCTTCATTGTAAATCAGTATGTTTTCGCCTTCCGCATACAAAAGCTCGGCTTTGCCTCTCGCCAGACTTTCAATCATATGAATATTGTTTCTCTTATGCTTTGTCAACTGCCTAATAATTTGTTCCTTCCGCAAATATTTTTCATATAAATCCGGACGCATACGCTTTGTGCGCTCCTTGGACTGCTCCAGCCGCCACCGGGCAACTCTGCTGTGATTACCTGACAAAAGCACCTCCGGAACCTGCTTTTCATGCCAGATTTCCGGTCTGGAGTACTGCGGATACTCCAGCAGGTCATTATGAAAGCTCTCTGTCTGGGCAGAATCATCATTATTCAGCACTCCCGGAACCAAACGGGATATGGCATCTATCATTACCATTGCAGGAAGCTCCCCTCCCGTAAGCACATAATCACCGATAGACACATAATCCGTTACAATTTCTTCCAATACCCTTTCATCGATTCCCTCGTAATGCCCACAGAGAAAAATCAGCTCTTCCTCCTCTGAAAGCTCTCTTGCCAGCTTCTGCCTAAAAGGAACACCTTGAGGCGTTACATATACGGTACGGATATTTTTGCCTGCGCTTACCGTTTTCCATGCATCGTACACCGGCTGCGCCTGCATCAGCATACCCGCGCCGCCGCCGTAAGTATAATCATCCACCTTGCCATGCTTATCCAATGTATAATCTCTGATATTTACGGCATTGATGCAGATTAAATTTTTCTCTGCCGCCCGCCCCACAATGCTGGTGTTCAAGCCCTGCATTATCATGTCGGGGAATAAGGTTAAAACATGAAATTTCATTATTGTCTCAAGCCCTTCTTCCTTTTTCCTTCACCCTATATCAATCCTTCAAGCACATGGACCTTCACATATCCTTCTTCTATATTTACCTGAAGCACACACTGCTTGATTGCAGGCAGCAAAAGCTCTTTTCCGTCAGTCATCTCTATCANATAGACATCATTGGCNCCTNTTTCCATAACGTCTTTGAGTACGCCAATCTCCTGTTCANTTTCGTCAATAACCCTTAACCCCATCAGGTCGGCANTAAAATACTCATCCCTGCCCAGACGGACTGCATTCTGTCTTGTGACATACAGACTCTTCTGCNTGTATTTCTGCACATCATCTATATTATCAATACCCTTGANCTTGAGGATAACAAGCCGCTTAAAGAATTTAACTCCCTCAATTTCCAAGGTTATCCGCTCTTTTCCCGTGTCTAATATTACTTCATTTAAACGCTTAAACCTTCCGGCATCATCCGTGGTGGGAAAANCCNTCACCTCTCCNTTGATACNATGTGTGGAGGTGATNACCCCTACCTGANACATATCTTCCATATCTTCCNCGCTTCCTATCGGATAANCAAGGCGGATACACGCCGTGCGTGCTCCGCCTCTTTTAAGCTTAGACGATTTCCACGTCAACTCTTGTGTTGTCTTTGGATGATGCTGCTTTTACAACAGTTCGAATCGCCTTAGCAATTCTTCCCTGCTTGCCTATTACTTTGCCCATATCGGACGCAGCCACATGAAGTTCAACGGTAATGTTCTTGCCATCCACCTTTTCAGTTACAACTACTTCATCCGGATTATCAACAAGCGCTTTTGCAACTACTTCTACTAATTCCTTCATAATCCACCTCCAAAGATTAGATTACTATTTCTCGATACCTGCAGCCTTGAAAAGCTTTCCAACCACCTCTGTAGGCTGAGCTCCGTTAGCCAGCCACTTCTTAGCCAGCTCCTCATTAATCTTAAAGGTACTGGGATCTGTATTAGGGTCGTAAGTACCAATCTCCTCAATAAATCTGCCGTCTCTGGGAGAATGAGAATCAGCTACAATGATTCTATAAAAAGGAGCCTTCTTTTGTCCCATTCTTCTTAATCTGATTTTTACTGCCATTTCTTTTTCCTCCATACTGAAAACTATTATAATATTTGTTCTGACCTTTCGGTCTTGTGAGCGTGCCTCCGGCAAAGCCGTCCGCCGCTATATGATAAGAACCGTCCAAGTGCCTTGAACAAATTCATATCTACCGCCGTTATCTCTGAAAGCCATTCCTAATGTGTTACCTTTAAAAAGGAAATTTTCCCAAACCTCCGAGACCGCCAAACATGCCTCTGCCTCTCTTGCCGCCGCCCATCTGCTTCATCATCTTCTGGCTTTGCTCAAACTGCTTGATAAAACGGTTGACTACCGCAATATCCACACCGGCGCCTTTTGCAATACGGTGCTTTCTCCGGGGATTTAACAGCTTGGGGTTGCGCCTCTCCTCCTTAGTCATGGAGAGGACGATTGCCTCCATATGCTTTAACTGCTTCTCGTCTATCATGGACTCCAGTTCTCCCGCCTTGGCACCTATTCCGGGCAGCATGCTTAAAATACTGGATAAACCACCCATATTGCGCATCTGCTTCATGCTCTCCAGATAATCCTCGAAATCGAATTGACCCTTCTTCATGCGGCCAGCCATTTCACGACCCTTTTCCTCATCTATGTCAATGCTTGCCTGCGCTTTGTCAATCAGGGAAAGAATATCTCCCATTCCAAGGATTCTGCTCGCCATTCTGTCGGGATAAAACTGTTCCATATCGGAAAGCTTCTCTCCCATACCTACATACAGAATCGGTTTTCCCGTCACCGCCTTAATGGAAAGTGCGGCACCGCCTCTTGTATCGCCGTCCATCTTGGTGAGAACTACACCGTCAATGCCAATCTTTTCGTTAAATTCACCGGCAACATTAACCGCATCCTGACCTGTCATTGCGTCTACCACCAGCAAAGTCTGATGTACGGTTACTTTCTCCTTAATATCCTGCAGCTCCTTCATCATGTCCTCGTCCACATGAAGACGTCCTGCAGTATCCAAAATCACTACGTTGTGTCCGTTCTTCTCCGCAAAAGCAATCGCCTCTTTGGCAATTTCTACAGGCTTATGGTCACAACCCATGGAAAACACATCAACCTCCTGCTTTTTGCCGTTTATCTGCAGCTGCTCTATTGCCGCAGGTCTGTAAATATCACATGCTGCCAAAAGGCTCTTCTTGCCCTTCTGTTTCAGCTTACCGGCTATCTTAGCCGTTGCCGTAGTCTTACCTGCGCCCTGTAAGCCCGCCATCATAATGACGGTAATTGACTTTCCAGGCTGCATGGCAATCTCGGTAGTCTCGCTTCCCATAAGGGAAATCATTTCCTCGTTTACAATTTTGATGACCATCTGCCCCGGATTCAGACCGTTCATAACGTCCTGTCCGATTGCTCTATCCTCAACTGCCTTGACAAACTGCTTTACCACCTTAAAATTGACATCCGCTTCCAGAAGCGCCATCTTTACTTCCTTTAAAGCCGCCTTAACATCACTCTCCGTCAGGCGCCCCTTGCTTCTTAAGCTTTTAAATACATTCTGTAGTTTGTCCGTTAAACTTTCAAATGCCATTCGCTACTCCTTACAGCTCCTTCATTAACTCTCCCGAAAGCCTGCGGATATGTTCCATCCGCTCTAAAATCTCCATGTCGGTCCTGCATTCCCTGCCATTCCTGCACTTTCCATCAGCCTTCGGCTGCCCTACATCAACCCAAGCCCATTTCCCGCCGGACTGCGAGTGCTCCCCGCTTACATCCGATTTCACTTCATCTACCTGTGACGATTCCCCATCCAAATCCGTAAGCTGTGTTAAGGCTTGGATTTCGGCAACCTTGCGCTTCGCCTTGTCAAAGCGCTCCACCAGATGAAGCTTGCTCTCATAATCCTGCAATATCCTGTCACAGCGCTTAATCAAATCATGCACACCCTGTCTGCTGATGCCTCTCTCTTTCGCAATCTCACCCAGAGACATATCATTGTTCACAGCATCCTCATAAATACTCTGCTGATGAGGGGTCAGAAGCTCTCCGTAAAAATCATACAGCAAAGCCTGCTCAAAAATCTTTTCCATGTTTCCTCTCCCTTAATCCGTTCCTGAAAACCATCGGAACCTTAAAGCCCCGGGAAACTGCCTGATTACATAAAAATCAATGCTTCTACAAGCACTTTGCATATCATACAATAGTTTTACAGGGCTGTCAAGTATTTTTTCTTGTCAAAACATTTGTTTGGTTGTATTATCTTAGACATAAACCTTTTATTCTCAGGGAAAAACAGTCACCCCTTCCTTTCTGTAATATAATCACCTTAGACAGGAGGTGAAATCATGGTTAATAATGATGTTTTACTCGGATATATCAAGGATATAACGGTAGCAAAGCTTTCAGGTTCCGACCTCGCCGCCAGTGAAAATGCGGACGAAATAGCCAGATTTATGCAAAAAGGCATATGCCTCTTGTTCCTGTTTGTATTTATATTCCCGCAGGGCTTTTTGAATTTAACAGATACAGCTCATGTAGCGCACGAGTCACCGCCACATACAAAAGCTTGGCGCTGCTCTGCCTTGCGGCTGCCTGCTCCATATCTAAATTCCAAAGAATGACCACATCAAATTCCAAGCCCTTCGTCAGCCGAATCGGAAGAATCGTCACATCCTCAAGCCACCTGCCAATCCAATCCGCTTCCTTTTCGTCCTTACAGATCACTGCGATACTGTGATAGCCCTTATCCTTTGCCGCTCTTATGATTTCCGCCGCTTTGGCGTACATCTTCTCCTCGGACAGCTTACCGCTCTCCCACACAGGCAGTCCGTGACGGATAACCGGCTCGATTTTGTATTTTCCAAAGGATGCCTTCTCCAGAATTTTCCCTGCATACTCCGATATCTCAATCGTGTTGCGGTAGCTCTTTGAAAGAAGATAAAAGCGATCCCTTTCCCCAGTAAACATCCACTTTTTAAGCTCGCTCCAGTCATTCAAGCCCGTCTCATAATTAATATTCTGAGACACATCTCCCATAATGGTAAAATAACACTTTGGCAGCACCCTGCGCAGTGCATAATAAGGCGTAATACCAAAATCCTGCGCCTCGTCAATAAAAATCTGCCCGAATTCCTCGTCCTCCTTTTTGCGAGTGACGCGGTATTGTATCATAAGGAGCGCCGCCAAATCATAAACGTCATATTTTCCCTCTCCGTTATTTTTCCCATGCTCTTCAAGGTCAATGCTGCCCGGACGGCTCCGCTCATACTCCCGCAGGAAATCATCGTAAATTTCATAAATGCTTTCCTTTGGCGCACGGTTCTTAAAATAGTCCTTGTACTGTCTGCATTTTTGCAGGAAATACTCCCTTTCACCCTCAGGCGAGAGAAATCTAATGCGTGTCTTTACTCTCTCGTCCAGAAGCTGCAAAATCTTTACAATGCTGAAATCTGCATTTTCGGCGGCAAGCCTGTCGTTATTGCTCTCGGAAAGAATGATTCCAAGCTCCTTATCCGCAAGCGCTCCCACCTTCAGGCATTTTTCCCTCAGCCGCAGCAGATATACCTCAAGCTCCAGCATAAAGTCAATTTTACTGCGCACTCCCCCGTCTGCCGTAGTCTCTATGACCTTCCTCTTTTTGTTCCACTCCCTGCCCAGCAGATGCGAAAGCATCACATCCATGCGTTTCTGTTTAATATTGGGTACATCCAGCTCAGGCAGCCCGCCGGTAATATAATCAAGCAGCAAATCGTTTCCTCCGATAATGCAGAACTCATTGGACAGAAAGCGTTCCTTATAATTGTAGAGAATATAGGAAATACGGTGCATAGCCACCGTGGTCTTGCCGCTGCCCGCCACTCCCTGCACCAGAATATTGGCAAAGGGCGATTCCCTGATGATTTCGTTCTGCTCTTTCTGGATAGTAGCAATAATATCTCCCAGCACCGCCTCCTTATTCTGGGAAAGATATTGAATCAAAAGCTGGTCGTTCGATGCCACATCACTGTCATAATAGCCTTTCAGTACACTCTCCTGCACATCATAGGTTCTCTTTAGCTGCAAATCCAGCTCCACGATACTGCCACCCGGCAGATGATACACTCCCTGTCCGAGTTCATTCTCATAGTAGACACTGGAAATAGGCGCCCGCCAGTCGGCAATCACCACATCCGTCTGATTGCGGAAAACTCCGTTTTTTCCGATATATACCTTCTGCTGTTGAAATCCGGCTTCCCGATAATCAATTCTGCCAAAGTAAGGCTGCTTCAATGCCGCCCTGTTCTTTCTGAGCTGATTTGCGGCATGTTCCTCTAAACTTGCCGCGGTCATTGCCTGATTGTAAAGCTCCGGGTCGCCGCTTTTCATCGCCTTTAACAGCTGTGCCGTCTCCGCATGCCGCTCCTCATTCTCCCTCTCATAATAAGCAACATTCTTTCGGATCAACTCCAGACATTCCTCAAAATGAACTGTCTCCTGCTCCCAGTCTCCCTGCTTCCTTTTCTCCGCCCATACCTCGTCTTTCTCCTGTTCCCTATGCTGCTCCTGCAGCTCTCCCTTTGTCGATAACTCTCTCTGCGCTTCTAGCCTGTGTTTTGCCTGCGACCTCATCTTAGTCCTCTGCTTCATACTTCCTCCCATCTGCTTTTACTTCCTTTTCCTATCGTTCTTCCGTCACACTCTGCATACTTCCATGACCGCTTTCATCACGTCACTTATAAGCCTGTTTTAGACCATAATAACAATTCAGACAGATATCTGAACTTTCTTGAACCATACAAAAAGTATACAGAATTATAAAAATTTTACTAGACTTTTATTTCCCGATATGCTAAAGTATGTAATGTAATTATACATAAAAAAGAGTTCTGTTTTTCAGAACTCTTTTTTCGTTATTTTGTAATATCTTCAATTCGTATCCTTACTGCCCGCTTCAACGGTCATTAATTCTTATCTATCCAACCCTATAGCTTTTCGCCGAAATAGCTTTTATATCCCTCCCCATATATCTCGTTTGCGCTGCTTACAATCATAAAAGCAAGTGGGTCCTCCTCCTTTATGATTTCCTCCGCCCGAGGATAAAGGGGCTTTTTCATTACGCACAGAATTACATTCTTTTCTTTGCCGCTATAGGCACCACGCCCTTTCATATAAGTAACTCCAATATCAAGCTCTTTTAAAATACGGTCTCCAATCGCCTGAGAATAATCGCTGATAATATAAATCAGCTTCGCCTCATCGTGTCCATACAGCACCAAATCCATCACAAAGGAAGTTACAAATACCGCCATACCCGCATACAACGCCTTATTCACATCCTTAAGCACGAAAGCCGAAAGTCCTACAACAATAGCGTCCCCAATCAAAAACAGCGCACTGGTTTTCAAATGCGGGAATTTCTGGCGTAACACCTTAATGATAATATCCATTCCTCCCGTAGTTCCCCCTGCCTTAAAAGTAAGCCCCAAGCCCGTAGCCACTAACGAGCTTCCCACTAACGCTGCCAGAAAAGGGTCGCCTGTAGCCGCCCCAAAGACTGCCATAATATTTGTCAAAATAGATACCAGAACGGTACAATATACCGTAGACAAAATAAACCGAAAGCCAAATTTCCAGATTCCCAATATAAATATTGGTATGTTCAGCAGTAAAATCAAAGTACCTGTCTCCATGCCGAATACCTTATTTAAGATAATGGCAATACCGGTGACTCCTCCCGGAGCAAGGGCATTAGGATCCAAAAACAGACTGATTCCCGCTGAGTAAATCACCACTGCAAATGTCATTATTCCATAATCCCTGATACGCCGTTTTGCAGATTTTTTTTCCAGAGCATGCATTGCAATTTCATTTTCCGTCTTTGCCATTCTGTTTTCTTCCTCCATACTCGCCAACGCACAAACCGGAATTCTCATAGAAAACCCCACATATAAAGTATGTGGGGTTTGGGGAAACATTATTCTTTTTATATATTGGTGCGTACCAGCTTGGGCTTGTAGCCCTCTCTTTCCAGCGCCTCCATAATCTGCTGCTTATGCTCCGTACCGAACGCTTCCAGCGTAATACGCAGCTCCACGGCGGCATTTCTGTTGATGGACACAAACTGGTTATGCTCCAGCTTAATAACATTACCACTTACATCGGCAATGATCGCGGATACCCTGGACAGCTCGCCGGGCTTATCGGGAAGCAATACAGACACCGTAAAAATTCTGTCCCTGAAAATCAATCCCTGCTGTACCACTGAGGACATGGTAATCACATCCATATTGCCACCGCTTAAAATGGATACCACTCTCTTATCCTTAGCGTCCAAATGCTTAAGCGCCGCCACGGAAAGCAGTCCTGAATTCTCCACCACCATCTTGTGATTCTCCACCATATCAAGAAATGCAACCACAAGCTCCTCGTCCTCCACGGTGATAATATCATCCAGATTTGCCTGAATATAAGGGAATAGCTTGCTTCCGGGAGTTTTCACCGCAGTGCCGTCCGCAATGGTATTCACGCCGGGAAGGGTAGTCACCTTGCCCGCCTTTAAGGACTCCTGCATACAGTTCGCCCCTGCCGGCTCCACACCGATTACTTTAATTTTAGGATTCAAAAGCTTCGCCAAAGCTGACACGCCCGCGGCAAGTCCGCCGCCGCCAATGGGTACCAGTATGTAATCCACAAGGGGCTGCTCCTTAAAAATTTCCATGGCGATGGTTCCCTGACCTGTCGCTACCGTCAAATCATCAAAGGGATGAATAAAGGTATAGCCATACTCCTCGGCAAGCTCATACGCCTTTACACATGCCTCGTCGTACACATCTCCATGCAACACTACCTCCGCTCCGTAGCTCTTGGTGCGGTTCACTTTCATAAGAGGTGTGGTGGTAGGCATAACAATAACAGCCTTTGTACCGTAACATTTAGCCGCATAGGCAACGCCCTGAGCATGATTGCCCGCGGACGCTGTAATAATTCCCTTTGCCCGTTCCTCGTCGCTTAAGGTACTCATTTTATAATAAGCGCCTCTCAGCTTATATGCCCCGGTAAACTGCATATTTTCAGGCTTTAAATAAACTCTGTTGCCCGTCTGTGCACTAAAATAATCGCTGTATACCAGCTTCGTCTCCGAGGTAACCTTCTGCACTACCTCACATGCTTCCTCAAATTTTTCCAGTGTCAACATTTGTGCTTCCTTCCTTTCCGTCTTTCACATCAAACAACGCATTCACAAACTCATCGGGATTGAACTTCTGTAAATCCTCTATCGTCTCTCCCACGCCAATATATTTCACGGGAACATTAAGCTCAGACTGAATTGCCACTGCTATGCCGCCCTTTGCCGTGCCGTCCATTTTGGTCAGCACAATTCCCGTAAGATTCGCTACCTCGCCGAACTCCCTTGCCTGCACCAACGCATTCTGTCCTGTTGTTCCGTCCAAAACAATCAAATTCTCTCTGTGTGCATCGGGAAATTCCCTGTCTATAATACGGTTCATCTTCCGAAGCTCTTCCATGAGATTCTTTTTATTGTGGAGACGCCCTGCCGTATCAATCAAAAGCACGTCCACATTTCTCGCTCTTGCCGCATTCACTGCATCAAACACCACGCTCGCCGGGTCGGCGCCCTCATTGCCCCCTATCATGGGAACATCGGCACGCCTTGCCCACTCCGCAAGCTGGTCGCCCGCCGCCGCGCGAAAGGTGTCCGCCGCTGCAATCAAAACCTTTCTGCCCTCATCCTTGAGCTTTCCCGCAAGCTTACCCACGGAAGTGGTCTTTCCCACACCGTTTACACCGATTACCATAATGACAGACTGTTCCTTTTCAAAATCATAAGCAGTCTCTTCCACCTTCATCTGCTCTTTAATACTTTCTACCAACAGCTGCTTACACTCCAAGGGCTNCTTGATATGCCGTTCCTTCACCTGCTTTTTCAACCTCTCTNNGATTGCCNTGGTGGCATTCACGCCGATNTCTCNCATAATGAGGATTTCCTCCAGCTCCTCGTAAAAGTCCTCGTCTATTGCGGAAAATCCGCTGAATACGGACTCAATACCGCCCACAATATTTGCCCTTGTCTTAGAGAGCCCTTCCCTCAGTCGGGCAAAAAAACCTTTCTTTTCCTCGGTCATGCGCATTCTCCTATCTCTTTCATCGTTACAGTTCAAGCCGGCTGCTGACTGTAGCCATTAATCCTCCAGCTCCTTGTCAATCAGGTTCACACTGACAAGAGTGGACACCCCTTTTTCCTGCATGGTGATACCATACAGCCTATCCNNCTGCTCCANGGTTCCTCGTCTGTGGGTAATCACAATAAACTGAGTGTTTTTTGTCAGCTTATGTAAATACTTGGCAAAGCGTCCNACATTGGAATCATCAAGCGCCGCCTCAATCTCGTCCAGCAGACAAAACGGAGAGGGCTTCAAATTCTGGATGGCAAACAACAGAGAAATTGCAGACAACGCCTTCTCGCCACCGGACAGCTGCATCATATTCTGCAGCTTCTTCCCCGGGGGCTGGGCAATAATACGGATTCCCGCCTCCAAAATATCCTCGTCCTCGATTAACTCCAGCGTTCCCTTNCCGCCGCCGAANAGCTCCTTNAANACCTTGTCAAACTCNCGGNTGATNTCCNCNAANTTCTCNGNAAACTGCTTNCNCATNGCNGNNTCNAGNTCCTCNATAATNCCNTCCAGNGTCTTCTCCGCCTCCACCAGNTCATCATGCTGTGTCTTCATAAAAGTAAAACGCTCCATCAGATTCTTATAATCCTCAATGGCATTTACATTTACGTCTCCCAGCTTCTTTATCTGATCCTTCAAAGAAGAAATCTCACGCTTCATTGCGGACAGCTCCGTCATGCTCTCATCCCTTAGAGACGCCGCGTCGCTTAACGTAATTTCATACTCATCCCACATATAATTTATCTGTGACTCAATGGACTCCTCCAGCTTCTCCTTCTGAGCGTTTAGGCGGTAAACCTCCTTATCCAGAGCGGTCATGCGCTCCGCAAGCTCCTCTCTCGCCGTAAAGAAATTCTTCTGCTTGGCGGAAAGCTCCTCCTTGCGTGTAATANCCTCCTTCAACTTACCCTCGGACTGGTTCTGGGCATCATGGGAGGCAGCAATCGTCTTTTCCAGCTCCACAATATTCTGCTGCTTCTGCTCCACCGCAGCTTTGTTTTCGGAAAGCGCCTCTAAAATTTCATCCAGCTCTGCCTGTGAGTGCTCTATCTCACCGTTAATACGGTCAACGTTCGCCTGCTTGAAGGTCTGGGTCTGCAGCATTTTCTCCACCTTCAAATCCCACTCGCTTACCTGTGCGGCAGTCTCCGTCTCACTTTCGCGCATCTGCTCCAATTCCTTTTGGAACTGCAAAATCTGCTCCTGTACGTTCCGTTCCAAATTCTCACTTTCAGACAACTCCTTGGAGGCGGCGTCCTTGCCGCTTTTTATATCAAATATCATGCTCTCCAGTTCTTTTTCCTCAAGCTTTAAGCTCTGAACGCCGGAGACTTCTTCCTCCATTCGCTCACGTGCCTGAGTGATGCTGATTCTCGCCGTATTCTGTTCGATGGATTTACGCTGAATATCCGCCTTTAATGTTTCCAACTCCATACGCATTTTATTGCGCTTACTCTTGGTCTCCTCAATATCGGCATTCATCTCATCTATGTCAAAAAGAAGCTTCTTTATCTTCTTTTCCAGCTCGTCAAGCTCACGCCGGCGTCCCAATAAATTGCTATTGTTTTTGAAAGCACCGCCGCTGATAGCGCCGCCAGGTACCAAAAGCTCGCCCTCCAAAGTTACCATACGGATGCCATAGTCAAATTTTCGTGCTATTTTCACCGCATTGTCCACATTATCCACTACAACAATCCTGCCCAGCATCGCCTTTGCCACATTGCCGTACTTTTTCTCAATGTGTACCAGCTCGTCCGCCATACCTAAAACGCCTTTTTCCTTAAGCGCCTCGGGATTCTTGAATTCCTGAGGATTGGTAATACTGGTGAGGGGTAAAAAGGTGGCACGCCCCAGACGGTTTACCTTCAAATATTCAATCATCTTCTTAGCCGTATTTTCATCATCTGTGACAATATTCTGGATATTGCCGCCAAGAGCCGTCTCTATAGCAGTCTCAAATTTGGGTTCTACTTTAATAATATCCGCAACAACGCCGATAATACCTTTTTCCTTCTCCTTCTGCTCCATAACCTTTTTGACGCTGCCGCCGTAACCCTCATAACGCTCCGTCAGATTGGCAAGCGCCTCCAGCTTGGATTTCTCCTGATGATATTTGGTCTGGGTTTCACGCAAAGCGGCGTCCTTTCCAATAAGAGTCTCCCGGATATCTCCCAGAGAAAGCTCCATAGCTGCGGCATTTTCATTCATTCCGCCCAATTGCCTTGTAATGGTTTCAAAGGTATCCTCCAGCTGCTTGATATTTTCCTCTCTTTCAGCCTCATCCGATTTTGCGCGGAGCAGACGGGAGTTCAGCTCCGCCTTGCGGATATTCACCTGCTCCATCATGGTATCAAACCGCCCCAACTTGGACTTGATGGTGGCGCGCTGATTCAGCTCCCCGATAATGGTATTTTTGCCGGACTCAATATTATCGTTCAGCTCTTCTATCTTGTGTTGTATTTCCTCAAGCTTCTTTCTTACATCATCAGCCGTAGCGGTAATCTCCTGCACCTGTGTATCTGTCTCGCTTTTCTCAGTCAAAATTGCTTCCTTATCCTGATTCTTTGCAGCAATTTCTTCCTGCAGCGTATTGCGGCGGTTGTTCAGATGTGTCTCGCTGCCTCTTGCGGAATTAATCTGTTCCTTTAAGACATTAATTTCACCCTCCAGCTTACCGCGAAGCAATCCCGTGTCCGTAAGACTGCTTCTCGCCTCCTCGATAGCGGCATCAAGATATTCAATTTCACCCTGTATTTGTTCGTAATCCTCCTTGATTCCCTCGTATTTTTCGGAGGTTTGTGTAAGCTCCCCGCTTGCTATGGCATACTTATCCTCTGTGGCTTCAAGCTGCTCTCTGATCCGTTGGTTTTCCAACAAAAACACATTGATATCCAAGGTTTTCAATTCTTCTTTTTTCTTCAGGTAAACCTTAGCCACCTCGGATTGTTTCTCCAAGGGTCCTACCTGCTTTTCCAGCTCGGTCAGGATATCGTTGACACGAACCAGATTCTGCTTCTCATTTACCAGCTTAGTCTGTGCCGCAGCCTTTCTGCGCTTAAACTTTACAATACCTGCCGCCTCGTCAAAAAGCTCCCGCCTCTCCTCAGGTTTTCCGCTGAGGATTTTATCAATCTGACCCTGACCGATAATGGAGTAGCCCTCCTTACCGATACCCGTATCATAGAACAGTTCATTTACGTCCTTCAATCTACAGGGCGTGCCGTTAATCAGATATTCACTTTCTCCGGAGCGGTAGATTCTTCTCGCAACCGTCACCTCGTCATAATCAATGGCAAGCTGATGATCCGNATTGTCNANGGTAATNGCNACATAGGCATANCTCAANGGCTTTCTGNTCTCNGTNCCCGAGAAAATGACATCCTGCATACTNGCGCCGCGCAGCTGCTTNANACGCTGNTCGCCNANNACCCAGCGCACTGCATCCGCCACATTGCTCTTTCCGCTTCCGTTAGGTCCTACAATGCCTGTAATTCCGTTGTGGAATTGGAAAACAATCTTATTGGCAAATGATTTGAAACCATGTACTTCAATACTTTTTAAATACATATCCTTTATCCCTCAATCGCAGCAGTGCCTGATATGCTGCCCGCTGTTCCGCGGCCTTCTTTGTTCTGCCGGTTCCCTTTCCCAGACTTTCCTGCTCCATAAACACCTCTACTTCAAAGCTTTTGTCATGTTCGGGACCGTTTTCCACCAAAAGCTCATAATGAAAATCCTTTTTCAATTTCCCCTGTATCAGCTCCTGCAAATTGCTCTTGCTGTCATAAAATAACTGCTTATTCTCCAAGTCCGACAAAATAAACCGGTAAATAAACGCCTTTGCCGGCTTCATGCCCCCATCCAGATAAATGGCTCCTATCACTGCCTCCATGGCATCGGAGGTAATACTGTCACGATTCCTGCCCCCGGTGCTCTCCTCGCCCCTTCCAAGGCGCATAAACTGCCCCAGCTCCAAATCTCTGGCACAAAACGCCAGCGCCGGCTCACATACCATGGAAGCCCTCATTTTGGTAAGCTCCCCTTCGGGCACCGAATCATGTTCTTTAAATAAGAATTCACTGGATACCAATTCTAAAACCGCATCGCCCAAGAATTCCAGACGCTCATAATTTTTCGCCTTATTGATTCTCTGTTCGTTGGTAAAGGAGCTGTGAGTCAGCGCCTGCCTTAGCAGCGCCTTATCATGAAATCGATAACCAATCCGTCCTTCCAACATTTCCAAGGTGTATCCTTCCAACATATTTCCTCACCTTCCGCTGTATTGACAAGCCTGATATGTAACAGTTCAGCCCTCTCAATTCACATAAACAGCTGCTTCACATCCACCGCTGCTTATGGAACCGTTACTAAAAAACAAGTATTCCCGAATGGTAAGATTCAGGAATACTTGGCAATCAGCATTTAGTTTGTTGCAGCCTTAATCAGCTCTACCGCTTCTTCTACAGTAGTAATCTTTTCTGCTTTTTCCGCCGGAATCTCGATATCAAATTCTTCTTCGATTCCCATAATAATCTGAAATACATCTAAGGAGTCAGCTCCAAGGTCGTCCATAAAAGTGGTTTCCATTGTAATCTCTTCGGGGTCCACATTCAATACTTCCGCAATTACTTTTTTTAGCTTTTCAAATTCCATGTTTCTCAGTTCCTTCCTTCTTAATCTTCTAAGATGATTTTTTCTTTGATTTTTTCATTTATGTTCTGTTCTTTAAATGCAATGCATTGCAGAATAGAATTCTTGATTTCGATGGACTTACTGCTTCCATGGGTCTTTACCACTAAACCGTTTAGTCCAAGCAAAGGAGCGCCTCCGTACTCCTCGGTGCTAAAGCCCTTCAGGGTCGCCTTAAGCGCGGGTTTTACCAAAAGAGCTCCTATCTTGCTGCGGAGCGAACTCATCATGCCGCCCTTAACCTTTTTAATCAGACTGGCTCCTACACCCTCGTACATTTTTAATATGACGTTCCCCACAAATGCCTCACTGACCACTACATCGGCTGCGCCGGCGGGAATATCCCTTGCCTCAACGCTGCCGATAAAATTAATCTCCGGACAATTCTTAAGCAACGGAAAAGTCTCCTTTACCAGCGCATTGCCTTTCTCTTCTTCAGCGCCTATATTGACAATACCCACCTTGGGATTCTTCACTCCCATAACGCTTTCCATATACACGCTTCCCATCTTGGCAAACTGCACCAGATGTGACGGGCGGGCGTCCACATTTGCCCCACAGTCCAATAGAAGGCTGACGCCCTTCTCTGTGGGAATCAGCGGTGCAAGAGGCGGTCTCTCTACTCCCTTGATACGCCCTACAATAACCTGTCCGCCTACTAAAATGGCTCCCGTACTCCCGGCGGACACCAAAGCATCGCAGGTTCCTTCTTTGACTATATTCATACTTTTTACAATGGAGGAATCCTTTTTGCGGCGAATCGCCATGACCGGCGGCTCTGCCGTCTCAATTACTTCTTCGGCATTTACGATTTCCACTTGTGCAGCATCATATGTGTATTTCTTCAATTCTTCTTTAACGGCGGTCTCCTTTCCTACCAAAAAGACCTTGACCCTTTTGTCCTCATTTATAGCCTCAATAGCCCCCTTCACAATCTCCAAGGGAGCGTTATCACCACCCATAGCATCTACCGCTACGTTCACCATTTCAGCCATTGGTTATTTCCTTTCACATATCACTTTTGACAGTTTACGACTATGCCTTTCTTTACTATACTAAACCCCTTAACAAAAATCAAGATATTTTTATCAAGAATGAAAAAGGCTCCTCCCAAACGGGAAAAGCCCATAATTCATGTTGAAATCATATCTCATTAATCAACGCTAACAACCTGCTTCTTGTTATAAGAACCGCAAGCCTTACAAACTCTGTGAGGCACCATAAGCGCGCCGCACTTGCTGCACTTTACCAATGTAGGAGCGCTCATTTTCCAGTTTGCTCTTCTCTTATCTCTTCTACCTTTGGAAGATTTATTCTTAGGACAAATAGACATATCGTTACACCTCCTTATTGCGCAAGCAACTATCTTTTATTACTGCAATACGCTGGTGCAGCCCGAAGGTATCGCAGCTGCATTCCCTTATATTAAGATTCTGTCCGCAAACAGGACATACGCCCTTGCAGTCTTCCTTACACAGAATCTTCACAGGCCAGCTTACTAAAATTTCATTGTACACAAAAGTCTCTACATTCAGCTGATACCCTTCCATGAAATTCATGTCATCGGCATCCTCATCCTCTGTGGTAATCTCAGGTGAAACAACCGTCCTGTCAAACTTCAACTTAAGCGTGACAGGTGTCTCTGCCAGACATCTGTCGCATGACCCGGCAAACTTTAACTTCACATTTCCCTCTATACGCACCTTGTGAGCGCCTATATTTGTAAAAATGAATTCTACCGGAGTCTTCTCAATAATGGGAAAACTGCCAAGTCTGCTGTCAAAGCCCGTCATCTCAAGGGAAACACTCTTGTCCTCGACCTTGCCCTCTGATGTAAATACATCGGATAAATTCAGTAACATAGCAACTCCTATGCAATGTATCTCGCAGAAAAGTTCTGCGGTGCTTCGTTTCACACATTGATTTATTATACATACAGGGAAAGGGTTTGTCAACAACTGATTTTTATTTTTTCGTCTGCCACCACAAAAATCCTTCCCGGCTCTCATCTGCAAATCGCATGGCATCTGCGCTGCGGTAACATCCTCACAGGCAAATCCGGCCCTTCCATAACCTTTCCCGTGTAAGGCTGAATCAGCTTACTGTATTTTATCGTGTCGTTGCTACTAACGCAACCGCTTCTTTCATACTCTTCACATACTCATAAAGCTTAGGCGCCGCTTCCCTTCCATGCTCTGCAATAATCTTCACAATGGCGCTCCCCACTATACTGCCGTCGGATATAGCCGCCATTTCCTCCGCCTGCTTAGGAGTGCTGATGCCGAAGCCGATAGCGCAGGGAGTACTTGTCGCCTTTCGGGCACTCTCCACAACAGAAGCAATATCCGTCCTGATTTCGCTTCGCACACCGGTCACGCCCATGGAGCTTACAACATAAATAAAGCCGTCCGCTTCTCTGGCAATCATTTGGATACGGCTCTCCGAGGTAGGCGCAAGCATGGAAATCAACGCCACATTATGCTTGTTTGCCGGCTCCTCCACCTCTGATTTTTCCTCATAGGGCAAATCGGGGATGATTATCCCGTCAACCAAGAGCTCTTCACATTTTGCAAAAAATTTGTCATAGCCGTAATGGAATACAGGGTTTAAGTACGTCATAAAGCAAAGGGGAATCTGTGACTGTTCTCTTACTCTTCTCACGATATCAAAAACGCCGTCTGTAGTCATACCGCCCTTAAGCGCTCTGATATTGGCTTCCTGAATGACCTCGCCCTCGGCTGTGGGGTCTGAGAAGGGAATGCCGATTTCTATTAAATCCGCTCCCGCTTTCTCCATTTCCAGAATAAATCTCACGGAGCTGTCCGCATCCGGGTCTCCCGCCGTCAGAAACGCGATAAACACTTTTTTATTTGGCGTGTCAAATGCTCTTTTAATCTTATTCTTTTCGTTAATCATGGATATTTACCCCCCTGTATCTTGCGATTGCCGCAACGTCCTTGTCTCCTCTGCCGGACACACAGACAATAATGCTTTGATCCGGACTGTAAGCCGCGGCAATCTTCCTCACCTGCGCAATGGCATGAGCGCTCTCGATGGCGCAGATAATGCCTTCCGTTCTTGCAATGTATTCAAATGCCGATACCGCCTCCTCATCGGTAATCGGCACGTATTTTGCCCTTCCCGTATCATGGAGATTTGCGTGCTCAGGCCCGATTCCCGGATAATCAAGCCCTGCGGAAATAGAGTAAACCGGCGCAATCTGTCCGTACTCATCCTGACAGAAATAGGATTTCATTCCGTGAAAAATGCCTAGGCTTCCCTTCGTAATGGTTGCCGCATGGAAAGCAGTATCCACACCCTTTCCCGCTGCCTCGCAGCCAATCAGCTCCACTTCCTTATCCTCTATAAAATTATAAAAGGCTCCCATAGCGTTACTGCCGCCCCCCACACAGGCAACCACTGCTGCCGGAAGGCTGCCCTCAACCTTCAAAATCTGTTCCTTCGCCTCCTTGCTGATAATACTCTGGAAATCCCTCACGATCATGGGGAACGGGTGAGGACCCATAACCGAGCCTAACACATAATGAGTGTCGGACACACGATTTGTCCACTCTCTCATTGTCTCGTTTACAGCGTCCTTCAGTGTCTGAGTGCCGCTTGTGACAGGGTGAACCTTTGCGCCCAAAAGCTCCATGCGGTACACGTTCAGCGCCTGCCTGTCAGTATCCTCCTTGCCCATGAAAATCTCGCACTCCATGCCAAGCAATGCCGCTGCCGTAGCCGTAGCCACACCGTGCTGTCCGGCGCCGGTCTCTGCGATCACTCTTGTTTTTCCCATCTTCTTTGCCATGAGCACCTGCCCCAGCACATTGTTAATTTTGTGGGAACCGGTATGATTTAAATCCTCACGCTTTAAATAAATTTTTGCCCCACCCAAATCCTTTGTCATCTTCTCCGCATAATATAAGAGGGAGGGTCTCCCTGCATAGTTATTCAGAAGCTCGGTCAGTTCCGCCTGAAACTCTTCATCCTTCTTATAATATTCGTAGCACTCCTCCAGACGAAGCAGCTCATTCATCAATGTCTCCGAAATATACTGTCCGCCGTGTATTCCATAACGTCCTTTACTCATGGCTTAATCCTTTCTTTTTCGCTATTCTTTTTCGCAGCCTTTTCCAGACTTCTCACTTTATTTACCGCCGCTTTCATTTTTTCCAAATCCTTCACTCCGTCCGTCTCCACGCCGGAGCTTATATCTATAGCATAAGGAGCAAGCTGCAGCACTGCCTTTTCTATATTATCCGGGTTTAAGCCGCCGGCAAGGAAATAATCTCTCTCCACATCGGCAAGCAGCCGCCAGTCAAAGCTTTTTCCCGTGCCCGTACCGCTGTCAAACAATAGATAATCCGCCGAAGAATCCAGCCAAGCCTCCACAATATATCGGTTATCCGCTTTTACCGCCTTAATAACCGGCTTTGCGGTGACAGCCTGAATATACCGGATATCCTCCTCGTTTTCCTCCCCGTGGAGCTGTGCCATATCAATAATGCCCTCCTCCAGATAGGAAATAATCTCCTCCACCGGATTATTCACAAATACTCCCACGGCTTTTATCCTGTCAGACAACCTTTGTTTCAGGCTTCTTGCCTGCTCCCTGCTTATCTGCCTGCGAAAGCCCTCTGCCAGAATAAAGCCCGCATAATCCGGCAGCACCTGATTGGCATAATCCACGTCCTCCTCACGACGCAGACCGCATATCTTAATTTTCAAATGTGCACCTCCTGCCTCCTCATAAACCAGCCTCACTTGCAGACCTTACTTCCCCGCAAGCTGCCGCAGCATCTCTGCCTTATTTTCACTGCGCATAAAGGTTTCACCGATAAGCACCGCATTGGTTCCGTTTGCCTCCAATCTTGCAATATCCTCTCTGGTTTTCATACCGCTCTCGGACACAAACAGAATTTCTCCGGGAACCAGCTCCCGAAGCCTTACGGAATTTGTAATATCCACTGTAAAATCCTTGAGATTGCGATTGTTCACACCCACGATTTTTGCCCCCGCATGCAGCGCCCTCCTGACTTCTTCCTCGTCATGAGCCTCCACCAGTGCGGACAGCCCCAATTCCTTTGCAATTCCTGCATACTCCTGTAGCTGCATGTCGGACAAAATAGCACAGATAAGCAAAACCGCATCGGCCCCTAAATATTTTGCCTGATAAATCATATATTCATCCACCGTAAAATCCTTGCGCAGCAGCGGAATATTGACAAAGCTGCGGATTTCCTTTAAATACTCATCACTGCCCTGAAAATAAAAGGGTTCTGTCAAAATCGACATAGCATCCGCCCCGGCATTTTCATATTCCTTTGCAATCTCCACATAAGGGAAATATTCGGCAATCACCCCCTTGGAGGGAGATGCCTTTTTCACCTCACAGATAAAGCTCATTCCTTCCTTTGCCAACGCTTTCTCAAAAGGGTATTCCTTTCCGTCTCTATGCTTAGGCAGTCCTGCCGTCATCGCCTTTAATTCCTCCAAGGAAAGCTTTTCTTTTTGCCATGCTATCCTCTTCTTGGTCCTTTCTGCTATTGTTTCCAATATCATAACTATTGCCCTTTCCATACTGTCTTGGTTATATAACTATGAAACCCGGATTGCATTACTGTTTTCGCTCTCTACCGGTTCGTCAGCTCCACAAACCTATTTAACTGCTCCATTGCCCTGCCGCNGTCAATGATTTCCTCCGCAAGTCTCACCCCTGCGTAAATGCTCTCTGCCTTTCCCNCNATGTACAGCGCCGCCCCCGCATTCAAAACCGATGCATCTCTCTTTGCGCCCTTCTCGCCCTGCAAAATTCTTTTGGTAATCTCCGCATTTTCCTGAGGCGTGCCGCCTGTAAGCTCCTCCTTCGGGTAACGCCCAAGCCCCAGCTCCTCAGGATTAATCGTATAAGACAAAAACTCACCGTTGTTAATCTCGCATACACTGCTGGGAGCGCTGACCGAAAGCTCATCCAGCTTATCCTGCCCGTACACTACCATTCCCCGCTTAATGCCCAGATTGGAGAGCACTCTTGCCATTGGTGAAAGCATACCTTCATCATAGACACCCATCACCTGCATGGCAGGATTTGCAGGATTTGCCAAAGGACCTAATATATTAAATATCGTGCGGATACCTAGCTCCTTGCGGATAGGTCCTACATGCCTCATAGCAGTGTGATATTTCTGGGCAAACAGAAAGCAGATACCGATTTCCTCTAAGACCTTTCTGCTCTTTTCCGGCTCAATGGTAATATCGACACCCAGTGCCTCCAGACAGTCGGCGGCGCCTGATTTAGAGCTTGCCGCACGATTGCCGTGCTTGGCAACGGGTACACCCGCCGCCGAAATAATCAGAGACGCCGTTGTGGAAATGTTAAAGGAATTAGATCCGTCTCCTCCTGTTCCCACAATTTCCAATACCTCCCTGTCGGCATTTAGTTTCAGACTATGATTGCGCATTTCTTCGGCGGAGCCTGTAATTTCCTCAATTGTCTCACCTTTCATGCTAAGCGCTGTCAAATACGCACTTTTCTGTACATCGCTTGCCTCGCCGCTCATAATCTCATTCATAACCGACTTTGCCATGTCGTAACCGATATCTTCTTTTCGGGATAATTTAATAATTGCCTCTTTAATCATATTCTTCCTCTTTTCTGTGGCACTCTCCGCACTCCCCGCCGCCTGCGTATTTTGTTCCGTATAATCTGCCACCTTCTTTTCGCTTTGTGCTCTTAATGTGGCACTATCTGCTTCAATGCCTGCTGCATGTTCCGGTGTGCCTGCCATTATGCTGTCCGAAACGCAGCTTAGCCCCTTTCTCAGGAAGTTCTCCATAATCTGTTTTCCCTGAGGCGTTAATACCGACTCTGGATGAAACTGGACTCCGTAAATGGGAACCTCCCTATGCTCCACTGCCATGATCTCTCCGTCCGCCGTACGTGCCGTTACCTTAAGTTCCTCAGGCATACTGCCCGGTTCTGCCGCCAGAGAGTGATATCTCGCAACGGTAATCTCACGATCCATTCCCGTAAACAAAAGGCTTTCCGTGTCCAATGCCGCCAGCGACTGCTTTCCGTGCATCAATTCCTTTGCATAGGTAATCACCGCCCCAAAAACCTCACATATTGCCTGATGCCCCAGACATATACCCATAATAGGGATTTTCCCTGCAAAATATCTGATAACCTCCTCGCAGATACCCGCAGCCGAGGGACGACCCGGACCGGGCGATAAAATAATATGGCTGGGAGACAAGTCTTCTATCTCCTTAACTGTCATTTCATCATTTCTAATCACCCTGACATTCGGATTTACAGAACCCACAAGCTGATATACATTGTAGGAAAAGCTGTCATAATTATCAATCAGAAGTATCATTCGTCCAATCCCTCCTGTGCCGTTTCTATTGCGTTTCTCACTGCTGCCGCCTTCTGGATACACTCCCAGAATTCCTTTTTGGGAACACTGTCCGCCACAATCCCCGCACCGGAACGGATAAATACCTTTCCGTTTTTGGAAAAGGCAAGACGAATGGCAATGCAGGTGTCCAAATTGCCGGTAAAGGACACATAGCCGATGGCTCCCCCATAAATACCGCGTTTGTTATTTTCCAATTGATTAATAATTTCACAGGCACGCAGCTTGGGCGCTCCCGAGAGCGTTCCTGCCGGCAAAATAGCGTCCACTGCATCTAAGGCATCCTTATCCTCCCGAATCTGCCCGCTGACAGTGGAGCCGATATGCATTACATGAGAATATCTTTCAATGGACATATATTTTTTNAACATTNNCCGTGCCGATTTTACNNATTTTCCCNATNTCNTTTNTGCCCAGANCCACCAGCATATTGTGCTCGGCAAGCTCCTTTTCATCCTGTAGAAGCTCCCTTTCTAAAGTCTCATCCTCTTCCCTGTTCCTGCCTCTGGGTCTGGTTCCCGCCAAGGGGAAGGTATAAAGCTTTTCGTTTTCCAGCTTTACCAAGGTTTCGGGGCTTGCTCCCGCTATCTCACCGTCATTGCCGGAAAAATAAAACATGTAGGGAGAAGGATTGCTGGTACGAAGTACTCTGTAAGCATCCAAAAGGCTTCCTTCCATTTCCGCCTCCAAACGGTTGGACAATACCACCTGAAAAATATCTCCTTCCTTGATATAATGCTTTCCTCTTTCCACCATTCCGCAGTATTCCTCTTCCTCGAACAGCGGTTTGAACTCTGTTTTTAAACGCAGGGGCTTATTTTTCGCTTTTTCTCCTTTTTGAAGCAGCTGTTTCATCCCCTCCAGCTCCAACAGGGCTTTACTGTAGTTCGTCTCTATATCATCAGTTTTTGCATTGACGATCAAGATGATTTTTTGCCTGTAATTATCAAAGGCAATCACTTTATGAAACAGCATTAAGTTCACATCCTGAAAGCCCTCCTCGTCCAAAGCGTCCAGCTTCAGAGAAGGCTCGCTGTACTTGATATAATCGTAGGAGAAATACCCTACCAACCCTCCTGTAAAGGGAGGCAGATATTCCATACAGGGGCTTTTATTCTCTGCAATCACACTTCTGATACACTCTCTGATATCCTCCGTGGCGGTGCGGGCTGTCATGGGCGTTTTGATCGTCGTCTCACCGTTGTAGCAGGTGATTTCCAAAAGCGGGTCATATCCCAAAAAGGAATATCTGCCCCAGCGCTTATCCGCCTCCGCACTCTCCAACAAATAAGCATGCCTGCTGACCTTTTTCAGTATTTGCAGAACCTCTATGGGTGTTTTCGTATCCGCATACAGCTCTGTGCTAATGGGTATCACTCCATATTCGTTTGTTACCGCTATTTTTTTGCATTCCTCCAATGTAGGTTGCAACTTCATTATTCCTTTCCTCCTTCTGATTTTTACAACCGGGCAGCTTTCCTGAATCGGTTCTCATGCCATTCACCTGATATCCGTACAGGCATGTCTGCGGGCTTGATAACAGCGCAAAAAAACGTCCTTGACAGTAATAGTACTACTGTCAAGGACGGGTCATCATTCAACATAATCCCCGCGGTGCCACCTTGCTTCACGAAAAAATCCGTGCACTTTTCAGGATACCAACATATCCCCGGCAACTAACGTATGCCATACGTCACAGAATACTAAAAGCTCTCCCTAATACATAAGCTTCTTTCACTGCGCCCTCCGCGGTCCATTTAGCAGCCTGCTTCTCCAACCTTTCTCAGCCTCCGGTCTCTCTGTAAGCGCATATACTACCTTGATCTCCACATCTACGGTTTGTGTTCCGCTATTTATTTTTTATTATCTTACCTCGAAGAGGTGCTTTTGTCAAGATTTTTTTGTAATTGGCACAGGTCATGGCTGAGCAGTTACTTATATTTAACAAACTCTCCTCTCAAGAAATTGTATAAACTCTTCCTCCGGTAGCGGTTTTGAAAAATAATACCCTTGTATATGGCTGATTCCCAATTTCTCCATGGTCTGGTATTCTTCCTGTGTCTCAATTCCTTCCGATACAATTTCCAGATTCATTCCGTGTATCATATGTATCGCTGCTTCCATGACATGCTTTGCTTTTCCGTTTTTAAAATAGGAATTCGTCATACTTTTGTCAAATTTCACAATATCCACCGGCATATCTACAATATAATTCAGATTTGACTGCCCCGTTCCAAAATCATCCAGAGAAAACTTAACTCCATATTCCAGCAAGTCCTCCATGTTTTCAAGCAGCGTCTTTTTGGCATTAGTAGAAGCAGACTCTGTTATTTCCAGATTGACGTATTTGGGATTGACACCGTATTTTTCCATAATATGAATATAGTCCTGCGCCAAATGCGTATATGCGCATTGCACAACGGACAGATTCACTTCTATATAATGCAGCCCGTAGTGTTCCAGCGGATGTTTACTGATAAAACCGCACACCTTTTCAAATACAAGCTCACCAAGCTTCAAGATCATGCCGCTTTCCTCGGCAATATCAATAAACACGCCGGGAGGCACCACTTCCCCCTTGCTGTTCCGGATACGCATCAGCGCCTCCGCCGATGCAATACGCTGTTCACCTGTAGAAAAAATAGGCTGATAATACACTTCTATACGGTCGTTTTCTATGGCCTCCAGAATGAGCTGCTCTGTTTCCTTTTTCTGGTACATTTTGACTACACTGTCTTTTTCAATGCAAGCAAAATCGCTGTCCATAAACACTGTTCCATCCTGCCTGATATAACGGATAAGATACAACAGATTCTCAGTCTGATCCACCACATTGGCGTGCGGGAGATACAGCCAATTAGGATGAACCAGACTTGCCTTGTCAGCGCCCCACTCTGACTGAAAGCGTGAACGAATCTCCTTTACCCGTTTTTCGGCTATCACACTGTCTGAAAACAATACAACATATTCATCCTCCGCATTCTTAAAACAAAGGGCATCCGGTATCTTTATCAGATACTCTATTATTTCCATCCTTATCAGCCCCCGCTTTTCCAGCTGCACATTCTGATAGGCGGTACTTTCAAAACTAATCACTAAAAGGGAAAAATCTTTTTCGCCGGTGTAAAGCTCTTTTGTATACTGATACAGGGTACCGCTGTTAAATAATCCCGTACTCCTGTCCAGATTCGTCTCTGGATTTTCCAGCTTCAGATAAAGTACCATAATTCCTATGGAACCGGCATATCCCACAATCAGAATATTCGTATACATAAATTGTATTTGTGACGCAGCTATCCAGACCAAAAGCCAGATACATACGGCTTCTCTCCGACGGGGATTAATATTTGCTTTTTCCTTCTTCAGCAGATAAAATATCCTAATAAAGAAAATCAACGCTGTACCGTATGTGATATAAACACTCGGTCCATAGGTATACTTTACGTCCATTCCGTCTTCGGTGTATTGATAATAGAGGGGTACCGCATACGTTCCGATGATACTGATAACTGTTATTATCCTGTATTTTATCATTTTCTGCCGATAAATCCCACGCTTTGTATAAATATCTATACACATATAGGACATTGCGCTCAGCGCCACCAAAAGCAGCGTTACAAGATAACTTTTTGCCACAAATTTTGCAAACGGTTCAGATAACACATGTCGGTAATTAATTGCACCTATTGAAAGTATATCGAGTAAAATGCAAAAAAAGGTCGCCCAAAAAACTCCCAAAAACGCTTTTTGGGTATTCAGGGATATCCTTTTCTGACGCATATAAAAATAGAACAGCGCCAGCATTAAAACAATACCGCAACATTGTATCTGTATATGCATAATTTTATCCTTTCGTCATTCAAGATCACATCTGTAACATTAGCCATTTGCTACAATTTTCCCTGCATAGATTATGATTTAAGCGTTAATTATATTATATGTCAATTTACTTTTAGGTGCAAGTAATAAAGCCAATATGTCTTTTTGCATTTTACATATTATCATAGTCTTACACACAAAAAACCAGTGTGCTGTTTTCTCATTACATATACATTTTGCGAAGCCCCAAATTTCCTTACTCAAACCATACAAGGAAAGCGATGCGGCAGCACACTTACCAAAGCTGGCGCAGTAAAAGGGAATTACGGCAGGCAGAATGTGTATCATTAATTCAAGAATACGACACACTGGCGATTTCATCTATTGAAAAACAAAATATGATTTAAAATGCTGAACGGCTGTTGATTATTGTCTATGAAACCGTACCGGTCAGGCGCACGGTCTCTCTTGCAATTGCAAGCTCCTCGTTTGTGGGAATCACCATCACTTTGGTCCTGCTGTCGGGAGTAGTGATAACGATATCCTCGCCCCGCTTCTGATTTGCCTCCTCGTCCAGCATGATACCCATATAGCCAAGATACTCACACACTATGGAACGTACCAAAGGACCGTTCTCGCCCACTCCTGCCGTAAAGCAAATAACATCCGCTCCGTTCATCGCCGCAATATAGGAGCCGATGTACTTTGCCACCCGATAGCAAAAAGTCTTCATGGTACGGATTGCATTCTCATCCCCCGCAAAATAGCCGGCCTCCAAATCACGGAAATCCGAAGACAGATTGTCGGACAAACCGAGGACGCCTGATTTCTTATTAAGAATGCTTATGATATCATCAATGTCCTTCTTCTCCTTATGTGCCAGAAACTCTATGATAGCCGGATCAATATCGCCGGAGCGGGTTCCCATGATCAAGCCCTCAAGGGGAGTCAGCCCCATGGAGGTATCCACGCATTTACCGTTCTTCACTGCGGAAATGCTGGCTCCATTCCCCAGATGACAAACAATTATCTTCAATTCCTCATACTCTACTCCCAAAACCTCTGCCGCTCTCTTGGACACATAGGAATGGCTGGTTCCGTGGAAGCCGTATCTTCTAAGCTTATATTTTTTATAGTACTCGTAAGGCAAACCGTACAAATATGCCTCCTCAGGCATAGTCTGGTGAAATGCAGTATCAAACACCGCAACCATGGGAGTATCTGGCATCAGCTTCTTGCAGGCATTGATGCCGATTAAATTTGCGGGATTGTGCAGAGGCGCCAATTCATTGCACTCCTCAATTGCAGCAATCACCTCATCATTGATAATGGTGGAAGCTGCAAATTTCTCACCGCCATGTACAATACGATGACCGACGGCTCCGATTTCATCCAGATTGTTCACCACGCCGGTCTTAGAGTTGGTAAGCGCTTCAAGCACTAGACGGATTGCCTCCGTATGATCCTCCATAGGCGTAACCGTCTTCTCCTTCTCTCCACCCGCGGGAGTATAAGTAATCATGCTGCCCTCAATACCGATTCTCTCACAAAGTCCTTTTGCAATACACTGTTCGGATTCGGAATTGATCAATTGAAATTTTAAAGAAGAGCTGCCGCAATTAATAACTAAGATATTCATGTTCTTTTCGACCTTTCTCAATTATTTGTATATGTTAAGGAAGTCCGCAAGCGCCTGTTTAAAGGACATTCCATATTAACCGTTCCAAAGTACCGGCATACATCTGCCCTATACAAGCTGTGCCTGTACCGCAGTCAGTGCCACAACTCCCACAATATCCTCCCAAGAACAGCCTCGTGACAAATCGTTCACCGGTCTTGCAATACCTTGAAGCATTGGACCGTATGCCTCTGCACCACCCAGTCTTTGAACCAGCTTATAACCGATATTACCCGCATCCAAATTAGGAAAAATCAGCACATTCGCCCTGCCGCCTACCGCGCTTCCCGGCGCCTTTGACTTTGCCACTCCAGGAACCAGAGCCGCGTCCGTCTGCAGCTCACCGTCCAGTGTAAGGTGCGGATACTGCTCATGTGCGATTTTGGTTGCCTCAACCACCTTGTCTACCAAAGGATGTTTAGCGCTTCCCTTAGTGGAATGGCTCAACATGGCAATTACAGGCTTGGGTCCAACCAAAGACTTAAAGCTTCTTGCCGAGGTCTCGGCAATAGCCGCCAGCTCCTCAGCCGTAGGATCCTGATTCAAACCGCAATCGGCAAAAATAAAGGTTCCGTTCTCACCCTGCTCCTTAAATTGTGTATCCATAACAAAGAAAGCTGAAACCAGCTTCACACCGGGCGCCGTCTTCAGAATCTGAAGCGCCGGTCTTAATGTATCCGCAGTGGAATGGCAGGCTCCCGCCACCATACCGTCCGCATCGTTTGCCTTTACCATCACAATACCGAAGGTCAGGTAATCCTTTAACAATATCTCGNNTGCCNTCTCCTCNNTCATACNNTTTGATTTTCTTGTCTCATATAATAGACGGACATATTCCTCAAGTTTAGGTGTTGTTGCCGGATTGATCACTGTCACCTTGGACAAATCAACCTCCAGCCAGCCAGCGCCATCCATAATCTTCTCTTCGCTGCCCACCATAATAATATCGGCAATTCCTTCTTCTAAAATCTTTGCCGCCGCCAACAGAGTTCGCTTATCGTTGGATTCCGGTAAAACAATCGTCTTTTTATCAAGCCTCGCACGCTCTTTAATCATGTNAATGTATGACATATNCGTTCTCCTTCCANAATNATTGNATTTTTCTCTTNNCAAAACAAGATATATATATTATACTAAATATAGAAGAGAGGTACAAGTCACAATATGCGTAAAATTGTATATTTTCAGATACAAAATGTACTGCTCTTTTTTCTTACATGCTTAATGAAATAGGCGTGTTAGCTATTCTACAATATGTTATTTTTTTCACATACTTTTTTAAGCCTTTGTTTGCTATTTCGATAACACTAAACAAATAATTTACAATTGAAAGGAGTCCTCACATGAATATTAACGGTATTATTGCAGAGTACAATCCCTTCCATAGCGGTCATAAACATCATTTGACCGAAGCCAAAAAGCAGACAAGTGCCGACTATACCATTATCGCCATGAGCGGTAATTTTATGCAACGGGGCGCTCCTTCTTTGGTAGAAAAATACACCCGTGCCCGCATGGCTTTAGAGAACGGTGCCGATTTGGTACTTGAACTTCCTGTCTGCTATGCTGTTTCCAGTGCTGAATATTTTGCCACCGGAGCCGTGACGCTTTTTGATAAGCTTGGAATAGTAAATCATCTATGCTTTGGCAGTGAATGCGGCGATATTGAACCTCTGAGTAAAATTGCCCAAATTTTACTGGATGAACCCGCAAAATTTTCATCCGCCCTGCGCCGCTTTTTACAACAGGGCTTTTCCTATCCCATTGCGCGCACACAGGCACTGTTAGAATATGCTCCTTCCCTATGCTGTTTCAAAGATGTGCTGTCCTCGCCCAACAATATACTTGGTATCGAATATCTCAAGGCACTGTTGCGCCGTAACAGTGCCATTGTGCCTTTTACCGCTAAGCGTGTAGGCTCCGATTATCACGACAAACGTTTTGGCGAGCGGCAATGCTCTGCGCTTGCCATTCGTCAGGCAATCCTTTCCGGTCAGGAAATATCTGTTCTTTCCAACCAAATGCCGGAAAATGCTTATGAGCTGTTGAAGGCTTCGCTTTCTCAGGTTCCTCCTATGAGAAGCAATGATTTTTCCGTGCTTCTTCACTACAAGCTGCTAATGGAGTCCGATACCGGCTATTCACAATATGCGGATGTATCCTCAGACTTATCCGACCGAATCCGCAAAAACTTATACCGCTTTACTGATTTCCACGGCTTCTGCGAGATTCTAAAAACCAAGGATATGACTTTCACTCGTATCAGCCGCTGCCTGCTTCACATTCTTCTGGACATAAAAAAAAGCGACTTTACGGATTATCAGCGAATTGATTATGTTCCTTATGCGAGGGTATTAGGATTTCGTAAGGCTGCGTCTCCTCTGATTGGCTCTATCAAGGAGCACTCCTCTATTCCGCTAATCACAAAGCTTGCGGACGCTGAAGGTCTGCTGGTGCCTGAAGCTTACCGTATGCTNCTAAAAGAGCTTAAACAGGGAAGCGTTTACGAGAGCATCAGAGCGACAAAATCCGGCTCCCCCATGCGCAACGAGCTGCAGCTTCCCATAGTGATTATATAGTTTTGTAACATACTAAAGGAAGCTGCGCTGCCCATGCTCATGCCGTCACTCAGCCATGCCTGTAAAACAGGCATAGAGCGGTCGGAACGCTGAACTGCGTGAGCAAAACCGTCTGTATGCGCAGCAACTGGAGCTTTGAGCCAAAAGGCGTAAGAACGTGAGAGCCTCTATCTTGAAATCCGCAGAATCCGGCATGATTTAAAAAATCATCTTTCTGGGCTTCTTGGAATGGTTCAGACTGGGCAGATCAGCGAGGCAAAGAAATACATAATGCAAATGTTAGATGTTGGCGCCGGAGATCGTCCGAAGGAAGTTTCCCGCAGCGGTAATATAGTGTGTTAGCCATAGTTTTAGGAAACTTACTGGAAAACGCACTGGAAGCCTGCCGGGATATTCCAGACGAAAAAGGATAATATCGGTCACTATCTGACTACAAAAGACGTTACCATATATTACGGTCTTGGGCTTTTATCCATAAACCATGCCGTCGTAAATTATCATAGGCAAATGGATATAACTGCCTGAATGCCTTTTTTCCTGCTTTTTATNCCCATGCGTTCATATGGCGNCGGCTTACATTTGTAAGACAGCCNGTATTTTATCCTGCCAGATTAGAATATCCTGCTTATATTGATCCCGCAGGCTGTCCGGCAGTTCATCATTAAGCTTGCAAATATCATCATAATCTTTTCGTGGCAGCAGTTCCCTATTTTCATAAAACCACTGCCAGCGCCAGTTACGCAGTCCTATCTGCATAAAATATTTTGCATTCACATTCATAATAGCAGAAATATATTTCAATAATATTACCTTAGTAGAAAACGACTTTGTGCTGCAGAAAACGGAAAAATCTAAAAGCCTTCTTCCACGCTTCGTACCCATTCCCTTACTTTTTCAACAAGTTCCTGTTTCCTTTCAAAATGCAGGTAATGCCCGCCATCCAATCGTAGNACTTCACTCTTATCCGTTTCTGTAATTACTTCCCTGTGCAATGTTTCCCATGTTTCCAGNAACTCACAGTTANCCTTTGAAACGANCTGCAATACCGGAACTGTTTCAGGAAATTTCATATCCCTTACAGACTCCAGACTATCCTCCATATGCCCTATTTCATTCATAATATCTTTGCTGTATGCGNAATCCATAGACAAAATGCGGAATACTTCCAACTCCNTNTCTGAATATGNATAAGAAGNATCTGCATAGATTGCNTTTTCNGGATGCCCTATGGANCATAANCGGGTAATNCCTAACNCATTNATNGNTTTCTGGAAATACGCTGATAACTTATTCAATGCCACCATGCTGATCGGGAGCGGCTCTTCATCGGACTGTTTGGGCACAGACGGATCAATCCCTATAAAGCCCTTTACTTCCTGCGTATAAGCATTCGCCCAGTACAGTGAATACAACCCGGAGAGCGAATGTGGCATTAAATAATACTGATCACAGCCTAACTTTTGGGTACACTCATGCAGTTCTTCCACAACACCGCTAATTTCCCGTTCCGTTCCAACCCTGTCGGAAATCCCATATCCAAACGGCTCTATGGTAATAACCCTGAAATCCTCTGACAGTTCTTCCGCCAGTGGAAGAAATTCCAGAATAGGCGAAGGCGATCCCCAACCGGGCAGCAATATGATTGTTGTTTCGTTATCCTCCCCCTTTATATCCACCACCATATTATGCCCATTCACTTCAATAACCGTTCCATATGCAGCTTCAATTTTGGACTGTTCTGCTTTCTTACAGAAAAAATTCCAAATCATCAATACTGCAATAACTCCCAATAAAATCAAACCTGCCCATTTCATAATTTTCAATATCTTTTTTCTCATGTTCCTTTCCTCCTTCTCTTTTACAATATGTTTTGGCATACAATAAATCTCTGAAAATACAATTTTCTTGATCCTGTCATAGCTGGTTGTATTTCTGACTTCCCTGTTCTCTTCAATCAACTCTGAAGCATTATCAATGCATATCACTTATCCTAATCTGCATTACTTCCATAATATTCCTCTTTAATCAGAAATTTTTTAAGCGCCTCTCTTCCACGCCGCAGTCTGGTTTTTACTGT
>WFLY01000276.1 GCA_009177215.1 Bacillota bacterium
ATGGAGAAAATATTACCGGAAAGAAAACAATTCACATCAATACAGTGGGAGATTCAAGAACTCTTCAAAATCTTCGTCTGTATAAAGCACTTTCCGTAATTAATAACGTGAAGGTCAGGCTTCATAACCATGAGAAATACAGCACCTTGACAGGAATTTTCAGGCTTCCCAAGTACAGAAAAGTGGAAAAGAAAATGGAAAAAGAAGCGATGGAGCTTTTGAAGGTATTTGGTTTAGAGCTTGAAGCGGATACCTTGGCCTCAAATCTGCCTTATGGTAAGCAACGTAAGCTGGAGATTGCAAGAGCTTTGGCTACCAAACCTAAATTATTGCTTTTAGACGAGCCGGCTGCAGGTATGAATCCTAATGAAACACAGGAGCTTATGGATACCATTCGTTTTGTTCGTGATAATTTCGATATGACAATACTTTTAATAGAGCATGATATGAAACTGGTAAGCGGTATTTGTGAGGAGCTTACAGTGTTGAACTTCGGACAGGTGCTTTGTCAGGGCAAAACGGGAGAAGTGCTTAACAATCCGGAGGTTATTAAGGCGTATTTAGGTGAATAAATCCGGATGATATACATCCATGGCAATATTGGACGTAACGGATTTAAAAGTATATTACGGTATGATTCAGGCGATAAAGGGTGTATCCTTCCATGTGGATGAGGGAGAAGTTATTGCATTGATTGGTGCTAACGGAGCCGGTAAGACTACTATTCTTCATACCGTTTCGGGGTTGCTTGCGCCCAAAGAGGGAAGCATAATTTTTGAGGGAAAGGATATTGTAAAGCTGCCCGGTCATAAGATTGTGTCTATGGGCATGGCTCATGTACCGGAGGGAAGACGTGTTTTTGCCCAGCTTTCCGTGTTACAGAATCTTAAAATGGGCGCATATACCCGCAAGGATAAGGAGGAGATTTCACAGACCTTAAGGACGGTATTTGAGCGGTTTCCCCGCCTTGAGGAGCGTCAGAATCAGCTGGCGGGAACCTTAAGCGGCGGTGAACAGCAGATGCTTGCCATGGGGCGTGCATTGATGTCTCATCCTAAAATTATTCTTATGGATGAACCTTCCATGGGCTTATCACCGATTTTTGTAAATGAAATTTTTGANATCATNCAAGAGGTAAGCAAGAGTGGTACAACCGTTCTTTTAGTAGAGCAGAATGCGAAAAAGGCGTTATCTATTGCAGACAGAGCATATGTTTTGGAAACCGGAAATATTGTATTAGAGGGAAAAGCCAGCAACCTTTTGAATGATGATTCTATTAAGAAGGCATATTTGGGAGAATAAGGAGCTACATTTTATGGAGAATATTGTAATTACAATAGCCAGAAAGTATGGCAGCGGTGGAAAAACCGTGGGAGAAATGTTGGCAAAGAAGCTGAATATCCACTATTATGATAAGGAACTAATGAAGCTTGCCAGCGATGACAGCGGCATTAACGAGGCACTGTTTGTCAATGCGGATGAAAAATTAAAGAGTACCAGACTTTTCCATATTGCAAAAAACGCATATAGCGGAGAATTGATACCGCCGGAGAGCGATGACTTTACCTCTACGGATAATTTGTTTAACTATCAGGCTAAAATTATCCGTAAGCTGGCTGAGGAGGAGTCCTGTGTCATTATAGGAAGATGTGCTGATTATGTATTGAAGGAATATGACAATGTGCTCAGTGTGTTTGTCCATGCTCCAAAGGATTTTTGTATGGAGCAGGCTGCCAAAAAGCACAGTATGAGTGCTAGGGAGTTGGATAAATTCATTGCAAAGACGGATAAGCATAGAGCGGAATATTATAAATACCACACGGGCAGGGATTGGACGGATGCCAGAAATTATGACCTGTGTCTGGATAGCTCTAAGCTTGGGTTTGACCGATGTGTGGAGGAAATCATAGCTTATATGAAGGTGAGATTTCAGTAAGTGGAGAGTAAACGAATAGATAGAATAGCGTCTGCCTTGACGTTTGTGAATTGAACGGTCACTTCCTTTTGAGGAGGTGACCGTTTTCTATTGTTAGGCTTCTCCCAAAGTTCACACAGAATACCCTGAGCATGTTAGCGGTAGAAGCGGAAGACACCGAACACGGTTCCCATAATCTGGCAGTCGTCTACAATAATAGGTTCCATGGTGTCATTTTCAGGCTGCAGGCGAATATGCCCGTCTTCCTTATAAAAGGTCTTGACAGTGGCGGAATCATCAATTAACGCAACTACAATATCACCGTTACGCGCAGTATTGCAGCAATTGACAAAAACCCGGTCACCGTTGAAAATGCCGGCATTTATCATGGAATCTCCACGGACATTTAAAATAAAGGACTCTCCCTTGGGAACCACATCTGCGGGAACGGGGAAGTAATCCTGAATATTTTCCTCGGCAAGAATAGGCTGTCCGGCAGCAACATTACCGATAATAGGAAGGCTCACCATCTCAGTTCGAACCATCTGGAAACTGTCGTCACAAATTTCTATGGCACGGGGTTTGGTGGGGTCGCGGCGAATGTAACCGTTTTTCTCCAAAGTCTCAAGATGAGAGTGTACCGAAGAAGTGGATTTGAGATTAACAGTCTCACAAATCTCACGCACTGTTGNGGGATAGCCCCTTTTTAAAATCTCATCCNTAANATAATCTAAAANCTCTTGCTGTTTTGCAGTAATCTTACCGTAGCTCATAAAAACCTCCCTATTTTAAACTGATATGAATCGACGGGTGACAGGACAAAATAATAGTCTGATAAAAATCTATGTATATATGGAGTATATCACATGCTTCAAAAAAAAGCAAACATATATTCCAAAAATATGTTCGATTTAATGTTGACAAAAGAATATATGTTCGCTATAATGCAGATAAAGAACAAATGTTTGTGAACAAATTTTCTGGTTTTCTTTAGAATCATAAAAAGCGGATAGGAGTGCATTATGAGAGGAAGAAAGAGTGTATACTATATGACGGACAGTGAATTGAGAGCCTATAAAAGAAGGCTTGGCAGACAGAGAGCTTTTCGTAACAGACTATTTATTCTGCTTATGACAATTTGTTTGATTGCCGTTTTTGCAGGATCTTATTATTCAATTAAGAGCAGCGCTCATTCAAGTAAGGATGATTTACTGTTCAAATACTATACGAACGTCACTGTACAGCAGGGTGAGACCCTGTGGAATATTGCAGATGAATATATTGATTACACCCAGTNCAAAGATAAGAGCTCCTATATCGNAGAGGTAAAAAGCANCAATCATTTGAATGATGATNCCGAGATTAAGGCGNNTCAANCGCTGGTACTTCCTTATTACTCCTCTGAATTTATAAAATAGCGGAACGAGACCGCCTTANCGGCATNTTAATNATTTCTCTTTTCTCTCAGATGAACATATTTAGTGGCTTGACGGCGTCTTTCGTCCTCTANTGCAGCNTAGTGCTTTCGCGTAGTATTGACATCCTTATGCCCTAATACATCCGCTACAAGATAGATATCGCCGGATTCCTTATAGNGGGTAGTGCCATAGGTACTACGCAGCTTATGGGGCGTAATTTTTTTTAAGCTCGTAACTCTTGAAGCATATTTTTTTACAAGATTTTCTATCGAGCGTACAGCCATTCTGCGATTCTGCAATGAGAGAAACAGTGCGTTTTCGTGTCCTTCCGCCGGAATAGTATGTTCTCGCTGCTCCAAATAATCCAAAAGAGCGGTTTCCACCTCTTCTCCAAAATAGATTACAGCCTCATAACCGCCTTTACGTCTAATCTTAATACCGCCCACCTCAAAGTTCACATCTGCAATATCAAGACCTACGCATTCTGATACACGAATGCCGGTTCCAAGTAAAAGAGTAAGAAGTGCGATGTCGCGGAGTTTAGTTTTTTTATGATATTCTAATTCTTTTTTTGTGAGCTTTGTGCCATCCTCCACTTGATCCAATAAAATAGCCACTTCATTAGGCTCTAAACGTATAATCTCTTTTTCGTGTCTTTTGGGGAGAGGAACCAATGCGGCAGGATTTTTCTCAATCATTTCATTTTCAAAAAAATAATTATAAAAGCTTCTTAGAGAAGAGAGTTTTCTCGCTTTTCCGCGCTCATCATTAGTAATGTCCTTTCCGTCCTTTTGGTATAGGGTGATGTACTCTAAATACTCCTCAATATCCAAACGGGATAACTGGTCTAGAAAAGATATAGGATATTCCGTAATATCCATTTTAGAGCAAACACTGTTTCGTTCATGCAGAAATTCAAAGAAAAGCCTGATATCATAGGCATAAGCAAGTCTTGTTCTTGTCGATGTATACGCCTCGATTCCCCTGAAGAAGCTCTTGCAAAAAGGAGGGAGAGTATTCAGCACCGCCCGCATCTTAATAATATTCTGTTTGTTTTGTTCATCGTGATAGTTTTCGTTTTTATTAACTGCCAAGGTACTCTTCCCAACCTTTCATTTTTCCGTTTTGGATTGCTGTAAACATTCTTTCTTTAACTCCGGGATTTTCCAGATTCAACCGGCGCAGAAGGTTTTTAATATATTCTCTCTTGGTATGTCCGTCTGCAGGACAGGGGCTTTTGACTACCGAAACCTCGTATTTATTTATAAAACCAATGACATCTGCCTCATTCATATACATAAGAGGACGGATAACTGTCAATTGTGTGCGATCTAAATAGGTGACGGGAGAGAAGGTGTGAAATCTTCCTTCGTAAATCAACGACATTAACATAGTTTCCACAACATCATCTTTGTGATGGGCATATGCAATCTTATTGCAGCCTACAGCNTTAATAGCCTCATTCAAAGNACCTTTTCGCATTTTTNCACANAGAGAACAAGGATTGNTTTCCTTACGATCCTCAAAAATAATCTTAGCAATATCCGTTTTAACAATAGTATACTCTACATTTAACGAACTGCAAAGTTCCTTGATTTTGTCAAACTTTAAGTTGTCAAAGCCTAAGTCCACTGTTATGGCATGTATTTCGAAATGCTTAGGGTAAAAGCGTCTTAAACTGTTAAGGGCGTAGAGAAGTGTAAGGCTGTCCTTACCGCCTGAAATGCCTATCGCAATTTTGTCGCCGTCCTCTATCATATGATAATCGTCCACAGCCTTGCGGACGTAGCTGAGTACCTGCTGAAGCTTCATATGGAAAATCAAGTCCTTTCAATAAAGTCAATAATTAGTTTATACATGTTTATTTTATACTTTTTTGATAATAGACACAATATAAACTTTAAAAAGAAGTACCATTATATGAATGATTTTTCTTTTTGGGGAAATACTTCTTTTAAATATATTAAGTGTATGCCGATTGCATACAGATAGGAGAGTTATGGCGGTAGAATTTAAAAACAGTGAAACAAAGGATAATTTGATGCGAGCTTTTGCGGGAGAAAGTCAGGCGAGAAATCGTTATACCTTTGCTGCCTCTCAGGCACAAAAAGACGGGCTTCATGTAATTAGTGCAATTTTTGCTTTTACGGCCTCTCAGGAAAAGGAACATGCAGAGATTTTTTATAATCATTTAAAAGAAATGGCAGGTGAAACAATTTTTATTGACGGAGGTTATCCGATAGATATCTCGGAGGATATATCTGAGCTGCTCAGTATGGCTC
This sequence comes from Bacillota bacterium, assembly GCA_009177215.1. Lineage (GTDB taxonomy): Bacteria > Bacillota > Clostridia > Lachnospirales > Lachnospiraceae > Acetatifactor. The sequence goes on from WFLY01000276.1 coordinate 5,616, forward strand.
AGCATAACGAATATGAGGAGCATGAGCCTGTCTATAAGACCTTTGGTGAAAAAGCAAGGGAGGAAGGCTTTGACAGAGTTGCGTCATCATTCTTTCAAATTGCGGAAATAGAAAAAATTCACGGTGACCGATTTGGTCGATACGCACAGCTGTTAAAAGAGGGTAAGCTTTTTGTTTCCGATGTAGAAGTAGAATGGATGTGTTTAAATTGCGGTTTTGTTTTTAAAGGGAAAAATGCACCGGCTGTATGCCCTGTCTGTCAGCATGACCAAGGATACTTCATACGTTTTGAATTTACGCCTTTTGAGGATGGAAAACATATAAGCGCTTAAAAATGAGGTTTTATGCTTATAATTTTTTATCTACACTGCATTAAAATTAATACAAGGAAAGTTGGACGGGAAATATTTAGTAATTTCCCGTCCAATACATACTGAAGCTTTAGATATTTATGGCTATAATTAAAAATTTTAAATAACCTTTACTTGTTATATCTTGTTTTTCAGTGTATTATATTATTAATGAGTACTGGAAGAAATGGCTTTAGATTAAAATTCTTAAAACCAATGTCTTTAGAACTGATTTCTTTATTTTCAATTACAAATTTGTGTCGGAGCGTCACAAATTTGAATCGCAGAACCAAATTCGGATTTGGCTCACATATTTGTGGAAAGACGCTCCGGCATGGAGGATTTCGTATGAAGTTTAAAATGAATAATAAGTTTATCTGCTGGGGAGTCACAGCA
>WFLY01000006.1 GCA_009177215.1 Bacillota bacterium
GATATTCATAAGATTATTATGAGGGATATGGTAACAGAAAGCAACCCCACCCCTNAAGNTTGAGGNGCAGGNGAGTTGATGTNCCGCNGGCACTTTTTTAGTATGATTTTTTGACCANATAATNTTGTTTCATCTGTTATTGCAAAAGATTTACCAACATCTGAGACATTTGATTATATAATACCAAATGAAACTGGTAGTGGTATAGCATATACTAAAGATGGTTATTATCATGCATGTATAGACATTAATAATTGCTAATGTGATTACGCAAAAGACACAAAAAATCATACAGAATGAAATGTCACAAGAAGAGATTGCATTTTATCTACTTATTAACGATGAGTAATTAATGTATTTTGGGCAAAGCGCAATAGCCGGTTTGGCTTTGTAAATATGCGCTGACAGAGAAACGAACTGCCCATTCTCCGTTTTCCCACAAGGCAAGGAGAAATCCAGGTCCGTTACCGTTCCCTTATCAGAACAGCAACATTTCCACAAACATGCGAAGGCAGGGGATAAGCCCTGCCGGATAACATACTGTCGCATCTCAGCATAGCACCGAATGTATATTCTTACGGCAGCGTTGCATCTGACCGTCTGTAGCCATTTCATTACAGTGAGGGTTCCTCGTGATACGGATGGGTATCAGGGGAGGCTTCCCTGCGGATCTCATTTAGCGCCACATGTCTGTGGCGGGCACAAGATTCCCCGTCCCACATTATCCGGTGGGAGTGCCGTCTGGCACCATATCGGCCTCCGCGGCGGATGGGCTGCGGATTTTATTTACTGCCATGTATCCCATGGCAGGCATAGAACCGCCCTTATCTTTGCCATAAGGGGAAAAACTATGCGGTCGGCATATTCAAACAATCAGTAACAAAAGTTTGGTGGCAGGCTAGTATGGTTGAGCCACACCGACGTTTTTGATGCCGGCAAATAACCCGGCGCCCACCCCAATGGTGGCAAGGGGCCCCAGCGCTCCCGTCACATGGTTGAGGGTGGTAAGGAGGCTGTTTAAGGCATTGACCATGGCGGTAATGGCGCCGGAATCGGCGATGTTGCCTATGGTATCGGTCCATGTGTTGGACAGGCGGTTCAGGGAGCCCTCCCAGGAATTGACTGTTTCCTCGACAGCCGCCGCAAGGGAGCCTGTTCCATTGGCGTACTCTTGGAGCATTTTTTCATACAGACCGTAGTTTGCAAGGAGGGCGTCCAATGCCTCGGCGTTCAGTCCGCCGCCTACGGAATCCAGAAGGCCGGTCCTTCTGGTATCATCGGGAGCAAGTCCGGAGTACTCCGCCGCCAGCTCCTTTAAGACCTCCATGGGGTCCCGGAGGGAGATAACGCCGTTTTTGGTTTCCTTCAGGGAGACGTTTAAGGAACGGCATGCGGCTTCATAGGCGGCAAGGCCGTCTGCGGTGATTCCTGCTTCCCCGTCCGCCACCTGCCGGATGTTCAGGAGGATGGTGCGGAATGCCCCGGCGATTTTAGCGCCGCCCTGCTGTGTGGCAGCGATCATGGCGCCCAGTGCGGCGGCGGTGTCCTTTGCGTTCACGCCCAGCGCCGCCGCATCGGAAGCAGCCGCCGCCATACCCGCCGCCAGCTCCTCCATGGGCACGGCATTACGGCTGGTGATATGGGCGCTGCCGTCCAGTATTTCGGTGAGTTTTTCAACGGAACCGCCCAGCCCGTATGCCTTGTCCGCCGCCATGATATATTGGCCTGCCAGCTCGGCGGTCATGTCGCCCGCATTCTGCAGGGCAAGGGATAATTCGGCGATGCCTGCTGCGTTTTGATAGCCGGCACGGGAGGCATCCTGTATGGCGGCAAGGTAATCGGCAGCTTTTTTGCCGTATTTCCCTGCAGCCTGAAAGGCATCATTGCCCAGCTTCTCAAGGTCTGATTGTGACAGCCTGCTATCGGCTCTGCCAATCTTGGTTAGAAGGGTGTCCATATCCTTTAATTCCGAGATGGTGTCCTGTGTCTTTGAGACAAGGAGGGATACTCCGGAGCTGAGGGAGAAAAGCTGTGAGAGGCTTTTGCCTGCCTCCTTAAGCTGCTCGGAGAGAGCTTTCTTTAAACGTTCCCCACTTTGTATGGCATGGTCGATGGAATCGTCTATGGGGCTGGCATCAATGTCAAGCCGGACACTGACGTCAGCGAAGTACGTCTTTAATATCTGCTGTATCCGGGCAATGTCGCCACGGATATCATTTGAAGGGTCATTGTTCATAAGTTTCGTATACTCCTTCCTGTATTTTAGTTTTCTCTGGCATTTTCCCTGTGGATGGTCTCTGCAAGCTTAGCTGCCAGTTCCTTCTGTAATTCATCGGCAGGAACATCCTTCAGGGCGGTATAGGTTTCCTGCATAAGTTTTAGGATGTCCTTCTGTTCGTCCAGCACATGTGCAGTTATCCCGTAGAGGAATGCCTTGACCTTCCATTCGTTTTTCTTCATTCTGAAATATGTAAGCATAGTTTTGTTCCCTTTCTGTATGTGTTAATGTTATAATTTGAAAAATGCTTGTCTGAATTTCCGTCTGCCGCATTGTTTCAATTACTATTTAATTTAGTAAATTGGCACCGCTACGTTTCATCGTCCGGCATTGCATAAAAATGTATTGGTTGAGCTGTTTGCTACTCAACCTCCGTTAATTCTCTCATGACGGGTTCCACAATGGAGTGGATATACCCATCCCCGCCACGTTTTTCATAATCGTCAAATAAATCCCAAAATGCATCCTTCTCCAATTTGGACCATATACCGATATCCTTATATTTGTTATAGTAACGAATCAAGCTTCCTTTAATTTCTTTTAGCTTTGTTTCGTTTTCTTTTGCCTGCATATCGCTCAAAGTATTGGCAATACCGTTTATACTATCGGTTAAAGAAGAGATATCGGACTTGATCATCTCATCGTGTCTAATGGACTGTCTTACCGATTCCTCATGCTGTTCCTGTAATTTGGAAAGATCCTGTGAGGTCTGTATCAGCAGGTTGTGCTCTTCACGACGTTTTCTCATATTTTTTGTTTCAAGTCCAAGCCTTTCAATGACCCACTCAAAAAGAGACACGGTTGATTTCAGCCCGGCAAGAATAACGAAAACGGAGATAAATACATAAGGGAAGTTAATATTAAGTAACGCTTGTATTGCTTCCATTCATAATTTTCCCTTCCTTGTTTATCTTAGTCCTAACAGAGACTTCCAGGTATTTTTCTTTGAGGTAATTTCACCGTCAACAACGCAGCCGTTTGCTTTCTGATATTGTTTGATGGCAGAGTCAAATTTTGCTCCGGCAATTCCATCAACAGTGCCACAGTGATACCCTTGTGCGTTAAGATACCTCTGGATTGGTTTCACAACCGCATGTCTGTTGTTTTTGGTTTTTGAAACTGTGACTGTTTTTGAGAGAGTTTCAGGACCGGCAATTCCGTCTGTTTTCGCACCGATGGCAGCTTGTACATCCTTAATAAATTGTGTTTTGGCATATGTGGCGTCAGAAGTTTGTGCCTCCTTCAGAAATTGTGCATTAGTATATGTAGCATCAGCATTTGCGGGAGAGGGGGCAGTACTAACGATTCCCAATTTCTTGTTGACTTTATTGGCAATATAAGGATGTTTATTGTATAAGTAATCTCCGGGACACGCTTTTGCGGCAAACCACCGATGCACAGTCATATTCTGCTTGGCAATCTGTCCGATGAGAGAGCTGTCGCCCTGCCATTTCAGCTCTTTGATATTGTTTCTTTTGCATATATCCGTGATTAATTCAATCAGTGAAGTCATGGCTTTGTCGGACACATGCCAGTCGGGAGCGCCGCCGTCGTTTGCAACCTCAATGGTAATGGCGCGATGGTCGTTGGCTGCATTGGAAGAGCACCAGGAGCGGTCTTTTTCTTCCACATACATAGCGATTCGTCCGTCCGATCCGATTCCGTAATTTGAGGAGGCTTTTTTTGACGCCGGAGCGAATACATTGCCACATGTCTCGACTGATAAATTTCCTGCCATACAGTGGATTGTAATGGTATCAATCCCATGATTTCTAGGCGAAGTTTTATTTGGGCTGATTTTTTTGTAAGTAATTAACGGACTGTTCGTGTAAATCATGTTGGTCTCCATTCCGGAGCGATTATGTGATGAGGCGACGCAAATTGGAGATTTACGTCTGCCGTCAGACAGATTTGTGACGCTCCGGCACAAATCTGTGAGTTGCTTTCTAATTACCTGTTTGTTCCCACAAGCAAAATGTGTACCGCTGTTTGGAAAGCGCATTCGGCTTGCGGTGGGATTATTAACTTTTATTAAGCTCTTGGACGGCAGCCTCAATCAATATATTGAGCTGTTCCTCTGTAATAACTGTTTTCTTAGCGTTAAACATATTATTTAAGGATTTTACTACATAAGCTTTTTTATCTTCGCCATGTCCTGTTTCCTTCCAGAGCATCTCCGCCGTTTTTACCGCTAAGGCTGCCCATTCTTTGTATTGACTTAATTTAGTTAAATCAATGTTTGATTTAATAAAGGGAACAATAAAATATGTGACGATTGTTCCCAAAACAGGAATTACAGTTAAAACAACCTGAAATAATTTTTCATCCATGCTTAGCCCTCCGTTTTTGTTTTATTGTTTTTCCAGTAATTCCATGCTTTTTCGGTTTCCGGTTTGTAGTAATAAGCAATTAATTTTCCGTCATATCCCCTGTCAATCCATACCGGTTGACACTTCATGACGGCATACTGAACAATCTGTTTGATGTTACAGAGCTTGATAAGATTATTTTCCCCGTATATTTCCGTGACATCTTCAAATGTTTTGCACTTTAGCAAATTTTAATTACCACCTTTCCTTTCAGCAGTAACGGTAAAAAAAATGGGATAACAAATTCCTGTTGAATTGTTATCCCATTTTAATCTCCATACCGGAGCGTTTGCCATAAGGCATATTTGTAACGCTCCGGCACACTGCTTCTCATTTCTGCGCTGTTTTATAATGACTCAGTCTGCTGAGACAATGCGCATTGGACAAATCTACAATTCACTATTATTTCTGTCTTGTATCAGAATCAATTTCTTTTCTCATTATTCCTCGATCAAAACCATGTCGAGGATGTTGTCATCACTGTCTGCCATAAGGTCACAGGTAATAGTGATAGAACCGGGGTCTCCCGTATTAGAGAAGCTCAGAGACATGTTGCTCTGAGGTGCAACCTTATATGCGGTCAGCTTATAAGGAAGGATTTCGTCATCCTCGGTTTTCATGATGGTATCACCGTAAACAATAAAGTTCTTGGGGAAGCTGGTGGACTTAATGTTGATTCTCTGTACGCCGGTAGTAGCTTCCTTCATGTAATAAACGATTACCTTATCTCCGCCGGTAAGCGCCGTGGTAAGAGTAACTGTTTTGTCAGCTACGGTACATTCAAGCTCGGTTCCGCAATCATCACCGTATGCATACACAACAACGCTTCCTGCTACGGGAGCATCGGCAAGTGTGATGGAAGTTCCGGCATCATCTACAACGGTTTCCACTCTTGTGACAAACTTTGCGGACTTACTGATTTCACCGCCGGTAATCAGCTGCCACAGCTTAACGGTCTGAATCTGTGTTTCAATAGTGATAGTGCCGCCTCTTTCGCCGGAAAACTGAACGCGCTTCGGATGACCCTTGCCGCCGTAAGCGAATACGGANTCACCTGTNAGCTCTGTAGTAGAGACATTNGCGAAGTCTAAGTTTAAAAATGGTTTCTTTGTGGAATAGTCCACAAAGATGAGGTCACATACCTCTCTGTTGGTCATGTTAGGGTTTGACATAATATTGTCCTCCTTATAATTTAAAATATTAAAAGACTTATAAAAATAAGTCTTAGTTACCGGTGTCTATTCTTTTAAACCATGCGGTTGCATCAAAGTAATTATCCTTATTGCCCCAAGCGGCAACGCTCATGGATTGAATATCATATATATTATTACTTGAAAGCCTTGTAAAGCAGTCCCAAAGCTGAAACACGGTCAAATCCCAAATATTTAAAATGTNNAGCGACTGACNTTTGTTTGCCACGNCAGATANANTATTNCCTAATTCCATANTTATATCTGACTTTGTTTGTTTTGCCCTTTCCGCCTTCCCTTTTTGAAGTTTTTCCATTATCTCCAGTGCCTTTTTACTTTTTACCTTTGATAAATCTTCTTGGCGGTTTGTTTTTACACAGCTGCGCTGACATATCAGATCACACAGAAGCGGATAAGTATCCTTCGTAATAGCTCCCATATTCTTACCGTTTTCTTGAACGGTAAAACCATTCCGGGTATGGGAATATATAACGTCCTCTTTTATAAAAAAGTTTAAAATCCTTTGTAGTAAAATAGAAGATTGTTCATTGGCAAGAAATATCTCAAACATATTAATATGAGATTTCTCTTCATCCGACATTAGATGATACGTTTCCGATTGACCAATCATTGCCAGATAGCTCTTTAAATCCATTAATAAAATGGATAAGTAGTATTGATAAGTGTTATAGCCGATAGCTGCAATGTCTCGCAATGTAGGGGAAATGA
>WFLY01000133.1 GCA_009177215.1 Bacillota bacterium
TGTTCGTTATTTTTCCCATTATCGGCAATTTTGTGTTTAACAGGCGTCTGAGTCAGATTGATTTTGACCGCAACAAGGACATGGCACCCCATCAGCGAAAGATAGCTTATGTAAACCGTGTGATGTATCTTGCCGATTATGCCAAGGAGGTTCGTCTGACGGATGTGTTTGCTCTGATGAAGAGAAATTACAGGGAGGCTATTGTTGGCGTGGCGGACGTGACTAAAAAGTATACGCTTAGGGCAATGGTCAATCACTGGTTTCGGGTTATGTTTACATTTACCTTTATTTTTGAGGGCGTGCTGATTTATGGGGCGTACCGCTCTTTGATGACTCACACTATGAGTCTGGCACAGCTGGCAGTGCTCACCAGTATGATGGTGTCCTCCACGTGGATTTTGATAGGGTTTACGGAATCGCTGGTGGTGAGCTTCAAAAACGGATTGTTTGTGGACAATCTTCGCACTTTTATGGAGTATGAGGCAAAAATACCAGAGGATTTAAAGGGTGAGGATCCGGGAAATATGATCGAGAGCATTGAATTTCGCGGGGTAAGCTTTTTCTACAAGGATAATCAGGTGATTCATGACTTGTCTTTTGAGATACGGGGCGGAAAAACCTATGCGCTGGTAGGGCATAACGGAGCGGGAAAATCTACCATAATCAAGCTTCTCATGCGCTTTTATGACCCTACGGAGGGTGAGATACTCTTAAACGGCAAAAATATCAAGGTATATGATTTACAGAAATATAGAGCGCTTTTTGCCACGGCATTTCAGGATTACCAGATTTTCTCCCTTTCCGTTATGGAAAATGTCTTGATGAGGAAGGGGAATGAGGAGCAGGAGGCGGAGGTTATCCACGCGTTAAAGCTTGCAGGGGTATATGACAAGATAGAAGGCATGCCTCGGGGGATACATACTATATTGACCAAGGAATTTGCAGAGGACGGAGCGGTGCTTTCCGGCGGGGAATACCAGAAAATCGTGGTGGCAAGGGCATTTGTGCAGAAATGTCCTGTGAAAATTTTTGATGAACCCTCCAGTGCGTTAGACCCCATTGCAGAATATCATTTGTTTGAAAATATTCTGCGTGACGGGCGGGATAAGACTATGCTGTTTATCTCACACAGACTATCCTCCGTGCAGAATGCGGACTGGGTATTTATGCTGGAAAACGGAAAATTAATCGAGCAGGGCTCCCATGGTATGCTGATGAAGCAGAAGGGCGCCTACGCAAACATGTATGAAAAGCAGGCTGTGAATTATCTGGCGCTGAACCATGAATCGGAGCGTCGGGGTATTTTTGCAGCAGAGGAGGTGGAGCAATGAAACAGGTATTAAAGAACCATTTATTCCTTTGGAAGCTATGTTTTCGTGCTGCTCCTGCCTATATGCTCTTGGTTTTGTATGATGCTTTCCGTTATCAGTTTATCATTTTTATTGAGCACACTTTGGGAATACGCTATGTTCTCCATTGTGCAGAGTACGGGGAGCCGTTTTATAAGGCCTTTCTGGTTATCGGCGTGATTCTGTTGATTAATATTATACAGATTATCCCGGACGGTTATTTTATTAACGGAATAACCTATCGTGCCAAGCCTAAGCTTTATCAGGCATTGAAGGAGCAGATGTATCAGAAGGCGCAGGAGCTTGATCTTGCTTGCTATGACAATCCGAAATATTATAATGACTTTGTGCTTGCGGTGGCGGAGGCAGAGACCTCTGTTGATAGGTTTATCGAGCTTTTAAATTCTATTGTGCAGAGCCTTACCATAATCGTAACTACAGGCGTATTTTATCTGCTGACGGACAGTGTGGGAATCCTGTTTGTGACGGCTTCCTTCCTGCTAAGCTTTTTCTTATCGAAGAAGTTAAATAAAATTAATTATGAGGTAAGATTAAAGGTGAATCCGTGGGAGCGCAAGCGCAATTACACAAGCCGTGTGTTTTATCTGAATGACTATGCCAAGGAATTAAGGCTCAATCCCCAAGTGTCGGAGCTTTTGAAGGAAGAATTTATCGAGGCAAACAATCGAATTGAGGAGGAGCAGCGCAAAATTTCCGGCAGGAGAGTGGGATTTCGGTTCCTGCGGTATTATTGTGCGGGAGATTTCATTACGGATGGTCTGTATGTGGGTTATTTGATTTTTCAGGCGGCAGTGCTGCATACCATAGATTATAGCAATGCCGTGGTGCTTTTTGGCCGCACGGGCAGCTTGAGGGGAGGTCTTAGAGGGCTTGCGGAAATTGCACCCAAGGCAAACGAAAACAGTTTATATGTGGATAAAATCAGGGCATTTCTTGCATATGAGCCTAAGCTTGTCCATGGTGTGGGAGATAAGGTGCCGGAGGGAACAGGCTGTGTGGAATTGAAGAATGTAAGCTTTCGCTATTCGGAGGATACGGAGGAAATTCTACATAATATTAATCTGGTGGCTAAGCCCGGAGAGCGCATTGCCATTGTAGGGTATAACGGTGCGGGCAAGACTACATTGATTAAGCTTTTGATGCGTTTGTACGACCCTACGGAGGGAGTTGTAAGCTACCACGGAAAAGATATCAGACAATATAATATGGACGATTATCACAAAAAGATTGGCGTAGTGTTTCAGGACTATAAAATGTATGGGGCAAGCCTGTTTGAAAACGTGGTGCTGGATGATTTGGAGGGAACGAAGGAGGAACGGGAGAATGCGGAGGATGCACTGAAGCGCAGCGGCTTCGGAGAGCGGCTTGACTTGCTGCCGGGAGGGCTTGACACCTGGATTACCACGGAGTTTGACGAGAAGGGCGTGAACCTTTCGGGCGGAGAGAGCCAGAAGACCGCCATTTCAAGAGCATTTTACCGCAAGGCGGATATATTGGTTATGGATGAGCCGTCCAGCGCTTTGGATCCCATATCCGAGTATCAGCTCAATAAAGCAATGCATGAGGCTGCGGTGAATAAAACGGTATTTTATATATCCCACAGATTGTCCACTACAAGAGACGCAGACCGGATCCTTATGCTGGAAAAGGGGCGGATTGTGGAGGAAGGAACCCATGAGGAGCTTCTAAATAGGAACGGCAAGTATGCGGAAATGTGGAATGCTCAGGCAGGAAAGTATGTGGCAAGCTGACGGGAGTAGGAGAGATTTATCAGGACAAGTAAATGATGTTTTATAAAGGGGCTGTCGGGAAATAGACGGTCCCTTGCTAACTTATACAGCTATTTCAGCCTCTCATAATTTCCCCGTGTTTCCGGCGCCCCTGCCTTCCATCTGCGCAAATCGTTTACAACCGTCTCAAATTCTATATAAAGCAAATCATTGCCGCTATTTTTCCGCTTTTCAAAAATGATATTCTCCAGCTGCGTCCATGCCCTGATTGTTTTGCTGCAGCATATTCTGGCATATACGTCAAAATCATAAACCTTTGTATTCAGACCAACGGACAATCGTTCCATAAGAGACAGATATTTGGAAATAACTTTATCCAGCTCAGGATTTTTCTCGTTCTGTAAATCGGACACATTAATGGTATCATTCCCGAATTTACTCCTTATTTCAAAAAATAGATTATCAGTCTTTTCAAGAATCTCATTTGCAAAAGTTATTGTTTCGCTTTTTGTCTGCCGATTTAAATCTGCTATTACATTCAGCTTGTCCTGCCTGAATTTCATAATGCCATAAATCATCGTTATAATTATGGCAATATTTGAGGCAACCGAACAAAGATTAATGATAACTTCAAATACCAACATATAATGAACCCCTTTTCCAAAATCTCGTTGTTCTCATTATGCCATATTTTGGCAGGATGTGCAATATTTTGACAAATTATTTCCACTGAACCACCCAAGTTTTTCTTGACAATTTTACATAAAGTTATTAGTATAATGAATAGCAGAAAGAAAAAGGCGTTGAAGGTGCATAGTAGAGCTTTGTTTTCCCTCAGAGAGAGGAGGTCATTGGCTGTAAGCTTCCTTGGATATTAAATAAAGTGTAGAATTTCCCACCGGAGCCGCTTAGAGGAAGTGTGGCTGCAAGACTGGCGGCTATGTGTGTACTTTAAGCCGGGTTGTGACCGTTATGACACAAATGAGAGTCTGTGTAAATACACAGGAACTTGGGTGGTACCGCGATTAATTTCGTCCCTTGCAGCTTAACTGCAGGGGATTTTTTTATAGTTTAGCCATGCGGAAAAATATAGGTATTTAGCAATAGTGTAAAAACCGACGGTTTATAAATGGCATGGCTGAGCTGTAGCAAAAATTTTGAATGAGAGAAAGAGCGAAAAATAAATTTTTCACTCGGCAAGTTTGTGACTGGGCGCTGCCTGCACAAGCATTGTATTATGAGCAAAAAGCAGCGCAGAAATGAGGGTAATTATGGAAGAGAAAATTTTACGCCTGAAGGCTCAGCTGGAGGAAGAGCTGGCAAAGGTTAGGAACGTCTCCGAGTTGGAGAATATCAGAGTGGCATATCTTGGCAAAAAAGGTTCCGTTACCGAACTCCTCAAGGGCTTGAAGGAGTTAAGCGGCGAAGGCAAGAAGACCTTGGGGCAGAAGGTAAATATGTTAAAGGGCGAGGTTGCCGGAAAAATCGACGATTATAAGGTGAAGCTTGCCGAGGCTGAGATTTTAAAGGAAATCAANGCAATGCCGGAATTTGATATATCCANTCNTGCAGATTTGGNAAGAGGCTCTTANNANNNNATTANCTTAGNGCAGNGTGAGTGTGAAAAGATATTTAAATCNATGGGNTTTANCNNTGAGGATTACAGCGAGGTTGTAAGCGAGTATGAATGCTTTGAATCCCTGAATATTCCCAAGCATCATCCGGCAAGAGATATGCAGGATACCTATTACTTGGAGAACGGTCAGCTGTTAAAGACCCAGACCTCTGCAGCACAGAACGCTATTTATAGAAAGTATAAAGACGCACTGATTAACGAAGGAAAACCTATTAAGGCTATTTTCCCGGGGCGGTGCTTTAGAAACGAGGCAACGGATGCCTGTCATGAAAACACCTTTTTCCAGATGGAGGGTGTTATGGTGGGCAAGGATATTTCTATATCCAACCTGATTTTCTTTATGAAAACAATGCTTTCCGAAGTGTTCAGGAGAGACATCAAGGTAAGGCTTCGTCCGGGCTTTTTCCCCTTCGTGGAGCCGGGCTTTGAATTGGATATCAACTGTTTAATCTGCGGCGGAGAGGGCTGTCCTTCCTGTAAGCACAGCGGCTGGCTGGAGCTTTGCCCCTGTGGGATGATTCACCCCGAGGTATTGAAAGCGGGAGGAATTGACCCTGAGGAGTATACCGGATTTGCGTTTGGTCTGGGTCTCACAAGGCTTGCCATGATGAAATACGGCGTAAAGGATATCCGTGATTTGAACAGCGGTAATTTAAAGAGCATGGAGCAGTTTACGGACGGTGAATAAGCCGAAAACGATAGGTTGTTAGGGTAAATTCAGGTGACAGCTTTAATTTGCAGTGAGCAGGTTATGTGGAACATTAGGAAGGAGAGAAAATAATGTTTTTATCTATGAATTGGATTTCGGATTATGTTGATTTATCCGGATTAGACAAGAGAGAATTGATTAACCGTTTTTCGTTATCCACTGCGGAGGTGGAGAATGAAATTTTTTATAAGGGCAGTGATTTGAGCGGGGTTGTGGTTGCCGAGATTAAGTCTGTGGAGGAGCATCCCGAATCCAAGAAGCTTCATCTGCTCAAGGTAGACATTGGTGAGGAAGCGCTTACGGATGTTGTCTGCGGCGACCCCAACGTGAGAGTGGGAATGAAGACTGAGTTTGCCAAGCTGGGAGNTAAACTNGNNGATATTNNNNTTNCACCAAGAAAGCTTGCAGGNTACNCTTCTAACGNTATGTGNNGTTCCGAGAAGGAAATCGGTATCAGCGACGACCATTCGGGGATTATGGAGATTACGGATGATGTGCCTTTGGGAACTGATTTGAAGGAGCTTTACCAGATTGACGATATTGTGTTTGAGGTAGATAATAAATCCCTTACCAATCGTCCTGACCTATGGGGGCATTATGGTATTGCCAGAGAGTTTGCAGCGATTGCGGGAAGGGAACTAAAGCCCTTGGAGGTCATTGACCTGTCACAATATGATTCTCTTCCCGGTGTGGATATGAAGATTGAAAATAAGCTGTGTCAGAGATATTCCTGCCTTAAATTTGAAAATATCCAAAAGAATATAAGCCCCGTCAATATGAGAATCCGTCTCTTTTACTGTGGTATGAGGGCCATCAACCTGCTTGCCGACCTTACCAACTATCTGATGCTGGAAATGGGTCAGCCCATGCATGCATTTGATTCCCGCAAGGTGGAAAAGATAAGGATTAAATGCTTCGATAAGCCTTTTGTGTTCCGTACCTTGGACGGCGTTGACAGGAACATTGATGAAAATACATTGATGATTTGCAACGGAGATATTCCTGTTGCCATTGCGGGCATTATGGGAGGTCTTGACTCTGAAATCGTGGAGGATACCACAACGCTTACTCTGGAGTCCGCTACCTTTGATGCGGTATCGGTTCGTAAATCCACTGTACGTCTGTCACACAGAACGGATGCTTCCATGCGTTATGAGAAATGTCTGGATCCGGAGATGACGGTAAATGCCATCGCAAGATTTGTAAAGCTGCTCATGGATATAGACGGCGGTGTGAGGATTGTCTCTTCCCTGACTGACGAGTACGCCGTGAAGTATGAGCAGGTAAAGCTTGATTTTGATAAGGCGTATGTAAACCGCTACACAGGTATTGAAATCGGTAACGGGCAGATTGTAAATACCCTGAAAAGTCTGGGCTTTGGCGTGGAGGTATCGGGAGATGATTTCCATGTGGAGGTTCCCTCTTGGCGAGCTACTAAGGACGTTACCATCAAGGCGGACATCATCGAGGAAATTACCCGAATTTACGGCTATGATAATTTTGATGTGCATACCACGCAGGCGCCCCTTTATCCGGTTCGGGCTTATGAGACGAAGACCGTGGAGGATAAGATAAAGGATATTCTTGTGAAAAAATATTCGCTCCATGAAGTTCACTCTTATATTTGGGCATACTATGATGAATACAAGGCGCTTGGAATAGAGATTGAGGATAATGTAAAGCTTATTAACAGTACCAATCCCAACATTGAAACGCTGCGCAGATCCATGGTTCCTACCCAGCTCTGTCAGGTAAAATACAATTTCCAATATGCGGCGGACTTCGGCATCTTTGAAATCGGAAGAGTGGTGGAGGGGCTTACGGAGGATAATTTGTGCAATGAGAAGAAAAAGCTTGCAATTACTCTGTTTAGCAAGACAAAATCCATAGAAAAGCTATATTTCGAGCTTCGTGATATGGTGGCTGTCATTGTGGACGATATCAAACATGCGCGTATTACATTGCACAAAAAGGAAGCAGTTCACTCTTATCAGCATTTAAAAAATTTGAATGCGGTTTGGGCGGGGAACAGAGAAATCGGTGAGATTGGCGTGACACATCCCGTGGTTTCCAAGAAAATCGATAAGAAGGCAGCGATTGTCTATGCGGAGATTGATGTGGAGGAGCTTGCTGCAGTTCCCGACGAGGGAATTCATTACGAAGAGCCCAGCCGTTTCCCTGACATGACTATAGACTTATCCTTTGTTTCCGACAGCTTTGCGCCTGTTTTAGCTGCCATCAAGGAGGTAGGCAGTGAGCTTGTCAAGAAGGTGAATGTGTTGGATGTCTATTCCGATGAGAGCGGCAAATCCATTACCGTAAGAATGTTGTTTTCCCACAGCGAGAGAACGCTTACAAGAGAGGAAGTGGCGGAGGTTACGNATAGGATCATAGCGATTCNTGCAAAGNATNGAATTGNACTGAAAAATTGATAACGGNATTAAAATTTTCAGTGTCATGTGAGTAAAGCAGCCATAAAGTATCATTTGCGCAGTTGTCCGGAAGAGAAGGAATAGCTGTAATGGGCACTGAGCGTTTATTGAAGAAAGGAATTTGTCATGGAAAGAAATAACACATGGGAAACTTATGATGCCAAACAGCTTAAGAAGCTGGAGAAGCTGAATGAAGAATATAGAGANTTTCTGGATAACGGCAAGACCGAGAGAGAATGTATTGATACCATAGTCAATACTATCGAAGCTGCAGGCTACAGAGAGCTGGAGAACTTGATTAAACAGGGAGAAAAGCTTTCTGCGGGAGATAAGGTTTACAGCGTCTGGATGAACAAATCCATTGTGATGTTCCAGATTGGCGAGAAGCCTTTGACGGAGGGGATGAATATTTTAGGCGCTCATATCGACAGTCCCCGCATGGATATCAAGCAGAACCCTCTCTATGAGGAGGTCGGCTTTGCCTATCTGGATACTCATTATTACGGCGGAGTGAAAAAGTATCAGTGGGTCACGATTCCTCTTGCCCTGCATGGCGTAGTGGTAAAGAAGGACGGCACTACCATAGAGATTAATGTGGGTGAAAACGAGGACGATCCGGTATTTTTTGTATCCGATTTACTGATTCATTTATCTCAGGAGCAGCTGGAGAAAAAGGCTTCAAAGGTAATTGAGGGAGAGGCTTTGGATATTATCGTAGGAAACAAGCCTCTTATCATTGATAAGAAGAAAGACGCAAAGAGTGATAAGGAGAAGGGTGAAAGAGAAGAAAAGTCTGCCGGCAAGGAAGCCGTGAAAGCCGGCATTCTGGATATTTTGAAAAGTCAGTACGACATGGAGGAGGAAGACTTTATCTCCGCGGAGCTGGAGGTGGTTCCTGCGGGAAAAGCGAGAGAGGCGGGCTTTGACCGCAGCATGATTCTTGCCTACGGACAGGATGACAGAGTATGCGCCTTTACCTCCATGAAGGCAATGCTGGACACTGAAAAGACAAAGCGGACAAAATGCTGTATTCTGGTGGATAAGGAGGAAATCGGCTCCGTGGGAGCTACCGGTATGCAGTCGCGTTTCTTTGAAAATATGGTTGCCGAGGTGATGAATCTTACGGGAGATTACAGCGAGCTGAATGTGAGAAGATGTCTTTCACACTGCTGTATGCTGTCATCTGATGTAAGCAGTGCCTTTGACCCTGCCTATGCGGCAAGCTTTGACAAGAAAAATGTAGCTTTTCTGGGCGGCGGCATGGTGTTAAACAAATTTACCGGGGCAAGAGGCAAGTCCGGCTCCAATGATGCCAATGCGGAGTATTTGGCGCATCTGCGCAGTATTTTTGCGGATAACAAAATTAATTTCCAGACGGCGGAGCTTGGCAAGGTGGATTTGGGCGGCGGCGGAACCATTGCTTATATTTTGGCGTTGTATGGGATGAATGTGATTGACAGCGGTGTCGCCGTGTTAAATATGCACGCCCCCTGGGAGGCTACCAGCAAGGCGGATGTCTACGAGGCATATAGAGGCTATAAGGCATTTGTGGAAGGGGCAGAGCTGTAGGAAGCGCAGCAGCCGGGGTGCGGTGTCTGCGCAAAAAGCGGCGCAGAAATGAGGATTACTATGAATAAAGATACGGAAAATACAACAGCACGACTTCTCAAATCTGACTTTTACTTTGATTTGCCCAAGGAGCTGATTGCGCAGGACCCATTGGAGGATCGGAGTGCCTCAAGGCTTTTGGTATTGGATAAAAAGACAGGAGCAGTGGATCATCATATCTTTAAGGAAATCGTGAATTATTTAAAGCCCGGGGATTGTCTGGTGCTCAACAATACAAAAGTGATTCCCGCAAGGCTGTTGGGAGAGCGGGAAGGAACGGGCGCCCATGTAGAGGTGCTTCTTTTAAAGAGGCGTCAGGCAGATGTGTGGGAAACTTTGGTAAAGCCCGGTAAAAAGTGCAGACCCGGCAGCAGACTTTCTTTTGGAGACGGTCTGTTAAGGGCTGAGGTGTTGGAGACAGTGGAAGAGGGCAACCGCCTGATTCGTTTTGAATATGAAGGGATTTTTGAAGAGGTTTTGGATCGGCTGGGAGAAATGCCCCTTCCTCCTTACATCACTCATAAATTGCAGGATAGGAATCGTTATCAGACGGTTTATGCCAAATATGAAGGTTCGGCGGCAGCTCCCACTGCGGGTCTGCATTTTACCAAGAAACTGCTCGGGCAGATTGCGGATAAAGGCGTTGAGCTTGCCTATGTTACACTTCACGTGGGGCTTGGAACCTTTAGACCGGTTAAGGAGGAAAATCTGCTGGATCATCATATGCATTCCGAGTATTATGAGGTGACAAAGGAAACGGCGGATATCATCAATAAGACCAAGGAAAACGGCGGAAGGATAATCTGTGTGGGAACAACCAGCTGCCGTACGGTGGAGAGCGCTGCCGATGAAAGCGGCAGGGTGCGTGCCGGCTGTGACAATACGGAAATATTTATCTATCCGGGCTATCGTTTTAAGGCACTTGACGGCCTGATTACCAATTTCCATCTGCCGGAATCTACTCTGGTGATGTTGGTGTCTGCGCTCGCAGGAAGAGAAAGAGTGCTGGCGGCGTATGAGGAGGCTGTCAGGGAGAAATATCGCTTTTTTAGCTTTGGGGACGCTATGTTTATTGCGGACTTGCAGGAATAGTTATTTAATGCTATACTAAAAAGTAATAAGAAGGGTACAAAGGGTATCGTAGAAACGGAGATTTTACAGTTATGGAAGAGAGAAGAAAGAGCAAAAGAACGGAGCTGCCGCTCAATATGGTTATTAAGAAGCTGAGTGATGGCGAGAATAAAGAGGTTGAGATTGAAGTAATCGACCTTTCCAAGAACGGTGTGGGTTTCTCCTGTGAAGAAACACTGAAAGTCGGAGAGGTTTATGAGGCTTATCTGACGATTTGGACAAAAGAGGTCATCCACNNTTGTTTGAGAANTGTNAGANTTGAAATAAAGAGNAAGGAATATGTTTACGGCGCTTCATTTGTGNGAATNCCGGAGGTGGATGCNAGNCGGATCGAAGNATATCAGGNGGTTGATGAAAATAGGAACTAAGAGTATGGNAATTAAAAAAANGGTAGTCNCTGTTTTNGCTGCTGTGGTTCTTATTATTCTTTATATAATCATTTTTTCCTTTTCCAATCAGGGNGGAGAAGAATCGGGAAGTCNCAGCCATTGTGTCNNGGAGNAATGNGTGGAAGTGATAAATGAGTGGTCNGGCAGACAGTGGACGGATGNTTTTAGGGNGGAAATNGCTGCTTATTTTGAGAATCCCATTCGCAAGCTTGCTCATTTTACGGAGTATGCCTGTATGGGTGTTTTGGTATACATTATCTTGCGTCAATGGCTTCAGCGCATAAGAAGGTTGTATTTTATTGCAGTGCTGTGGGTTTTTGTCTCGGCAGCGGCTGACGAAATACATCAGCTTTTTGTTCCGGGGCGCTGCGGCAGCCTTGCCGATGTATGTTTGGACACTGCGGGAGCGGCGTTTGGTATATTTGTCTGTGTCCTCTTGGAAAAAGCGGCGGTAAGAATAAATACTATGTGCGCTCGTAAATAGTGTAGCCCTTGTTGCCAAGAACTGCTTTTGCCTGTTCGATAGAGGCTTCTTCATAAAATTCAATTCTGAGAACACCGCCTTCATATTCTCTGNTATGTACAATCCCAATATTTTTAATACTGATTTGATGAAGGGNGAGTATGGTGGCTATTGCNGNCAAAGCGCCCGGCTCATNTGCAATATCAATCGTAATGGAGTAGGAGCGCTTGATAGGGCCGCTGGGGGCGTTGATAAAGGAATCCCTGTAAATGCGGGCGTTGTCAAACAAATCATATAACGCGGTATCATTATGTCTCTCCAAATTTGCAAGAATATTCTGCAGGGAAACAATATAGGAACCGAGAAGCGATGCGATATTGTCCGTATTGTTGAGGCAAATCTGCTGCCACATCACAGCGGAGGAGGAGGCAATGCGGGTGATATCCTTGAAACCTCCTGCCGCGATCATTTTCATAATGCCGTCTGCAGAATCGCTGTCGCGCACCAGATTTACCAGTGATGCGGCAATCACATGGGGCAGATGACTTACGGCGGCTGTTACATAATCGTGCTGCTCAAAGCTTAAAATAAGAGGAATCGCCCCGATTTTTTGAACTATTTCACGATAAGCGGCAAGTTTCTTGGGGCTTACGCTTACTGTGGGAGTTAAAATATAGTATGCGTTCTGCAAAAGCATTGCTTTTGAGTGCAGAAAGCCTGTGCGCTCGCTGCCTGCCATGGGATGTCCGCCAATAAATTGTTCTTCAAGCCCGGCTTCCTGAATGGCTTTGTGGATTTCTGTTTTTACGCTTCCCACATCCGTAAGCAGACAGTCGGCATTTAAAAAATCCTTTACTGCCTTCAGGTTGGCATCATTTTTTTGAACGGGGGCGCATAAAAATATATAATTGCAGGTACGGAAGCTTTCGTCGATAGAGGAGGTAATAATATCGGCAACCTGCTCTTTGTAAGCCGCCTGCAAAGTGTCGGTATTTACGTCATAAGCGATAATGGTGGTATTCGGTATATTTTCTTTGAGGGCTTTGGCAATGGAGCCGCCGATGAGGCCCAGCCCAATAAAGCCACAGGTGATGTCAGTCATAAACAGCCTCTTTCTTTTACATATCATTTGAATTTCACTATATCACTTCAACGTGTGAAAGTCAACAGGTTTTTTGAAATGATGAGATTGATTAGTGGTCGAATAGGAATGAATCAGTGGTTTTTAAATAAATGTGCAAAAATACTAACAATTACTTGTAATCATAATGAATATTTAGTAAAATAACCATATGGGAACTGAGAAAACTAAATCAAACATTGTCAGAGCACCCAAAAACAGCNAAANTGGAGGAGNGGCATNTGAAAGTTTANACAACNGACAAGATTCGNAACGTGGTATTGTTAGNGCACGGCGGCAGTGNAAAGACCAGTCTGGTGGAAGCAATGGCGTACTTATCAGGAATTACATCCAGAATGGGCAAAGTATCCGATGGTAATACTTTAAGTGATTATGGTAAGGAAGAGCAGAAGAGACAGTTTTCAATCAGCACCTCTGTGATTCCGATTGAATGGGAAGGTATGAAGATAAATTTGATAGACACTCCCGGCTATTTTGATTTTGTAGGCGAGGTAGAGGAGGCTGTCAGTGCGGCAGGGGCTGCGATTATTGTGGTAAATGGTAAAGCCGGTATAGAGGTTGGCACCATGAAGGCATGGGAGATTTGCGAAAAGTATAAGCTTCCCAGATTTATCTATGTCTCCAATATGGATGTGGATAATGCTTCTTTCCGTCAGGTCGTAGAGGATATGACAGCGCTTTTCGGAAAGAAAATGGCGCCCTTTCATCTGCCGATTCGTGAGAATGAGAAATTTGTAGGCTATATCAACGTGATTACCGAGAGCGGCAATCGCTGGCAGGGCAAGGAAGTCATTCCCTGCGAGGTACCGGCATACAATAAGGCAAATCTGCAAATCTGCCGTGACACTCTGATGGAGGCAGTTGCAGAGACCAGCGAAGAATTCATGGAGAGATATTTTAACGGTGAGACCTTCTCTGAGGCGGAGATTCGTGCTGCGCTTCGCACTAATGTGTGCGACGGCAGTATTGTTCCCATGACAATGGGTTCTAATATACTGTGTCAGGGTATGTTTACGCTGCTTGACGATATTATCAAGTATATGCCCAGCCCCGAGAACAGAGAGGTGGCAGGAATTAATCTCAAGACGAACGAAATATATCATGCGGATTATGATTTCTCCAAGGCAAAATCAGCATACATATGGAAGACCATCGTGGATCCTTTTATCGGGAAATATTCCCTTATCAAAGTGAATTCGGGTGTACTTAAGACAGATGATATGATTTACAATATAGACCGTGATATTGAGGAGAAAATAGGTAAGCTTTATGTGCTGCAGGGAAATAAACCGCTTGAGGTAAGCGAGCTGCACGCAGGTGATATCGGCGCATTGGCAAAGCTGACGGCAGCGAGAACCGGCAACAGTCTTGCCACCAAGGCAACTCCCATTAAATACGGACAATTTGAAATTTCTACCCCGTATACTTATATGCGTTATAAGCCTAAGAACAAAGCGGATGTGGATAAGATTTCTCAGGCTTTACAGAAGATGACCCATGAGGATTTGACCTTGAAGGTAGTGAACGATTCCGAGAACAGGCAGATGCTTCTCTACGGTATGGGCGACCAGCATTTGGAAATCATCGTAAACCGTTTGTTGAATGAATACAAGGTGGAAGTAGAGCTTGCGACCCCTAAGGTTGCTTATAAGGAGACTATTAAAAAGAATTCTGATGTGGAATATAAGTATAAAAAGCAGTCCGGCGGTCATGGACAGTACGGTCANGTAAAGANGCGTTTTTCACCTTCCGATGATTTGGAGACATCCTATGTATTTGAGCAGGAGGTTGTNGGCGGTGCCGTGCCTAAGANCTTTTTCCCTGCAGTGGAAAANGGCTTGCAGGAATCAGTGTTAAAGGGACCTATGGCGGCTTATCCCGTAGTGGGTGTTAAGGCTGTATTGTACGACGGTTCCTACCATCCTGTGGACTCTTCGGAAATGGCATTTAAGATGGCAACTATTCAGGCGTTCAAGAAAGGCTTTATGGAGGCGCATCCGGTATTGCTGGAGCCTATCGCCGCATTGAAGGTAATGGTTCCGGATGCCTATACGGGCGACATTATGGGAGATTTGAACAAGAGAAGAGGACGTGTGCTGGGCATGAATCCCGTAGCCGGAGGCAAGCAGACCATCGAGGCGGATATTCCTATGAGCAGTCTGTTTGGCTATTGTACGGATTTGCGTTCCATGACAGGCGGGCGCGGCGAGTACTCCTATGAATTTGNGCGCTATGAGCAGGCTCCCTCTGATGTACAGGAGAAGGAAGTGGCAGCGAGAGCGGCGAAGGTTGCAGAGAATAGCGGAGACGAGTAATGAAATTTTTTCGCTTGACAGTCTGCATAAAACAAGCTAAAATGAGTAGCAATTAATAAGAAATAAATACTGTGAAGAGGAGTAGTAAGAGTAATTAGCTTTCAGAGAGCTGGCGGCAGGTGCAAGACAGCAGCGAACGACTCCCAACTCGCCTCGGAGTTCCCTACAGGAAGCGTAAGAGCTTGCGTGTGTAATGCAGGGCGGGTTATCCCGTTACAGATATAAAAGTGCACAAAGCCAAAGACATAGCTTTGACTTGTGAATTAGAGTGGTACCACGGAATAAAGCCCTTTCGTCTCTAAATGCGAAAGGGCTTTTTATATTCAGGAGGTTATAAAAAATGGCAATACCGTACAATCATCACGAGGTGGAGCAAAAATGGCAGGGGATTTGGGATGAGGAGAAAGCATTTCGGACTTCTAACGATTACTCTAAGCCTAAGTATTATGCATTGGTGGAGTTCCCGTATCCTTCGGGACAGGGGCTTCATGTAGGA
>WFLY01000250.1 GCA_009177215.1 Bacillota bacterium
TTTTAATGATATATCAGGAATTAGAAGCGATATATAAAAGCGAGATTCCTAATCCGCCAAGAAAAGCACGAGCGACTAGCGTTTTATCTAAAAAATTACCTAATCGCCCCCACAATCTCCGCCGCTGTCTTTGGCTTATTCATCGTATAAATATGAATGCCGTCTATATGATTCTGCTGTAAATCCCGAATCTGCCGGATGGCGTAATCAATTCCTGCCCTGCGCATGTCCTCGGGGCTTTCCCCGTAGGTGGCGATGATATCCGAAAGTGCCTTGGGAACGCTGGAGCCGGACAGGGAAACGGTAGTGCCTAACTGCTTAGCCGAGGTAATGGGCATGATACCGGCACAGATGGGGATGGTGATGCCTTTTTTAGACGCCTTTTCCAAAAAGGAATAGAAGGAGTCATTGTCAAAAAACAGCTGGGAGATGAAAAACTGTGCGCCCGCGTCCTGTTTTTCCTTTAAGTGGATTAAGTCTGACTCCATGCTAAAGCATTCATAGTGCTTCTCGGGATAGCAGGCACCGGCAATTTTCAAATCGGTATGCTTTTTTAAAAATACAATCATATCATTGGCATGAGCGAAATCACGGGAAGCGAATTGCTCATCGGTCATATCCTTGGGGCGGTCGCCGCGCAGTGCGAGGACATGGGAGACGTTTGCCGCTTTTAATTCTTCACATACCTGCAAAAGCGCTTCCTGCTTACAGCCTACGCAGGTCATGTGGGCAAGGGCGTCAATATGCAGTGTATTCTGTATGTAGGAAGCGATGTCCACGGTTTTTTTGGAACGGCTGCCGCCGGCGCCGTAAGTCACGCTGATGAAGTCGGGGGAGAGTTTTCCCAGAGCATCAAGAACCTCGAAGGCAGCTTCAAATTCGCCGTCTTTTTTGGGCGGAAATACCTCGAAGGATAAAGTATGTTTTTTGTCTAATAGATTCTGTATCATAATATTCCTCTTTTTATTGTAACAATTTTTTNCAGTNATTCCTTGATTTTACGCCAAGAATATCGTAACATGAAGGGGTGANAATNTCAAGAAAAACATAAGTGTTACATTTAAATCAAGGAACAGTTCAGCTATGCCATTCATAAGTTGGCAGAATATGCACCTTCACTGGTTATTCAAGTGTTTTGCTGCCAACTTATTTCATATCGGGTGTCCGCCCGATGGAAATGATTGTACAATTTGTCCTTAGTGAGCAAGCTCCCACGGTCAAATTGTACAATCATTCTCGCATGCCTGAACTGTTAGAAATCAAGAAAACGGAGGCGGCATGGAGAATCAGAATTTTCAGGGAACGAAAGAGTATGTGGCTAGTGAGGAGCTGATGGCAAGCGTCAATATTGCCATCGCGCTTAAAAAGCCTTTATTGATAAAGGGTGAGCCGGGAACGGGCAAGACGATGTTAGCGGAGGCAGTGGCGAAGGCGCTTGGAAAGCAGTTGATTATTTGGAATATCAAGTCCACCACCAAGGCGCAGGAGGGCTTGTATGTGTACGATACCATTCAGCGTCTCTATGACGGACAGTTCGGCGAGGAGGGCGTTGACGACATTGCCAGATATATTAAGCTGGGCAAGCTGGGTGAGGCATTTGACAGTGATGCGCAGGTAGTCCTTTTGATTGACGAGATTGACAAGGCAGATTTGGAGTTTCCCAACGATTTGCTGTGGGAGCTTGACCAGATGGAGTTTTATATTAATGAGACAAAGCGTACGGTGAAGGCAAAGCACAGACCCATTGTGATCATCACCTCCAATGCGGAGAAGGAGCTGCCGGACGCTTTCCTCCGCCGTTGTATTTTCCACTATATTGATTTTCCTTCCCCTGAGCTTATGGAGGAGATTGTGAGGGTACATTTCCCCAATGTGGAGGACAATCTGCTCAAAAACGCAATGGATACCTTCTACAATATCCGTACTATCAGGGATATCCGCAAGAAGCCCAGCACCTCCGAGCTGATTGACTGGGTTAATGCTCTGCAGATAGGCGGAATTTCGGCGGAGACAATAAAGAGTGCGCTGCCGTTTATCGGCGTTGTGGTGAAGAAGGACGAGGATTTAGAGCTGGTGCGCCATGACGGCAGCCTGTAACGGTAGGAGCAAAAAATATGTTTATAGATTTTTTTCATACTTTGCGGGAAAAGGGGCTGCGTGTGACGTTAGGGGAGTGGCTGACCCTGCAGGAGGCGCTTGACAGCGGGCTTTGCGGCAGCTCATTGACGCAGTTTTATTATGTGGCTCGGATGATTCTGGTAAAAAACGAGACGGATTTTGACAAATTCGACATGGCATTTGAGGAATGCTTTAAGGCGGCGCAGAGAGAAACCGAGGTCGGTGCCCAGATGCTTCGCTGGCTGGATAAGTCCGATATGTTGGAGCTTGCTCATGAGGAGGCGAGAGACCATTTGAACAAAATGGAAGACCTTCAAATTGACAAGGAGGATGTGGAGGAAACTTTCAAGCAGCGCCTAAAGGACCAGAATGAGGAGCACAACGGCGGAAGCTTCTGGATAGGCACTATGGGTAAGACCTCCTTCGGCAATATGGGGGGCAATGTGGGCGGCGTCCGTGTGGGCGGAAAGACCGGCTATCAGTCTGCTTTCTCTGTGGTAGGAGCAAGGAAATATAGGGATTTCAGGGATGATAGAGTGCTGGATAACAGGCAGTTCCAGCTTGCCTTCCGCAAGCTGCGGCAGTTTTCTTCAAGGCTTGACATACCGGAGACGGAGCTTGACATTGACGGAACGGTGGACAAGACCTGCAATAACGGCGGCTGTCTGCAGATTGTGATGAAGAAGCCCAGAAAGAATGCGGTGAAGCTGCTGCTTTTGATGGATTCGGGGGGAACCATGATTCCCTTCAGCTCCCTTCTGAACGATTTGTTTCAGGCGGTGCATAAATCCAATCATTATAAGGATGTGAAGACCTATTATTTTCATAACTGTATTTATAGCAAGCTTTATAAAACGCCGGAGTGTGAGAACGGCGATTGGGTGGACACGGAGTGGATGTTCCGCAATGTGGACAGCGATTACAAGGTGATTATTGTGGGAGACGCCGCAATGGCGCCGGAGGAGTTGTACTCCGACACGGGCAATTACAGAGGACCCAACGGCGGGCTTTCAGGCTATGAGTGGCTTCGGCTGGTAAAGCGCAAGTATAAAAAGGTGGTGTGGCTGAATCCTAAAATGGCGCCGGGAAGAGCGCCGTGGAGAGAGGCGGAGACCGCGGTGAAGGAGCTTTTCCCCATGTATAAGCTTACTGTGGACGGGCTGAATCAGGCTATGATAAAGCTCATGGTTAATAAATAGAAAAGAAAATAAATGAGAGAAGTATAAAAGGCTTTGACCCTCCAGACAGCTGCCGGATGCGCGTGTCCAAGCGCCCCAAATTGAGGAATAAGATGCTAAGTTGAGAATTGTGTCGCGGCGCCGCAGAAGAAGCGGCATGGAGGATTAGTTTGGAACAAGAGGGGATTATCAGCAAAAAAGACATAACATAAGGAGATGAAAGAAATGACGGTTTTTGAGGAATTAAAGGCGAGAGGTCTGCTGGCGCAGCTGACGGACGAGGAGGAGATAAAGGAGCTGATTAACAACGGCAAGGCAACCTTTNATNTAGGCTNTGACCCTACCGCGGACAGCCTNCATGTGGGGCATTTTATGACGCTTTGCCTGATGAAGAGGCTGCAGATGGCAGGCAATAAGCNCATTGCGCTGANTGGCGGCGGCACGGCAATGNTAGGAGACCCCTCCGGCAGGAGTGATCTGCGTACCATGATGACCACGGAAACCATTGANCATAATTGTGAGTGCTTTAAGAAACAGATGAGCCGTTTTATCGAATTCGGTGAAGGGAAGGCAATGATGGTGAACAATGCGGATTGGCTGAGAGACTTGAATTATATCGAGTTTATCAGGGATATCGGAGTGCATTTTAGTGTAAACCGTATGCTTACGGCGGAATGCTATAAGCAGCGTATGGAAAAGGGTTTAAGCTTCCTTGAGTTTAATTATATGATTATGCAAAGCTATGATTTCCTGAATCTGTATGAGAAGTACGGCTGCAATATGCAGTTTGGCGGCGATGACCAATGGAGTAATATGCTGGGCGGAACAGAGCTTATCCGCCGTAAGCTGGGAAAGGATGCTTACGCTATGACCATAACTTTGCTTCTCAATTCCGAGGGTAAAAAGATGGGGAAGACTCAAAAAGGTGCAGTGTGGCTTGACCCTGACAAGACTACTCCTTTTGAATTTTATCAATACTGGAGAAATGTTGCGGACGCGGATGTGCTGAAATGTATGCGTATGCTGACCTTCCTGCCCTTGGAGCAGATTGACGAGATGGACAAATGGGAGGGCAGCCAGTTAAANNAGGCNAANGANATTCTTGCCTATGAGCTTACCAAGCTGGTACATGGCGAGGAGGAGGCTTCTAAAGCGCAGGAAAGCGCAAGAGCTTTGTTTGCAGGNGGCAATGCAGCNGAAATGCCTACCTGTGACCTTGAGGAAGCGGATTTTGTTGATGGAAAGATAGATATTTTAGGCNTTTTAGTAAAGTCGGGCCTGACGACTTCCCGTTCCGAGGCAAGACGTGCCGTGGAGCAGGGAGGCGTTACTGTGGATAATGAGAAGGTGACGGATATTAAGACCATGTATGCACCTGAGCAGCTTGCGGGCGAGGGTATTGTGGTGAAGCGTGGAAAGAAGAGCTTTAAGAGAGTAGTGATGCATAAATAATATAGTACTGATATATTTCCGTGCTGTCTGTTCTTCTGTCAGCTGATTTAAAAAGGTGGGATTCATATTTCCCGCCTTTTTGCATATATTGTAACAGCATATACAGGAGGATTGTTTATGGAGCATTATAGTGGCAGTACATACGATTTATACAAAGACATACAGGTACGCTGTGGCGGAGAAATTTACATAGGGGTACTGGGACCGGTCAGAACTGGAAAGTCNACCTTTANCAAANGATNTTATGGATGAATTGGTGCTTCCCTATATGGAGGACGGTCACGCAAAAATGAGGGCACAGGATGAATTGCCTCAAAGCGCCGGAGGGCGGACCATAACAACCACAGAGCCGAAGTTTATTCCCAATGAGGCGGCGAAGGTGGTTTTGGGTGAAGACATAGAGGTGATGGTACGTCTGATTGACTGTGTGGGCTATATGGTGGAGGGCGCTACCGGACATTTGGAAGAGGATGAGGAGCGCATGGTTAAGACCCCTTGGTTTGACTATGAGATTCCCTTTACTCAGGCGGCTGAAATCGGTACGGATAAGGTAATGAACGACCATTCAACCATCGGTCTGGTAATTACTACTGACGGCAGTATCGGAGAGATACCCAGAAACAATTATCTGGATGCGGAGGAGAAGACCATACTTGCCTTAAAGCAGCTGCAAAAGCCTTTTCTTGTTTTGGTAAACAGTAAAAAGCCTTACTCTGAGGAGGCGAAAAAGGCTGCCGACGAAATTTCGGAAAAATACGGTGTATCGGCACTTACCGTAAATTGTGAGCAGTTGAAAAAAGAGGATATTAATCAAATATTGGAAAATATCTTGTATGAATTTCCTATTTCGGCAATGGAATTTTATATGCCGAAATGGGTGGAGATGCTTCCCTCTGATAATCGCATGAAGCAGGATATCACCGATAAGGTGANAGCGCTTATGNAGGAATATAANACCATAAGGGATGCAATCACAAATCCGGTGGCGNTGGAAAGCGAATATGTCAGNCGGTGTAAGGCGGATGGGATACAGCTTTCGGACGGTGTGGTAAGGGTGATGCTGGATGTGGATGAAGCTTACTATTACCAGATGCTGACAGAGCTTTTAGGTGAAAGCATTGCGGATGAATATCAGCTAATCAGCCGCCTGAAAGAATTTTCGGCTATGAAGCAGGAGTATGCCNAGGTGCTGAATGCAGTGAATNCNGTTCGCATGAAGGGATNCGGAGTNGTGACGCCCGACANAGAAGAAATTGTGCTNGATAAGCCGGANTTAATCAAGCATGGAAATAANTTCGGCGTAAAAATACGNGCAATCAGTCCTTCCATACATATGATAAAGGCGAATATTGAAACGGAAATCGCTCCTATTGTGGGTACTAAGGAGCAGGCGGACGACTTGATACGTTATATCAATCAGGCGGATATGGGCGAAGGAATATGGGAAACCAATATTTTCGGTAAGACGGTGGAACAGCTGGTAAGTGACGGTATTACCACGAAAGTAACCGCTATTTCCGAGGAGAGCCAGCTTAAGCTACAGGATACTATGCAGAAAATTGTAAACGACAGCAACGGCGGAATGGTTTGTATTATTATTTGATAAATCGGAAGCGATGCTGTATACTTAAGATTGGTGAATGTATATGTGGGATAAAAAGAAGAAGGGAAGTTTTTTAATAGAAAATTTAAATAATCTCAGTCTGGGGCGAAAGCTTATGATAATGCAGATTGTCTGTGTGCTATTGCCCCTGCTGATTACAGACAGCGCAATCTGTACCCTGATAGTAAATTCGGACAAGAAGGCGACCCTGCAGGAAATGAATAATATTGCCGATTCGGTGAAATACACTGTCAGCGATTCCATAGAGAACNCTGTGGGTCTGATGNAAAATATTTATAGCAATNGTTATNTANATGAATNTATTNAAATCTGAGTTTACTTCCACATTGGATTATTATAATCAATATGTTCAATTTATAAAGGATTCCCTTTATACGGTGAGTGTCAGCAGCAGTCACTATAATACTGTTATTTATGGGGATAACGACGGCATTGTAAACGGCGGCTATTTTAAGAGGCTGGAGGATGCCGTGGATACACAGTGGTATAAGGAATTGGAGGAGAGTCCGGGCGAGATTATTGTATTTTCTGACTATGTAAATACTGGACTTGCCAGTCAGCGGGTTATATCATTAGTACGTCGCATGGATTACTATCATAAGAGCCACGAGAAAAGTGCCCTTAAGCTGGATTTGGATTACAGCGGAATTGCCCGGACTATTGCAAATGCTAAATATTCGGCAACGCTTTATATCTGTGAAGGTGACAGAATTTTGTTTTCCAATGATGGGCGGGGAGGATTACAAGTGCCTTTTGAGCATATGAGGATACAAAATGTGCGTAAGGCTGGCGTACACAAAACAATGAATGTTTACGGGAGCATATGGGATATTTATGTTATGACCCCCGAGACGGATTCCATTGCCATTATCATGGATAATCTTCCGTTGATCATATGTCTGATTTGTATAAATGTAATTTTGCCGTTTATACTTATGTGGCTGATAAACCAATCCTTTACACAGCGCCTCAAAGAGCTGGATGCGGTATTTGGAAACGTGGACGGAGACGAGCTTAAGCAGCTGCCGGAGGTAAAGGGGCATGATGAAATCAGTGTGTTGATGACTAGCTATAATAAAATGGCAAGGCGAATGAACGAATTGATTCAGACTGTATACAAAAACAGGCTGAAAAGTCAGGAGATTGATATTGCAAGGCAGAAGGCGGAGCTTTTGGCACTGCACAGTCAGATTAATCCTCACTTTTTGTTTAATGCCCTTGAGAGCATTCGTATGCACAGTGTAATCAAAAAGGAGTTTGAAACTGCCGACATGGTTCAGAAGCTTGCCCTGATGGAACGCCAGAATGTAGAGTGGGGCAATGATTTCGTCCGTATCAGAGAGGAAATAAAATTTATCGAGGCTTATCTGGAACTGCAGAAATATCGTTTTGGAACGAAGCTGTCCTATGAGATTAATGTGGATGAGGAATGTAATGATTATTGGCTTCCGAAGCTTACGNTAGTAACCTTTGTGGAGNNTGCCTGTGTTCACGGCATGGAGAGNAAGACCTNCTCCAGCTGGGTCTTTGTCCGTATTTATATGCNGGATGAGGNGTTNGTTATGGANGTGGAGGATACCGGCAGCGGAATGTCCGAGGATAAATGCAAAAAATTCCTTGATGAAATGACCAATGTAAAAATTGAGATGTTAAAGGAAAATCATCATGTGGGAATATTGAATGCCGCACTGCGCCTGAAAATGGCAACTGACGGCAGGGTGCATTTTGAGATGGACAGCGAAGTCGGAGCAGGAACTATAGTAACAATCAGCGTTCCGCTGGATGAAGCGGAGCAGATTCAAAAACAAAAGAGGTAGTTGATATGTTGAAGGTATTGCTTGTAGATGACGAACCGTTTATTTTACAGGGATTGTCCGTAATTATCGATTGGAACAGTGAAGGCTTTGAAATCACAGGAAAAGTTTCCAATGCATTTGAAGCGCTGGAACTTTTGCAGAAAGAAAAAGTTGATTTGGTAATTGCGGATATCAAAATGCCTAAAATGACAGGGCTAGAACTGTTGGAGAAGGTGCGCAGGGAAAAAATTTCAGACGCTTATTTTGTCATGCTCAGCGGTTATAACGATTTTAGTTATGTGCGTACGGCATTGCAGAACGAATGTCTGGATTATATGCTGAAGCCGATTGAGCAGGACGAGCTTTTGAATGTACTCGGCAAGGTCAGAAAGCTCCATGAGATTGACAGTAAAAAGCGAGAGGAAGGCTCAATTATGGAGCGGGAGGTGTTTGCCAAAAATATGCTTTCTATTTGTTATGGCAAGTATAGACCTGATAATGTGGAGTATGTGAAGCGGTATTTAGGACAAAGTAAAAACTTTCGTTATATCAGTGTGGAGCTTGACGGAGGGGCTGAAGAGATAAAGCGGTTGGCAGGAGAAGAGAAAAGGCAGTTACAAAAGGAACTGTATCAGAAATGTCTTGATTTATTTCCAAATAAAGAATATTTATGTATTTTTGATGCCTCCATTAGACAGGAGGGCTATGAGGTAGGTATTATTTATACGGAAGATATGTTAATTGAGAGGGGAGGAGCAAACGAGCAGGAATATCTGGAAGCTTTTCAGAAAGAGCTTAAGGAGAGCGTGGAATTTCCTATTATCATTATTGTCGGGAGCAGCGTGAAGGACATTGGGGAAATATCTGATTCCTGCAAATCGGTTTTGCTGGCATATTCTTTCAGAGGTATTGATATGGGAGAAAACCAGAACTTTAGCCTGATGGACAAGCTGGTGGATAAGCAGACCATTGATGCATTGATACGTTCAGTGAAGGTAAATGACAAAGAGGGTATAGAGAATGGATATAATGCGATTTTTGAGGAGATGAAACGAGGGGAGCTTGACGCACGAATGATAAATATGGTTGTCAATTATTTGATGTTTGAACTCCTGCNTCTTGCTTCGGAACAGGATGAAAATATTAATCAGCAGGAAGTGTTCAGATTAATAAATGAGAGCACCTTTGAACAGATTAATATGGATGTCAGCGGTAAAAATATGACNAAACTGTNATTGGAATACGGAGANTACCTGATGNNGCTGAGGGCAAACCAGAGTAGGGGGGTTTTGAGTCAGATAGAGTCAGACTTAAAAGCGAATTTCAGAGAAAATCTGACATTAAAGGATTTGAGTAAGAAATATTTTGTGAATGCCGCATATCTTGGTCAGACCTTTAAAAAACAATATGGGGAATCCTTCAAGGATTATCTGAACCGTATAAGGGTTGAGGCAGCTGTGGAACTGCTTTTGTACTCTGATAAAAAAATATATGAGATAGCCGAGGAAGTAGGATATAAAGATATGGATTACTTTATAAATAAGTTTATTGCTTTAAAGGGATGTACTCCGGCAAAATTCCGAAAGCAGGTAAAATAGCGCAGTGTACGGTTTAAAATACTGTTGTGCTGAATATCAATGAGAAAGAACACTGGGCAGTTTGACGAAAAAATACCGGTAAATAACAGTGTGAGTTGTGCAACTATAATTTGTCGGGCTTTTGTCTATGTTTTGTCGGGTTGCAAAAAAATTAAATTTATATAAAATATTTATATGGGCAATGTTAAATTGCTACAAAAAAGGAGGATTAATAATGAAAAAGAAAGTGGCAACAATTTTGCTTGCTTCCGTGATGGCTCTCTCTGCATTAGCCGGTTGTGGTGGCAAGGAAGAGGCCGGCGCTTCTGTTCCTGCAAACTCAGGTAATGAAGACGGTCAGGGAAGTACTGATAACAGTACAGTAGACACTCCTCAGGAAATCACTGATTTGCGTATTGCAGAATCTCTTTGTCATTTTGGAGAAATGCCATATATTTGACTTCCTTTTTACTGGGTGCAAGCGCTCTTACCATTTCTAACAATGCTGCA
>WFLY01000187.1 GCA_009177215.1 Bacillota bacterium
ATTTAGCATCTTGGTATTTCTTCTTGATATTTTCTTTTACAATGTCAGGATTCTCTCTTAAAAATTTAATGTCAATCATGACTTCCTCCATTCTTCCACAGCTTTTGTGTTAATTATCTTAGTCTATTAAATTATACTGACATTATCAGCCTAATCCATTACTTTATCAATAAAAATATTATGAATCTTCACCATCTCCTTTAATACTTATTCCTTCACATGATTGCCAGCCTTATCCTTGAATATAGGAATAATAGGCCTGTCCTGAAAATCCTGATTCTGAGCAACCACTACAGCAAGCTAACCTTCATTGGTAATTACATGAGTACCCGCCGGATAGACCGCCGTAAAACCTAAAAAAATAACCACTATTGTCTCGTCAAACAATATGTTTTTAAAGTTCTTTAGATATTCTATGGCTTCATATACCTTGACTTTTTTACGGGTAATGCCACATATCATTTCATCAAAAGCATCACATATATTTACAATTTTACATTCCTCCGGTATCTCTTTAATTTTAAGAGGAAATCCCGAGCCGTCAAGTCTCTCATGGTGATACAAAATAATATTTTTGCTCAAATCGGATATCCAATCCTGATCCTGCAGGGAAGAATATCCATATACCGGATGCTTAATATATTCAAGCTGTTCCTGATGATTAAGGTCGTTCACATCCAACTTGGTAAAATCAATAGTAGTATACCGAAGCCCGATATCATGCAGCAGGCAGCCCACTCCAATATCATGTATCACCTTTTTATCCAAGCCCATTTTTAATGCTGTCAATATAGCAAGGGAACAAATACTGATGGAATGTTCGTAAATATCGGTACTTCTCTCCTTAATATCAAATATTTGTTCTACAACCTGCTTTTCTTCCAAAATCGTAGATATGATATCATCAGCTGTTTCACATAATTCCTCCAGCTCTTGATTATTCCTTCGATAAGTATGCCTTTCCAGAATATCCTTAACCTTCTCTGTAATCATATCCTTAATATCTGTTTTTAAAATAACTATTTCGCTTGATTGTTCCTTTTCCTTAACAAATACCTCCAAAATACCAAGCTCTCTGATTCTGTCAACATATTCCTTCCGTATAACAGCCCCCTCAGGCAATATCATCTGATAATCCCATGTCATTAGGGTTCTTGCCAAAATTTCGTCACCCTGTAAATCTTCAATACTTTTTCTTATCATGCTAATCCTCCATACTATAGCATTTTTGCGCGGGCACACAAGCCCAATTCATGTTTGGTTCTGCGATTCAATTCGTGGCGTTTTTATGCTAATGCACCCCTACAATTACTACTCACCCGTGGCTATCGCCAATGCCTCTTCTTCTTCCTTACCTAAGGATATATCGCTTTGTCCATTCTTGATTTCCTTTGTATAAGAATAGCATCCTTCTGCACTGTGTACGGAATTAATAATGAAACCATTATTCTTCTCGTTCAACAAAGCAAGACAAAAGCTTAACTGCCCTCCCATTTGACTAAAGGCATCGTACTTTACCAAGCCCATTTTTTGATATGCGGACTCCATATTTTTATAGAGAACACGAATATCCTTTTTATTTTTTTCTGTACTGTTTTTAAGTAATTTGTTATCCTCAAATAAAGCAATAATATCATTTTCCAGACTTTTACCGTCTTTACCCAGAAGAAACTTATTGAGTTTTTTATTAAGCTTTCCTACTTTTTTAATCTGTATGATCAGTATAATCATTNCAATCAATAAAATAAAAATCACTACTGCCATAGCAATTAGCAAATAGCCTAAATNAAATCCACCGAGTCCAATTCTATCTAAAAACATACTCTTATCCGTTCTCAAAATAACTCTCCTTCGTACCCTAAATTATCAGTTTCCAATCAAGTCAAGCAACCTGTCCAAATCCTCATGATTATAAAATTCTATCTCAATCTTACCTGCACCTTCACCCTTTGAGGAGACAGTAACCTTTGTACTGAGTTTTTGCTTTAATTTTTCCTCAATATCAAGATATATTNNCTGTAATGTTTTGTCATNCATTTTCTTNGGCTTTGTAGGCTTNTGCAGATTCTTTANTAGNTTTTCTATATCACGNACGCTGAGCTTTTCATCAAAAATTTTTTGTGCCAAATTATATTGTTCCTGTGAATCCTCTACTGCAAGCAATGCTCTGGCATGTCCAGTAGTGATCATTTCATCAATAACCATTCTCTGTACTTCGTCGCTAAGCTTCAGTAAACGGATAGAATTCGTTACGGCTGCTCTGCTCTTAGAAACACGCTCAGCCACTTCATCCTGTTTTAAATTGAATTCTGTCAAGAGACGCTTATATGCCTGAGCCTCTTCAATAGGATTCAAATCCTCTCTCTGAATGTTTTCTATCAGAGAAATCTCTACAATTTCCTGCTCCGAATAATCACGGATAATAACAGGAATCTCTTTTAAACCTGCCAGCTTCGCAGCACGCCACCTGCGCTCACCGGCAATTATCTCATAATAAGTTTTTCTATCTTGAACTAAAATAGGCTGCAACAAACCAAACTGCTTAATAGAATCTGCCAGCTCTTGCAAAGCATCTTCATCGAAATTTTTACGGGGCTGCTCCCTGTTAGGCTCAACTTTTGTAATTTTTACTATTGTCTCAGAACCGTTGCTTTGCTCTGCAACAGGTGCCTTTTCTTCCTTTTTTGCTTTTGCCTCACCGGCTGCGTTTGGAATTAACAAATCAAGACCCTTACCCAATCCTCTTGCTGCTGCCATACCTTTTCCTCTCTTTACTATTTTATTCCGCTTACCATTTTTCTTGTTATCTTTTACTTTAACAAAAGCATATTAACAATTAAATTTTCTTTACTCCAATAGTCTCACAGATATTTCATTTTTGACATTCTAACTAACGAAAATTTTATTTATCCCCTTGTATTACTTCCTCTGCCAATTCCATATAAGCTTCTGCTCCCGCTGACTTTGCATCATACATATTGATAGGCATTCCGTAGCTGGGCGCCTCTGCCAGTCTGATATTTCTCGGAATGAGGGTTTTGTAAATATGCTGATTTAGGTTGTCCTTAACATTTTCAACCACCTGCATAGATAAATTAGTACGGGAATCAAACATAGTAAACACAACTCCCTCCATCTCAAGTCTGGGGTTTAATCTTTCCTTTACCAAATTTATCGTATGTATCAACTGACTCAAACCTTCCAAGGCATAATATTCACATTGAATCGGAACAATAACACTGTCCGCAGTAGTCATAGCATTGATGGTCAACATATTTAAGGAAGGAGGACAATCTATAATAATGTAGTCGTAATCATCCTTAATATAATCGACTTCACTCTTTAATATAAATTCTTTTTTATCTACGCCTATTAATTCAATTTCTGCCGCCGCCAAGTTCACATTAGAAGGAACAACAGATACATTGGGAATACTGGATATGATACAATCTCTAATAGAACATTCTCCAAGAATTAACTCATATATTGTATTATCTAAATTGTTTTTATCTATACCAAATCCACTGGTCGTATTACCCTGTGGGTCAGTATCAATAACCAACACTTTTTTATCCTTTGCTGCCAATGATGCTGATAAATTAATAGACGTTGTAGTCTTACCTACACCACCTTTTTGGTTCGCTATTGCAATAATTTTTCCCATTTCATTTTCGCCTTTCCTTTGTTTTGCTTTTCAATTATAACACTATTCGACTTATATATCTACATGAAAGTTAGAAAGTTAGTAAAAAAAATAACTTTTTAAGAAGCAATCTACCTTTTTTTCTACAAAACTTTAGAAAATTAATGTTTCACATACCTATGTAGAATGTTTCACATCTAGAGTCACAATATCTAGGGTATAAATGTTTCACGTGAAACATTATCTTGTGTTCATACAAAAAACTAAAAGGAATGTTTCACGTGAAACATTCCTTTCAAAAAATATATAGATTAAAAAAGCTTTATAATATCATTCTTTATAGCAAATACAGCTGCCTGAGTTCTATCGACAACATCTATCTTTTTAAAAATACTAGTGATATGATTCTTTACAGTTCTTTCACTGATTAGTAACTTATCAGCTATATCTTTATTAAACATACCATTAGCAACACATTTCAAAACTTCCAACTCTCTCTTTGTTAAAGCTTCTATTTTGTCCTTATCATTATCACGAGAAATTAATTTATTATTCAACGCAGGTATTAGGTTAGGCTGGATATAATTTTCACCGTTCATTAAAGAATTAATAGCTTTCTTTAATTCTATAGATTCTGAATCCTTTAATATATATCCGTCAACACCAATATCTACCGCTCTCAATAAATATTCTACCTCGTTATGTACCGTTAAAATTAAAACCTTGACCTGTAAATTATTCTTTTTAATTTCCTCTAAAACTTCTATACCATTTTTCTTAGGCATATTAATATCCAACAATAATACATCCGGCTTTGATTGAACTATTTTATCTAAACATTCTATACCATCATTCGCTTCATCAATTACTTCTATTGTTCCGTCAAATTCTAATAACTGACGAATTCCTTCTCTAATTAATACGTGGTCATCTGCTAACATTACTTTAATACTCATATTTAGCCTCCATACTGCTACTATTTTTAATAATGAATTCACCAAGTTTTACACAGCTAAAAACTTGTAAATTAAAAAATAAATTTCAATTATAACCTAATAAATCATAAAATATTTCATTGTATAAGTTGTATAAGTGAAAGCTCTGTCAGTGTGCTAATATTTGTCTCAAAATATTTCCTGCTCTCCATGAGCTTTTCCATGAGCAATTGGTACACAATCAGAAAGGAAAATATCATGATTAAGGAAAATATCATGATAAAGGAACCTCCACATGAACTCTGGTACCACAATTCAATTTAGAGTGTATCTGTATAATTCCACCAAGCAAATTAACTCTTTCCTTCATTATTGAAATACCAAAATGCTTCTCGTTATTACTTTCTGTCTCTTCACATGAAAAACCTCTTCCGTTATCTTCAATATCTATTATAAACTTATTATCGCTCTGTTTACAATAAAAAATAATTTTATTTGCTTTTGCATGCTTCGTAATGTTTAAAAAACATTCCTGTACTACCCTAAAAACAGTAACAGTAATTAAATTATTTTCACATGAAACATCCTCTATATCCATATCAATTTGATATTCCATATTTTCANTAACCATTGCAACTAATCTCTCAAAAGCTGCCTTTAATCCCAAGTCATCAAAAGTCATTGGACGAAGATTAAAAATTGTATTTCTTATTTCATCAATTATCGATTTTAGACTTTTTTTAACCACTGCAAGTTCCAGCTTCGCACGCACAGGATCTTGGTCTATAAACATAGTACTCAATTCTATTTTATGTACCAAGTGAGCTAAATTCTGTAAGGAAGTATCATGTAAATCTCTGGCTATTCTCTGCCTATCATTCTCCTGTATATTTAACACAGATAAATCCTTATTGTATTCCTTAGAATACATATTATATTCATTTTGGTAATTTATTACTTTTTCGAGCTTTTCAATATGAGAAGTAAGTTTGTTATATTTACCACGTAGAATAGTAATCTGCTTTGTACAGGATAATTTTTCAGCCTCTACCTTTTCAATTTCTTCTTTATTCATGCTTTCCTTATCTCTCGGAAAAAACATTTTAAAATTATTATCTTCCTTCTCTAAAATAGATTGAATATAACAATCCCCTTCTTTTATCTTTACAAGAATATCATCAATTTGTTTTTGAAGTGTCTCTTGCTCCAATTTCATTTCTTGCAAAACAATATTCAGTTCTTCAAAATCATTCAAACTCATCATTCCTTTAAGAACATATGTTCTGTTTATATATTATTCATTTCTCTTATATCATATACTAAAAAGAAAAATATGTAAAACACAAATCAATAATTTATTTGTATCTTTTGTTATTATTGTTTATAATATAGTTAGCGTATTTAATTTTTAGAAAGGAAAGCCTGCATTATGAATCAAAAGGGAAGAACTCTTCNGTTTTTGGNAANAATAGCNACTACAACCATACNNGTTATAANNCGTATAGAATACTCACATGCAACGATTAAAAATATACTATCCTCCTCGGATAATATATATTATGAATGGCGT
Source organism: Bacillota bacterium (assembly GCA_009177215.1). Classification (GTDB taxonomy): domain Bacteria; phylum Bacillota; class Clostridia; order Lachnospirales; family Lachnospiraceae; genus Acetatifactor. The sequence continues at coordinate 6,149 of WFLY01000187.1, forward strand.
TTTGGCAAAATCAGATATACCAAAAAGGGAAACGGAACTCCTCTGCTATTACTTCATGATTTGAGTGTGGGAAGCTCCTCTTATGAATTTTCTAAAATTATAAACACTCTTTCCGAAAAGCATGAGGTTTATTGTTTAGATTTTTTGGGATATGGTTTATCAGATAAACCTAACATGACTTTCACCAATTATCTTTTTGTCCAAATGGTATCGGACTTTATAAAAAGTATTATAGGGAAAAGAACGGACATTATTGCTACAGGAGATGCATTTCCAATTGCCCTGATGGTTTGTCATAATGAAAATGAGTTGGTGCGCAATTTGATAGGTATAAACCCACAAAGTTTATTCCAATTGAATCAGATTCCATCCAAACAGACAAAAATATTAAAATTTTTAATGGATACTCCCATTCTAGGAACCTTTATTTTCAATATGCATACAAATAAAGCGGCATTTACAAAAATATTTCAAAGCGAATATTTTTACAATCCATATAACATAGAAGAAAAAGATATTCTATCTTATGTGGAATCGGCGCATACACAGGATTATCATTCCAAGCATGCATTTGCCAGCTATTTANGAAAATATACAAACGCAAATATTATCCATGCACTTAAAGATATTAACAATAGTATTTACATTATTGCCGGAAAGGATAAAAAAGACACCAGTAATATTGTAGAAAATTACCTTCACTATAACAGCGCCATTGAGATTTCTTATATTCCTCAGACAAAACAGCTCCCTCATCTGGAAAAGCCTGAGGATGTGCTGACTACATTAGATATGTATTTATAATGGCTCTTTCCCGGGAAGCCCTGCCTTTCTGGGAAATTTTTTTGGCGTCTGCCTAACTTTATCAATTACAAAAAGATTCCGATAAATATCTGAATCAGGAAGCTCAAATTCAACCTGACGTGTTATACTTCCGCCTAAAAGCTGAATGGCATTTTTTGCTTCTGCCACTTCTTCCGTTACCTTTTCTGACTTATAAGAAATAAATTGTCCACCTACCTTTACAAACGGAAGACAATACTCTGACAAAGTAGAAAGATTTGCAACTGCTCTAGACACGCATAAGTCAAAGCTTTCACGCAGTTTTCCGGGTTTTGCAAAATCCTCTGCCCTTCCGTGTACCGTGTCCACTCCATATAACCCAAGCTCTTCAATTACCGCATTTAAAAACTGAACTCTCTTATTCAAGGAATCCAACAATGTAACCTTGAGTCCGGGAAAAGCAATCTTAAGAGCAAGACCCGGAAAACCAGCGCCCGTACCTACATCAATTACATATGATTCATTATTCACATCAAAGGCTCTTATCAAGGAAACACTGTCTACAAAATGCTTTTTTATGACATCTTCATATTCCGTAATAGCAGTAAGATTCATCACCTGATTCCACTCAACCAGCATCTCATAATATCTTATAAATTGTTTCATTTGACATTCAGAAAGAGCAACATCCAGCTTTTTTAAATCCTTTTCAAATTGTGTTGTATTATATTTATATTTCAAGACTTTTTCCTTTCCTACTTCCGGTTTTTGTCCATGCTTCTGTAAAACTGCTATAAAACAATAAAATTTACTCCAACTAATTCCTAAACTATTTATGATTCCTTTGATGATAATGCTCTAAATAAACCAAAAGTACAGAAATATCCGCAGGAGAAACACCTGAAATACGGGATGCCTGACCTACAGAAACAGGTTGAAACTGCTTCAATTTTTGTCTTGCCTCTATGCGCAGAGACGGTATATCATCGTAGTTTAAATTTTGAGGAATTTTCTTTTTCTCCATTTTCTTATACTGCTCTACCTGACGCTTCTGCCTGATAATATAACCTTCGTATTTAATTTCTATCTCCACCTGTTCGACTACGTCTTCAGGAAGGGAAAGCTGCCCACAGCATTCCATTGCAAAGCTTTCCTTTTCCTTATCAATTTCCTCAATATCTTCATAGCTAAGCTCAGGGCGGCAGATTAACTCTGCCAAAGTGGCGGCTGTTTTCAGAGAAGAGCTTTTATGAGCCTGTAAAAAAGCTTGAATTTCCTTATTAGCGCCCACATTGGTATTCTTAAGCCGCTCTATCTCTTTATGAATCAATGTTTCTTTCCAAAGCAGGGCGTTATATTCCTCCTTGTTAATCAGACCTATCTCAAATCCCTTTTTTCGGAGTCGCAAATCCGCATTATCCTGACGAAGCAAA
>WFLY01000150.1 GCA_009177215.1 Bacillota bacterium
ATAGGAAATCACCTTGAAAACACCGTCACCTCAGATCTTCATGAGGTCATAAGTGAACCACGCTGCGAATATAACCGCCAATACCATCTGTAGAATAAAATTGCAAATCCATATCTTAAAGGTATTTTTTAAAGCCACTTGAAAAGATGGATTCTTTAATATGTTCTCAAAATTCTGAAAAGGATTCGACAGAAAATGAATATCGGTGTTTCCCAACCCCTTTAAGTCGGTAAATCCGATAATAGCTGTATAAATAATCGGATAAAACATAAAAATAAGGAATGCAATCACAAAAGGCAATGAAAAAATATACCCATACTTTGCATAGCTTACGCGTTTACGTTTCATAAACTTTCATCTTTCATTGCGCTTTAATTTTTACAAACAAAAGGGGCTGTCGGAAGGTCTCCGACCGCCCCTTTGTTCATTGAACTTCTTTAAATTTGGTAATTTATTATTCTACAGTAATATCCAAGTTATCCGCCACATCTTGCTTGAAATCTGCAATAGCCTGCTCACGAGTCTTGTTACCTGCGGTGTACTCACGAACCTGATCACGCCACTTCATATTGATAGTCTCATCATACTGAGTTAAGTTCTTACCGTTTGCAAATGCATTTGCCGGTACGAATACATCAAACATATTCTGTCCGCCCAAGAAATCAACGGAACCGTCGGATTTGCTCATTACAGTACCGCTTGCTACAGCGTCCTTGGTGCCGCCTTCGCCGTTAAGAGTACCGTTAGCCCACATATATTGGAGACCGGTTTCGCTGCTGTCAAGGGTAATCCACTCAATAATGTCGCCTACTGCGCCCTTAACCTTAGAATCCTTGTTAGCAAGAATCCATGTGCCTCCCCAGAAGAAACCGATGGGGGATTCACAGATTGCCCAGTCGCCATAGGTTCCCTCACCAACTGCGCTGCCGCCACAGTTAGGAGCAAGTGTGTAATTAATCAACCATGCAGGACCGAAGAAACCGAAGATGCCCTGTGCGCCTTCACCCTTCATATCAGCAAACCATGCATCCTGCCAGTCTCTTGTATCATTGTGCCAGCTGTTGTCCTTTAACTTCTTGGACAGGTCAAGGAACTCTTCTCTCTTAGGGTCGATGTTGAGCTTGCCGTCAATAATCCAGCCGGTAGGTGAGCTGTTCTCAACTGCGTGCCAAAGATCGCCGTCACCGGATACAATACCGTAGCCCTTAGCCTTGAGCTCTTCTGCCGCTGCCCAAAACTGATCCCAGCTGCCGCTGCCACCGCCAATTTTATCCTTGATCGTTGCAGGGTCATCAGTTCCCCATACATCCTTAGCGATAGAACGACGATAGATGAATGCTCCGCCGGTTGCCTGATAGCCAAGTCCTACCACATCACCGTTGCCACGGGTTCCGATATCTACGGAATACTGTGCGATATCAGCTTCCTTTAATTTAGCATCTATATCAATGCCAAGATCCTTGTAAGCCGCTGCATAATTAGCTGCATCACCCTGAGTATACTTCAAAACAAATGCCGCCTCCGCACAATAAATATCGGGAGCATCTGCGCCGCCTGCAGATAATGCCTGATCCAATGCCGGCTGATAAGCGCCATCCGTAGTTGCAATGATTGTAGTATTGATTTCATAATCAAAATCAGAATGCATTTCCTTATACTTCTCAATCATCTTGGGAACCTCATCGGTAAACGCCCAAACGTTAATGGTTTTCACGCTGGGGTCATCGCCTGTAGTTCCGCCGCTTGTTGCGTTATTGCCGCATCCGGTCATTGCACCCATAACCATCACTGCACATAACGCTGTTGCAATTAATCGTTTCATAAATAACCCTCCTTAAAGTGATAATTGATTTATAATGAAATATTTTAAATATAACATTACCGTATTTATGCCTGACCTTCCCCGTTCACTCTGCCCACCGTACCTCCGGTGTAAAGAATACCGCCTATCAAAACCGGCTCTTTGAGAGTGGTCTTAGGGCGCTCTATCAAAGCAATCAGTTTCTTCGCCGCCTCATAACCTAATCTGTGCGTATCCTGCCTTATGGTAGTCAACTGCGGTTCCACATATCGCCCAATGTTGATACCGTCATAACCTGCCACGGAAATCTGTTCCGGAATTTGAAATCCCTGCTCCCTGATAACAGTCATACCGCCAAAACATGCGAAATCGTCCGGATAAATAATACAGGTAGGAGCCTCCTTCAGCTTCAACAGCTCTCTTGTCACTTCCCCTGCCGCTTTGGCATCTCTGTACGCAATCTCCCTAACATATTCCTTCGGGATATCAAGCCCTAATTCCTCCGCTGTCTTGTAAAAGGAAGAAACACGCTTTCTGGTGACACTCGAATCTCCTCCGTGAATGTAAGCAACACGACGATGCCCCTGCTCGTAAATGTAGGTCAACAAATCCCGCATACCCTTTACATTGTCAGACATAATAGAAATTCCGTTATCAAATATGTAGTCGATTGCCACAATCGGCATGTTGCTGTGCACCAGTTCTACCACTTCAGGGTCACTGAACTTCACACAGGCAATCATAACACCATCAAATCCCCGGTATCTGCAATGCTCTAAAATCGACAACTGATTACGCCCTTTACGACTTCCGTTTATAAAGGTCACATCATAACCATTCTCCTCTACCGTACTTTTAAATGTGTCCANCAGGTAGNCGAAGTAATCATGCNTAAGACCGCTCCTCGCTTCATCCACAAATAAAACACCTATATTATGCGTTCGATTGGTTTTGAGCGCTCTTGCCTGAGAGTTAGGAAAATACCCCATATCCTTTGCAGTCTGCCTGATATGCCTCTTAGTATCTTCACTGATATCTCCATGATCATTGAGCGCTTTGCTAACAGTCGCAATACTGACACCACACGCTCTGGAAATATCCTTCATGGAAACCAACAGTACTACCTCTTTTCTTGCAAAGCTTAATCGTTTTCGCTTTTAAGTATATGTTATTTGTTGTGCTTTTGCAAGCTATTTTTACTTAATATTATATAATTTCTACAATTTTGGTTATTTTTAACAGTATATTATAGNCGNTTNGCACTAAATCAATTGGATTTTTTAGCAATTTTGGTCAATTATCTTTTATCAATTATTTTTAGTNCTTTTAAAGATATAGACNAATTTCTCCTAAAAAGCCCTTTTCTTCCCGCACCGCCTTTTTCCGGCAGTAAAAAAAGTTCCTATTTTTCTATGTTTTATCTTGCATTCCTAATTTTTCTCCAATATAATAATGGAGAAAAGCTGTGCAGGCATTGTTTTTTTGATCTTTGCTTAAACGTTTAAGTAAAATGTAAGCCCTTACATTTCCCGCACGCTAAACTCTTTAAATAATAAAACGGAAAAAGGAGATTCGGCTATGAAATTCGGTTACTTCGATGATGCTCAAAAGGAATATGTCATCACAACACCTAAAACTCCACTCCCCTGGATCAATTATCTGGGATGTAATGATTTTTTTTCTTTAATATCCAATACCTGCGGCGGCTATAGCTTCTACAAGGATGCAAAGCTTCTTCGTCTGACCCGCTATCGCTACAACAATGTTCCCACCGATATGGGCGGCAAGTATTTTTATATAAAGGATGGAGCAACCGTATGGAATCCGGCGTGGCAGCCCACCCAGACGCCTCTGGACTCTTATGAATGCCGTCACGGTGTCGGCTACAGTCGTTTTGTCTCCTCCAAGGATAATGTGGAAGCCTCGCTTTTAACTTTTGTTCCCATGGAGGATACCTGCNNGGTAACANAGATTACTTTAAAGAACACCGGTAATACTCCTAAATCCGTCAAACTTTTTTCCTATGTGGAATGGTGCCTCTGGAATGCCGATGACGATATGAAGAATTTTCAGCGAAACTTAAGCATTGGCGAGGTAGAAGTGGAAGGCTCCGCTATTTTTCATAAGTCTGAGTACCGTGAACGCCGCAATCATTACGGTGTGTATGCCGTAAACGCCCCCATCGACGGCTTTGATACTTCAAGAGATGCTTTTTTAGGTGAATACAGAGGAGCCGCTTCTCCTTCTGTGGTGGAAAAGGGTCAGTGCACCGATTCCATGGCAAGCGGCTGGTCTCCCATCGCCTGCCACCAGTTGAATATTTCCCTTGCTCCGAGCGAGGAACGCACTCTTATATTTGTTCTTGCCTATATTGAAAATAAGAAGGAAGAAAAATGGCAGGCGCCCAACATCATTAATAAAGAAAAAGCCTATCGGCTGCTTTCCCGCTATCAGACGGAAGCTGCGGTAGCCCATGCTTTTCAAACGCTTAAGGCTTATTGGGAAGGTCTTCTGTCCAAATATCAGGTACGCTCTTCCGATGACAAGGTAAACCGTATGGTCAATATCTGGAATCAATACCAGTGCATGGTTACTTTCAATATGTCACGCTCTGCTTCTTACTACGAATCAGGTATAGGTCGCGGTATGGGCTTCCGTGATTCCTGTCAGGATTTGTTGGGTTTTGTCCACCTGATTCCCGACAGGGCCAGAGAACGTATTATTGACATTGCTTCCACACAATTTGAGGACGGCAGCGCATATCATCAGTACCAGCCCCTTACCAAAAAGGGCAATTCCGACATTGGCAGCGGCTTCAATGACGATCCCCTCTGGCTGATTGCAGGCACCGGCGCTTACATCAGGGAGACCGGCGATTTGAGTATCCTCTCTCAATTAGTGCCTTTTGATAACGATGCGACCAAGGCTGCGCCCCTTATGAACCACCTGAAGCGTTCCTTCGACTACATAGTGACCCACAAGGGTCCTCACAATCTTCCACTGATTGGAAGGGCGGATTGGAATGACTGCCTGAACTTAAACTGCTTTTCCGAGCATCCCGGAGAATCCTTCCAGACCTTTGGTCCAAACGAGGGTCCTGTTGCGGAATCTGTATTTATTGCCGGCATGTTTGTTAAATACGGCGAAGAATACGCACAGCTCGCGGAGCTTTTGGGCGATACCGCCGAAGCAGAATATGCCCGCAGAGAAGTTCAGATTATGTATGATACTATTTTGGAAAGCGGCTGGGACGGCGATTGGTTTATCCGCGCCTATGACGCCTACAGTCACAAAATCGGTTCCCACGAGTGCGAGGAAGGACAGATTTACATTGAGCCTCAGGGCTTCTGCGTACTTGCGGGAGTGGGTGTAAAAGAAGGGCTTGCCGAAAAAGCCCTGAATTCCGTCAAGGAGAAGCTCGATACCGAATACGGCGTTATGATTTTGCAGCCTGCTTACACTCGCTATTATCTGGAGCTGGGCGAGGTTTCCTCCTATCCCCCCGGCTATAAAGAAAACGCCGGCATTTTCTGCCACAATAATCCTTGGGTGTCAATTGCCGAAACGGTTCTCGGTCGAGGCGACCGCGCCTTTGAAATTTATAAAAAAACCTGTCCTGCTTATGTGGAAGAAATCAGTGAAATTCACCGCACCGAGCCATATGTATACTCCCAAATGGTTGCCGGAAAGGACGCTCCCAGACATGGCGAGGCTAAAAACAGCTGGCTGACCGGCACTGCCGCTTGGACTTTTGTAAATATTTCACAGTACATTCTGGGCGTGTATCCCACCCACAACGGACTGCAGATTAATCCCTGCGTTCCCTCGGGCTTTGGCGATTTTACACTCACCAGATGCTATCGGAATACTGTCTACCGCATTCAAGTGAAAAATCCTCAGAATGTACAAAAGGGTATTGCAAAAATGTTGGTTGACGGTATTGAGGTTGCAGGCAATATCATTCCTCATGACTCTTCCAAGAAGGAAGTTTCCGTAGAGGTTATCATGGGATAAAATTGCTCCCGTTTCTTAACCGGCTAAGTCAAAAATCGTAACAGTTCAGCCTTATGCATTCATAAAACAGCTGCTTCGCATCTGACGCCGCTTGTGCGGCTCATCTTTTATTTCATTTGCAAGTCATGGCTGAACTGTTACCAAAAATCCCCTGTAAGCAAGAGAATTGTCCACATATCAATTCCCTTACTTTACAGAGGATTCCTGCTGTTTTACTTATTCAGNATTTCTACCACCTCTTATAAGGACAGCTATTCTTCGTCACCGCCGCCCGAAGCTCCACATAACAGCCACAACTCCTGCACATTCCCTGAAGCAGGAAATCGCATTCCTTGCAGACCGCAAGCCTCTCCTCGTAAAGCTCCGCCGGTGCCTTTACGTCCATATCAAGATTTTCGATATATTCCCTCAGATATTGAAAATTTTCTCCCTGTTCCGCGAGCTCTCTGGTGAGACATCGCTTGCAGATACGGTTGTTAACGGATACTTCACTTTTGTTGTACTTCATCTGCTTCCCATTGCCGCCTTCATGCCCGCCGCTTAATAATTCTCAGCCTTTACCTCAAAATAGGACTGAGGGTGATTGCAGACAGGGCATACCTCAGGCGCCTGCTTACCAATACAGATATGTCCGCAATTCTTACATTTCCAGATGGTATCGCCATCCTTTGAGAACACAATGTCCTCCTCAATGTTGGACAACAGCTTCTTATAACGCTCCTCATGCTCCTTCTCAATTGCCGCCACACCCTCAAACAGTGCTGCAATATCATCAAATCCCTCTTCTCTTGCCTCCTTGGCAAAGGTAGCATACATATCTGTCCACTCGAAATTTTCACCCTCTGCAGCTGCCTTTAAATTCTCGGGGGTGGAACCGATTCCGTCATTCAAAAGCTTATACCAAATTTTTGCATGCTCCTTCTCATTAGCCGCCGTCTCCTCAAAAATCTCTGCAATCTGCACATAACCCTCCTTCTTTGCCTTAGATGCAAAATAGGTGTATTTGTTACGTGCCATGGATTCGCCGGCAAACGCCTCCATCAAATTCTTCTCTGTCTTACTTCCCTTTAACTGAGCCATATACTCCTCCGTTTCTGCCGCCTTGCGGCTCTCAACCTTTGTATTTCATACGTCATTATTATACTTTTTTTACCAATATAAAGCAATCCATAAAAATACTTTATAGCGCCACTCCAGCAACGGTTCAGCTACGCTCAAGCGGCAAGGTACATTTAAGTCAATATCCGTCAACGGTTCCCCGCAGCATCCTGAAATTAAAATAAAAAACACAGAAATACCCTCTCTGAGAGCTTCCTGCGTTCCATAACAGTAACGTACACAAATGCACATTGTAATGTGCGTTAGAGGATTCGAACCCCCGACCTTTTGGTCCGTAGCCAAACGCTCTATCCAGCTGAGCTAAACGCACACATCTAAAGTATTAGGCATGACCGCCTACAACATTAAATATTTTAACTTTTTTAAGTAAAAAAGTCAAGTATTTTTTTACTTTTTTTATAACTTTTTTACTTTTTTATAGCTTGTAACAGTTCAGCCACGCAAAGTTGATTGTGCAATTTGTTACATAATTAGCAAAATGTATATTCTGGTGANTTATGAATANGCNTGGATGAACTGTTACTATANCTTACTTAATTGCTTTTAGCTTCTCTGCTTCTTTATTCAGATTTTCTACAATCACCGCTACTTTATCTACCATCTCGCTATTGGCCTCACATGCCTCATAGGTCTCATTGGCATGAGCTGAAACCTGCTGGGTAATAGCGGAAATCGTTTGGATTTTATCCACAATATCTGCATTTGCTTGTTCCAGTGCCGATACGATATCTCCAAGCTCCTTTGTCTGTCCACAGACGCTCTCCGTTCCTTGGGCGATACCGGTAAAATTCTCTCTTACCATCTTAGTACTGTCGGCATTCTCCTGATTGCTTCTTGTAACCACATCAACCGCAGCGGAAACCTCCTCCAGTTCACGATTAATATGAGTGATCAAATCGGTGATATTTACGGTTGCAGTCTTGGTCTGACTTGCCAGACCTGATATTTCTCCAGCAACTACCGCAAAACCTTTGCCGGCTTCTCCCGCTCTTGCAGCTTCAATACTTGCATTCAGGGCAAGCATTCCGGTACTTCCGGCAATACTGGTAATAGTCTCAATGATGATATTCATCTTTTTAGTGTATTCATTGAGTTCCTCCATCTTCTCAAGAACCTGATTATTTGCCTGCATGGATTCCTCCACCTGCTCCGCAAGGGCTTCCATCTGCTTTCTGCCTTCCTCAACCATTCTCACAGTCTCATCAGTATTTTTCTCAATAGCCTGCGTAGTATCCTTTACTCTGACAATATGACCTTGAATCTTCTCTGTCTGCTCCATCTGATTCTGTATGGACTCTGCCGTCTCAGTACTTCCCATGGACACCTCACTCATAGAATCATGAATATGACTCACGGATTCTCCCAAAAGCTTCATCTTATCGGTAGTCTCGGCAATCCCCGTGATCATACTGTCAGAAGTCGTCAGGATCATATGCAGCATTTCATCTGTTTTTTCCTTTTGTTTATTGATATTTGACAATTTTTCACCGTTAATCTTCTTATTGGCCAAGGTAGTCCTTACCATATAAATCACCACCAACAGTGTACATAATACCCGAATCTCAACATCGGGAACCTCTGTTGACAGATAGCCTACGGTCAATGCATGATATGCCACATAAATGATATTACTCAACACTGCTGCCACACCGATTGTAAGACATTGCACAACATCTGAATACACTGTGACAATCATCAGAATGGGAAATATGTAGGTGAATGTCAAAATACTATTTGTCGTAAAAATAGCAAAAACATACATGATACTGTAAGTTATCGCCAAAATGTGACGTATTGCCATGCTTTCTTTATTCTTTATGTAAACCACTAATTCCGCAATCACCGGAAGTACCGTCAAGGCTGCCATTATCATAAAGTACCCTATTGTACGCGCGCCCTTAAACAGCTCCAGCGCATACGCCAAAAACAGTACGGCAGCAATAATGCCATGCCCCATAATAGCAAACCTATTAATGTAAGCCTTTTCTGATAGTTTCATGAAATTCTCCTCCTTGGTGTTGAAAATTTTCCTTATACATAATTATTATAATATTATAGCATATTTCTTTTAAACATGGTATGCTATTTATACATTTTTATGATATAATTGTAGCAGTTTGTCCATGAGACATTTCGCACAAAGCCTTTTTTATGAAATATCTCATGATCGAAGGGCTATGACAGTCGCAGGCTATGCCATACTACAGCATACTACAGACATAATATTTTCAGGAGGACTTATAACATGCTTGAGTTACAAAATCTCTCCTTTCAGGTATCTGACAAGGATATTTCTCAAAAGGAGATTATAAAAAATATAAATCTTAAGTTTGATGACCACACATTTATTGCAATTACAGGCCCCAACGGAGGCGGCAAATCCACTCTCGCCAAATTGATTATGGGTATCGAAAAACCTACCTCCGGTACCATTTTATTTAACGGCACCGATATTACCGATATGGATGTCACGGAACGCGCCAAATTAGGCATCAGCTTCGCTTTCCAACAGCCGGTTCGTTTCAAAGGCATCAAGGTAAAAGATTTAATTGCCCTCGCCTCCGGCAACAGCTTAAGTACCAACGGCGCCTGCGAGTATTTGTCCAAGGTTGGTCTTTGCGCCAGAGACTATATCAATCGGGATGTAGACGGCAGTCTTTCCGGCGGTGAGTTAAAACGTATTGAAATCGCCACCATTATTGCCCGCAACTCTCCCCTTTCCGTTTTTGACGAACCCGAGGCAGGTATCGACCTTTGGAGCTTTAACAATTTAATCAAGGTATTTGAGGAAATGCACGAGGCACGCAATAATTCTCTGATTATCATTTCCCATCAGGAGCGCATCTTAAATATTGCTGATGAAATCGTGGTTGTCTCAGACGGTAAAATTGCATCCAGAGGACGTAAGGAGGAAATCCTGCCCGAGCTGTTAAACAGCACAGGCAGCTGTAAATTTTACCAATAACGTTATTGCCCACTCCTAAACCATAAATCGCCAAAATGCAACAAAAGTCGCTGCGGCAGCATGTATTGAATACGGAGGAAGAATGACAAAAAATAAAGAGTGAAAGAAAAAAGAAAGAAAGGGATAATTATGCAAACACCTCTTTCACCCTTTGTGTTTGCACCTCAAATGAAAATGCAAGCATTTTCGCTTGAGGCTTGGTGCAAAATATGGACGAAATACAAAAAAATTTATTAGAGCAGATTGCCGGGCTGCATGAGGTACCCGCCGGCGCCTATAATATCCGCGCCAACGGCGAGAGCGTAGGGCGTGCCACCACTGCTCATATCGACATTGTTACCAAAGAAGATAAACAGGGCATTGATATTATCATTAGGTCGGGCACCAAAAAAGAAAGTGNGCACATACCNGNTGNGTTAAGNCAAAGCGGATTGACCGAANTGGTGTACAATGATTTTTNTGTNGGNGATGACTGNGATGTAACCNTTGTTGCCGGCTGCGGTATTCACAACAGCGGTGATAATGAAAGCAGACATGACGGCATACATGCTTTCTATNTCGGAAAGAACTCTCATATAAAATATGTAGNAAAGCATTATGGCAGCGGNGACGGTAACGGTGAGCGCGTTATGAATCCTCAAACTATAGTAGAGCTTGNGGAANNCAGCTNTATGGAAATGGAAACTGTCCAAATCCGCGGCGTGGATTNCACCAAACGTATCACCAACGCCAAATTGAGCGACCGTGCTAAGCTGGTTATCACGGAAAGACTGATGACGCACGGCTCCCAACATGCCGAGTCACACTTTCAGGTGGAATTAGACGGAGCTGATTCCAGCGCCAACCTAATCTCACGTTCCGTGGCAAAGGAAAACTCCTACCAGCTCTTTGTCTCCAAAATGAACGGCAATAACCGTTGCGCCGCTCATTCCGAATGCGATGCCATTATTATGGACAATGCCAAAATCAGCGCCATCCCGGAGGTTACGGCAAATCACCTCGATGCGGCAATGATTCACGAGGCGGCTATAGGCAAAATAGCGGGGGAACAGATTATCAAACTCATGACCCTCGGTCTGACTGAGGAAGAAGCAGAAGCACAGATTGTAAACGGTTTCCTAAAATAATAAGCAAATATTTAAGNGNCTGTCGCNTTAACGANNAAAAATTCGTGAAGCGGCAGCCCCTTTTTNCTCTGGCGGCATTCGCCAAATTCTTGAGCAGGCTGCTCCTTGGATATTTTTCCTTCGTCCACAAGATAATTTCCCAATATGCACTCAGTAATGAGAGTTGTTCCCTTCTTTGCACAAATATAGCATTTAACAAATCACTAATATATTGATTTTAGTTTTTTATGCATTTTTACCACCACATTCTTTTTTCCGGGAATAAAATACTATCAGAATAATAGACTTTGAATTTGGAAATGCTGACTATATATTACTTAACGCGCATTGGCTCAGCCTGCTGAGTCGTTATAAACAGCGCAGAAACGAGGATTAAAATGTATCATCAGGAAAATAAACGTTCACAAAAAACCATGGACGGCAATCAGGCTGCGGCTCATGTTGCATATGCCTATAGTGAAGCTGCGGCAATCTACCCTATCACTCCTTCATCTCCTATGGCGGAGCTTGTGGACGAATGGGCAGGAAATGACAGAAAAAATATTTTTGACCAACCACTGGTAGTCTCACAAATGCAGTCGGAATCAGGAGCTGCAGGCGCAGTCCACGGAGCGCTTCTTGCAGGCGCTCTCGCCACTACCTTTACCTCCTCTCAGGGTCTGCTCTTAATGATCCCCAATATTTATCGCATTGCCGGCGAACTGCTGCCCGGCGTTATTCATGTTGCCGCAAGAACCATTGCTACCCATGCCCTATCCATATTCGGCGACCACTCCGATATTTATGCCTGCCGCCAGACGGGAGCCGCTATTTTTGCGGAAAGCAGTGTTCAGGAGGTTATGGATTTATCTCCCGCAGCACACTTGTCCGCCCTGTGCGGAAGCATTCCATTCCTGAATTTTTTTGACGGCTTTAGAACCTCCCATGAATTGCACAAAATCCATATTTGGGAACAGAAAGATTTCATCGAGCTATTTGACGAAGAGGCACAAGCTGCGTTAAAGCGCTTTCGTGAACGTGCCATTCATCCCGAACATGCACGTGTCTATGGCTCCGCACAAAATCCCGACATTTATTTTCAGGCAAGGGAGGCAAGCAATCCCTTCTATATGGCGCTTCCCCAAATAGTTGAGAAGCAGTTGGAAAAAATCAACCGGAAATTGGGAAGCAATTACGGACTTTTTGACTATTATGGTTCTTCTGATGCCTCTCATGTCATTGTTGCCATGGGTAGCGTCTGCGAAACCATTAAGGAATATATTGATTCTGCTCCCGATAAAAAATTCGGTCTGATTGCGGTTCACCTGTACCGTCCCTTCAGCGCCTCCCATCTGCTAAGCGTGATACCCGATACGGTAGAGCAGATTACCGTGCTCAACCGTACCAAGGAGCCGGGCACAATCGGCGAACCTCTTTATCTGGATGTGCTTGCCGCATTACAGGACAGTCCTTTTCAGACTATTCCTCTTTTCAGCGGCAGATACGGATTAAGTTCCAAGGATACCACTCCTGCCCAGATTGCTGCCGTATACCACAATCAGCAGAAAAAGTTCTTTACGGTAGGTATTGAGGATGATGTCACAGGTCTTTCCCTGCCGCTTCATAAAATAACTTCCACTACCCCAAAGGATATTATTTCCTGCAAATTCTGGGGTCTGGGGGGAGACGGCACTGTCAGCGCCATCAAAAACATCGTGAAAATCATCGGCAACAACAGTGACAAGACTGTACAGGGATATTTTGAATATGACTCCAAGAAATCCAGAGGACTTACCATTTCTCACCTGCGCTTCGGTGAAAGTCCTATACGCAGCACCTACCTAGTGAAGGAAGCGGATTTTGTGGCGTGCCACAACCCCGTATATCTTCACAAATATGATATGGTGCAGGAGGTCAAGGACGGCGGTATTTTCCTATTAAACTGTTACTATAAGGAGCGTGAGCTGGAGGATTATCTTCCTCGAAAGGTGAAAACCTATCTTGCCAAGCATCACATCAGGTTGATTTTGATCGATGCGGTTCGTATCGGTAAGGAGGTAGGGTTAAACAGTAAAATCAGCACCATTTTACAGGCAGCGTTTTTTGCGGCATCCGGTATCCTGCCTTCTGAAGAGGCAAAAAAACTGATGAAGGATGCGGCATTGCAAAGCTACGGAAAAAAGGGAGACAATATCGTACAAATGAACTATGAGGCAATAGACAGAGGTTTTTCGGAACTGATTGAAATAAGTATTCCCACTGAATGGGCTGATTTAGACTCTTCCGAAGACACCTTGGACAATCCTGTGCTTCCCGGTTCACCCGAATTGATTTCCTATGTAAAAAATCTACAGCAGCCCATTACAGACCAGCGGGGAGATAATCTTCCCGTATCCGCCTTTGTGCCTTATGCTGACGGATATACCCCTCCCGGAAGCACCGCCCACGAACGCCGTAACGTCACCACGGAAATACCGGTATGGAAGCCTGAAAACTGTATCCAATGCAACCGCTGCTCTTTCGTATGTCCTCATGCCGTCATTCGCCCCACGGTCATGACAAAAGAAGAACAAAGGAACGCCCCCGCAGGCATGCCCGCCTTACCAATGGTGGGAATGCCCGAATATACTTTTTCCGTCAATGTCTCACAGGTGGACTGTACCGGCTGCGGTTCCTGTGTGGGCGTATGCCCCGGAAAGCAGGGGCATAAGGCATTGGAAATGCTTCCCATCCACGAGCATCGCGAAAAACAGGAATACTTTGACTACGGTAAATCCATTCCTCCAAAGCAGGATGCCGTGGAAATGTTCAAGTCACAGACCGTAAAGGGCAGCCAGTTTCTGCGTCCTCTCATGGAATTTTCGGGAGCCTGCGCAGGCTGTGGGGAAACACCCTATGTAAAGCTTCTGACACAACTGTTTGGAAACAAAATGTATATTGCCAACGCCACGGGCTNCTNTTCCATCNGGGCAAATTCCTCTCCTTCCACCGCTTACACCGTGGACGAGCACGGATGCGGGCCTGCGTGGTCTAACNCTCTGTTTGAGGATGCCGCGGAATTCGGCTTCNGTATNCTCATGGCACNGAAGGTTCACTCCCACGACACGATACAATGGGTTATCGGCGGCGACGGCTGGGCTTATGACATCGGCTTTGGCGGTCTGGATCATATTCTGGCAAGCGGCAGGAATATCAATATTCTTGTGCTGGATACAGAGGTTTACTCCAATACCGGCGGACAGGCGTCAAAGGCAACTCCCATGGGCTCCACCGCCAAATTTATCACCGGCGGAAAGACAACCCGGAAAAAGGATTTAGCGGCAATTGCCATGACCTACGGTAATGTATATGTGGCTCAGATTGCCATGGGCGCGGACTACGCCCAGACCATCAAGGCAATCACGGAGGCAGCCGAATATCCCGGACCCTCCCTTATTATCGCCTATGCCACCTGCATTGCCCACGGTATCAGATCTGGTCTTGGAAGCACTCAGCATGAAGAAAAAAAAGCTGTGGACGCCGGCTATTTCCACTTATTCCGTTTCAATCCCACTTTAAAGGAGCAGAATAAAAACCCCTTTATTTTGGACAGCAAAGAGCCTAATATTGACTATGAAGAATTTCTAGCCGGAGAAATCCGCTATGATGTTTTAAAACGCCTACGCCCCAAGGAGGCCTCGGAGCTTTTCGAGACAGCCGCAAGGCTATCAAGAGAGCGCTACGCCCATTTAAAAAAGCTGGAAATGCTGTTTGCTCCGGAAATGGAAGGCACCTGCTAGGCAATTCATTATCACGAAATGTCGCTTGCTTTTCTTTTCGTATGTTACTATAATGTAATAATATAATTATTATAAAATTTCTATAAGGAGAACACAAATGAAAGCATACGAGATTGCAGAAAATATTTATGAGGTAGGGGCCGTAGACTGGAATATCCGCAATTTTCACGGCTATGAAACTCCCTCCGGCACCTCCTACAACGCTTATCTGATATTAGATGAAAAGGTAACGCTGATCGACACGGTCAAAGCGCCTTTTACTCAAGAGCTTATCGACCATATCAGTGCCGTTATTGCTCCCGAAAAAATAGATATTATTATATCCAACCATGTGGAACCGGATCACTCCGGCGGCCTGCCCGCTATGCGCGCCTTATGTCCTAACGCCGAAATTTACACTATCGCCATTTCCGGAGAGAAGGGGCTTACTGCCTATTATGGCAATTTAAACGTAAAGACTGTAAAAAGCGGAGAAAGCTTATCCTTAGGCAGGCGTACCCTCCAGTTTGTGGCAACGCCCATGCTGCACTGGCCCGACAATATGGTTACCTATTGCCCTGAGGACAAAATACTTTTTTCAAACGATGCCTTTGGTCAGCATCTTGCCACAACTGCTCTTTTTGATGAGGAGGTAGATCTTTCCCTCGCTCTCTATGAGGCAAAGCGCTATTATGCTAATATTGTCATGTGCTACGGTCGTCAGGCACGCAAAGCATGGGAGACAGTATGCGNNTTATCTCCCGCCATCATNGCTCCCAGCCATGGCGTCATCTGGAGAAAGNACATTNCCGATATTTTGGACGCTTATGATAAGTGGAGCGAGAATGCTCCTAAGTCAGATGCTATTGTTATTTTTGACAGCATGTGGCATTCCACTGAAATGATGGCACAGACAATTGTTGATGCTTTCCGTGAAAACGGTATTGCCTCCAAGCTTTATGATTTAAAGGGTACACACCCTTCCCATATTGTACCGGAGGTACTAACCAGTAAATATATTGCTGTAGGTTCACCCACCTTAAACAACCAAATGCTCCCTTCCGTTGCCGCCTTTCTATGCTATTTGAAGGGGCTTTCACCCAAGGATAGAGAAGCCTTTGCTTTCGGTTCATACGGCTGGGGCGGACAGAGCGTCGGTCTTGTGGAAAAGGAATTGCAGGAATGCGGTTTTCATATTTGCATGGAGGGTGCAAAGATTAATTATCGCCCTACTAAAGAGACTCTTACCGATTTACACAAAAAAATCACAGATATGTTACATGCAGGGGCTGCTTTATAGCGTCTTCTGTTTATATGTTAATCATTAATATTTCACCTTTGCTGCTACGAGCATTTCCACAATTCTACTGCTTTATTTCTGGCTTTTTAGGTCACCTTTCTATATAAAATACTCTATTTATAATAAAATATTGTTGAACATTAAAAGAATTCATTGCTAAAGTGTTTGAAAAATGGTAATATATAAGCATACTATTCCTCACTTTAGAAGGGAGCTTCAAACGATGAAATTATCAAAAAAAAATAACACAACTACTGCAAATAATGCAGAATTTCAAAGACTCTATGAAAATGAAAAGAGAATGGCAGACACAGCAAAGGAGCTTTTGGACACCGTTGCTTCTCTTAGTTCTTTTGACGTAGAGCTTGCACACATTTCCCAGAACTTGATGGATTATGCCGGCAATCTAGCCGATTTAAGCACTTCCAATCTTGCTATTATTGAGGAAACCACTGCCAGCATGAATGAAGCAAATGAGTCCATTGATTCCGTAAACACCATTTTAAGTGAAATTTCTGAGGAATCAAATGCTCTTTTGGCTAAAAATCAAAATGGTCAGGATTTACTTGTAGAGGTAATAAAACTGAAGGACGAGGTTGTTGCAGACACCAATGACGCC